>NZ_JBAWDE010000329.1:0-17099 GCF_049590575.1 Pseudomonas sp.
GGCTTGCTCGCGAAAGCGCTGGTTCAGTCAACACTTGCGTTAACTGACACACCGTTTTCGCGAGCAAGCCCGCTCCCACCGTGTAATTCCTGCGGCGACCCCGAGCTTACCGGCGACGCGGGCGACGCTGTTCGTCGTCAGTGCGGATGGGCACCGGTTGCAGCGGAGGCTCGATCAAGCCGAGTGCAACGCCAACGTCGTGGAGCCAGTTCTGGATTTTCTCTTTCATGGTTGCCCCCTTTGAGGGTAATGCTGGTAGGCGCGAGTTCTGTCGCCTTTTCCTACACTGATAGTAGCCTTAAGTCCCAGGCATTGCTTGAACCAAACCACAACGAACTATTACTGAATTGATCCAAATCCTGACGGATCGTTCAAGCAATCGCACGCGCGTCCTGCAAGGACTCGGCCCTGCCCTCTTGCTGCAGGTCGATCCACGCATTGAGGTTAGCGCCGAGCATACCCTTTCGCCACATCAGCCAGGTGGTGGCAGTGGCAAATGGCCCGGTCAGCGGATGAACGGACACGCTGTCCTTGCCCGGCAGGCTGTCGAGCATCGATTCAGACATCATCGCCACACCGGAACCGGCGATGACGCAGGCGAGCATGCCTTGATACGACTCGATCTCGATGGCGCGCCCCATTGCCACGCGCTCGTGGGAAAACCAGGTCTCCAGGCGTGTCCGGTAGGCGCAACTGCGTCGGAAGGTGAACACCGAGCGCCCGGCAACATCCTGCGGGCCGCGCACCGGCGGGTGGTCGGCTTCGCAAATCAGCACCAGGCGCTCCTCGCATAACGGCACACCGTCCAGGGTGGCGATGGTCAGCGGGCCATCCACCAGCGCCGCGTCCAGGCGCCCGGTGATCAGGCCTTCGAGCAGCTCACCGCTGGGCGCAGACTGCACCTGCAGGTTCACCATCGGGTAGGCCTTGTGATAGCGCGCCAGCAGTTTCGGCAGGTGGATCGCCGCCGTGCTGTACATGCTGCCCAATACAAAATCACCCGCCGGCTGCCCGCCCTGGACCGCGCCGTGGGCTTCGTCATGCAGTGCGATCAGGCGAGTGCTGTAGTCCAACAACACTTTGCCTGCGGGAGAAAGCTGCAGGCGCTGGCGTTCGCGCACGAACAGCTCTACGCCAAGCTGCTCCTCCATCTGCTTGAGCCGCGTCGACAGGTTTGACGGCACACGGTGCAGGCGCTCGGCTGCGCGGGTGATGGAGCCTTCTTCCGCTACGGCCTGGAAAATCCGCAATTGACTGAACTCCATGCCATTCTCCAAAACTGAACAAGTTACTCACTATTATTCATTTTTGCAGAAAGTCAATCCGCTATAGCCTGCAGGCCATTCGCTTGCTTGCAGGAAACCAGACCATGTCTCCCTTGATTCGCTTAACCGCCAGCTTTATCGCCTTGATGATGGCCATGGGCATCGGCCGCTTCGCCCTGACCCCGCAAATGCCGCATTTACTCAGCGAAGGACAGATCGATTTGACCGGCGCGGGTCTGATCGCTGCCGCCAACTATCTGGGCTACTTTGTCGGTGCGGTGGATTCGATCTTCGCCCGTAGCCACCACCACGTACGCGGCCGCCTTTATGGAGGACTGTGGTTGTGCGTGCTGCTGACCCTGGCGTCGTACTGGGCCCATGGGTTCTGGCCACATTTGCTGCTGCGCTTCGGCACGGGTGTGGCGAGTGCCTGGGCATTGGTGATGATCACCAGCCTCAGCCAGCCGCTGGCGATTGCCGCCGGGCGCCCGCGCCTGGGGGCACTGGTGTTTGCCGGGCCAGGCTTGGGGATTCTGCTGACCGGGTTGCTGGCGCTGGGCTCCAACCTGATGGGCCAGCGTTCGGCAACCCTGTGGCTGGTGTACGGCGTGGTGGCGCTGGTGATGCTGCTCGCAATCCTGCCATTCCTGCCCAAGCCCTCGGCCGCCAACCCCGCCGTTGCCAGCCACACCGAGGTGCCCCATAACGGCAGCATCACGCATCTGTGCTGGATCTACGTGTTGTACGGCCTGGGCTACATCATTCCGGCGACGTTCTTGTCGCAGATGGCCAGCGCGCAGTTCCAGGGTGCCTGGCAGGCCGATCTGTTCTGGCCCTGCTTCGGCTTGGCCGCAGCCATAGGTGTGGTGCTCGCGAGCTTGCGCCGCAAGGACCCGAACACCACCCGCCGCTGGCTGATGACCACCTTGTGGCTGCAGGCGGCGGGAGTGTTTGCCTGCTTGCTGGGCAATGGCTGGGGGTTGGCGCTGGGCGTGTTGCTGTGCGGCGGGCCGTTCCTGGCGTGCATGCAGTTGGTGATGGCGCGCTTGCGGGAAGTCGCGCCACATGATTACCAGCGCAGCACCGGGTTGCTGACCGCCAGCTTTGCCCTTGGCCAACTGAGCGGGCCGCTGCTGGCGTCGGTCAGCAGCCACCTCAGCGGCGGCCTGCAACCGGCACTGGTAATCGCCGGAGCCGGTTTGTCAGTGGCAGGCTTGGTCTTGGTTAACCGGCAACCAGCGGAGCGGGCACACGCAGCTGTTCGCGGCGCGCCAACACCAGGAAAAACACCCCACCCAGGAAGCAGCCGGTAAACCAGGCAAAGTTGGCCATGCCCTGCAACGCCGGAGTGAAGGTGATCGCGACGCCCACCAGTGTCGCGGGCACCAGGGCCTTGACCGCCGTCCAGTTCACGCCGCCATCGAAGTAATAGCGCCCGGTCGGGCTGTCATCGAACAGCGCATCCACGTCGATCTTCTGTTTTTTGATCAGGTAGAAGTCCACCAGCAGGATGCCGAACAGCGGGCCGATAAAGGCCGCAAGGATATCCAGGGTGTAGTGGATCATCAGGGGGTTGTTGAACAGGTTCCACGGGGTGATGAAGATCGAGGCCACCGCGGCGATCATCCCACCGGCGCGCCAGCTGATTTTACTCGGCGCGACGTTGGCGAAGTCAAACGCCGGGGACACGAAGTTGGCGACGATGTTGATACCGATAGTGGCGGTCACGAATGCAAAGGCGCCCAGCAACACCGCCATGCTGTTGTCGATGCGCGAGACCGTAGCGATCGGGTCGTGCAGCATTTCGCCAAACACCGGCAAGGTGCCCGAAACGATCACCACGGTCACCAGGGAAAACGCCAGGAAGTTCACCGGCAGCCCCCAGAAGTTACCGCGCCGCACATCCTGCATGCTGCGGCAATAGCGGCTGAAGTCGCCGAAATTCAGGGTCGGCCCGGAGAAGTAAGACACCACCAATGCCGTCGCCACAATCACCTGACCGAATGCCTGCCAGCCCGACAGGGATTTTTCCGACAGGGTAAAGCTGATATTCGCCCAGCCCGCCTTCCACACGATCCAGCCGGCCAGGGCAAACATCACCGCGTAGACCACCGGGCCTGCCCAGTCGATAAAACGACGGATCGATTCCATGCCGGCCCAGAACACCGCCGCCTGCAGCACCCACAAACTGAGGAAACCAAACCAGCCTAGGTAGGACAAGCCTGCGAAATGCGGCTCTGCATACACCGCCATCTGTGGGAAAAAGCGCAGCACCACGATGATCAACGCACTCGACGCCAGGTAGGTCTGAATGCCGTACCAGGCCACGGCGATCAGACCCCGAATCACTGCAGGAATATTTGCACCGAATACGCCAAACGCCAGTCGGCAGATCACCGGATAAGGCACCGCTGCCTGTTGGCTAGGCTTGGCCACCAGGTTGGCAATCAATTGCACGATGCAGATACCGGCGAGCAAAGCGATCAGCACCTGCCAACTGGCGAGCCCGAGGGCGAACAGACTGGCAGCAAACACATAGCCACCGACGCTGTGCACGTCGCTCATCCAGAAGGCGAAAATGTTGTACCAGGTCCATTTCTGCGGCAGCGGGCCCAGGTCCTGGTTGTACAGGCGCGGGCTATAGCCTTTGGGCAATTGTTCGGTCATCGCTGGGCTCCTCGAAGTACCAGCCTGCGCTGCCGTAGCGGGTGCATACGGGAGGCGGCATGGTTTGTATACGAGGTATTCAGCAGATTGCGTGCCAATGGCACACAATCCCTCTGGAACGGCGCTCCAAAGGGACCTATGAGGTTTTAGACACGGGCCCTACGCTCAGCAACGGTGCACATAAATCCTGTACACAATCATCGGTGCACTCGTTGTGCACACAGGTAACCAGCCGTGCAGCATGCCGCCGTCAGAAAGGTGCCCCAGGCCATGTCCATGACCGCCAGCCCGGCGGACCAACCCTGCAGAGTGGCCCAGTTGCTCAGGTCGTAAGTGCCGTATGCAACCAGCCCGAGCAAAGCGCCCATACGTGCAGCACGTTGCCAACTGCCGCTTGGCAGGACCACGAACACTACGCAACCGATCACATAAAGGAGATAAAACAGCGCGGCGGGCAGCAGGCGTGGCTGATCAAGCATCAACGGGCCCAGCAGGGCCTTGTAGGTCGGGCCCATCAAGACGCCGAGCCAGAGGCCGTCGAGGATCAGGAAGGCGAGCAAAGTGCCGAGAAAGGCGAACAGGGTTTTTTGTGTCATGGGGGCAGCCTCTGTAGGTGCCGAGCGGCACCTACAGAAGAGCAAACAGCCGTCAGCTTAGTTCAATGCGATCCGCGTGAATCACAATCTGGCCCTGCTTATAAAGCGCACCAATGGCCTTTTTGAAGTTGCCCTTGCTCACGCCGAACAAGTTGCTGATCACGGCCGGGTCGCTCTTGTCGCTGACCGGCAAAGTGCCGTTGTTGTCACGCAACTTGGCCAGGATCTTCGAATTGAGGCTCGACGCCGCTTCCTGGCCAACCGGTTGCAGGCTCAGGCTGATGTTGCCATCGGCACGGATTTCCTTGATGAAGCCCTTCTCTTCCTTGCCCGGGCGCAGGAACTTGAACACTTCGTTCTTGTGGATCAGGCCCCAGTGCTTGTTGTTGATGATCGCCTTGAAGCCCATGTCGGTCGCCTCGGCCACCAGCAGGTCGACTTCCTGCCCCACCTGGTAGTTGGCCGGGGTCTTGTCCAGGTAGCGATCCAGGCGCGCCGTGGCGGTGATGCGTCTGGTGTGCTTGTCGAGGTAGACGTGCACCACGCAATATTCACCGGCGGTCAACTGGCGTTTTTCTTCTGAATACGGCAGCAACAGATCTTTCGGCAAACCCCAATCGAGGAAGACGCCAATGCTGTTGACTTCAACTACTTTCAAACTGGCGAATTCACCGACTTGCACTTTCGGTTTTTCAGTCGTGGCGATAAGTTTGTCATCGCTGTCCAGATAAATGAAAACGTTAAGCCAGTCTTCATCTTCACTGGGAATGTCTTTTGGGATGTACCGATTGGGCAAGAGGATTTCACCGTCCTGCGCACCGTCCAGGTACAAACCGAAGTTAGTGTGTTTAACCACTTGCAAACTGTTGTAGCGCCCGACTAAAGCCATTTCCAATTACCCTCATTGCGTGGGCGGCATTCTACCCGAGTTGCGCGTGACACGCGCGGGCGCCTGAAAAATCGCGGGGTGCGTGGCGTTCTACTGGCACCGCTCCGCTCGTCCGATCAGGCAAATCAATTTTCGCCGATGTCATGAGCCAAGCAGCGGCGCAGTCTTGAGTTAAAACAGCAAGTTAGGGACTTATTTCAGCGGTAAGTCCAGGCTATTTTCACGCCCCTCCAATAATTCCCGAGGGATATTTGCCAAGCAATTGTCAAGTATTTCCTGTACGATGCCTGGCCAAGTTAATTTTCTACAGGTTAGTGGCCGCCATGCGCGTAAAAGCATCCAACAGCAAAGCAAAGCCAGCTCCCGCCGTTGAAACCAGCGAATCGATCAACAGCCAGATTGCTGCTTTCCTCAAGTCCGGTGGCGAAATCCAGCAAATTGCCAAGGGCGTGAGCGGCCAGACTTTCGGCCCGTCCAAGCAGATCAGCCTGGGTAAAAAGTAACACCGCGCAACACACCTGGTCCCTAAGCGCCTTGCCTTCAAGGCGCTAGGACTAGAGCCGAAAATACCTCCTCACCACATTCACACTCTGGCTAATCGACGAACGGGCCTCATTTCCCGGCATTCGCCGGTATGCTTGCACACGTCTAGCACGGGCATCTCCCGACTTCTTTCGTCACTGCTCCTCGCTTTTCATGGAGTGAAGCATGTTCAAACCCATCATTTTTCTGGTCGCAGCCCTGGCTGCCAGTCCTCTCGCCGAAGCGCAAGTGTTTCAGCGCGAACTGGGTGACTTCGACCTTAAATTGGGGACCACTCCCAGCCGCAGCATGGCCCAGGGCCTGGTCAAGCCGACCTCTCCCGGCAGCGACTCATTCCATGGCGGGCTGGACTTGAGCCACGACAGCGGCCTCTATTTCGGTCAGTTTTCACCGAACATGGGCCTGTCCTCCACCAGTAACCTCGAAGTTGATTCCTACATGGGTTTCAAACACCCCTTCGACCAGACCCTGGGTTACGAAGTGGGCCTGATCCACTACAGCTACCCCAAGCTCAGCCCACTGGACAGCCAGGAGTTATACGGCGGGCTGAACCTGTTGGGCAACCGTTTCGGCGCCTCCTTCAGCAATGACCCGGACCGCCAGGACAGTACGCTGTTCGCCGACCTGGGCGGCACGCAGCCGTTCGGTATTGGCGTCAGCATGAAATACACCACCCATCAGTTGGGCACGCCGGCCTCGGTCGAAGGCGGCACCATCAGCAGCTTCAGCGACTGGTCAGTGCAATTCTCCCGGCAGTGGATGGGCGTGGACCTGAACCTGATCTACAGCGACTCCAGCCTCAGCGGCGGCGACTGTTCGGCGTACTCCGGACACAATTCGCAATGCGATGGCCTGTTGACGTTGAAGGCCGCGCGGTCGTTTTATTGATGCGCTGAACTGTCGCCCCTGCCGCAGGTTCACATGCATTAACCCTCCCTGCCAAAGGACCCGCCCATGCTGCGTCGGCTCAAATTTCTGGTGGTATTGCTGACCCTGAGCCTGACGCTCGCCGGCTGCAATCGCGTAGGCCTGGCCTACCGCAACCTCGATGTGATCATCCCCTGGACCCTCAATGACTACCTGGACATGAATGCCGGGCAGAAGAGTTGGTTCAACGACAAACTCAAGGAACACCTGGCCTGGCATTGCACCACGCAGCTCCCGGGCTACCTTGATTGGCTCGACCGCCTGCAGGCGATGGTCGATAACAATCAGGTCACCGACGCCGCCTTACAAACCCGCACCGCCGAAGCCAAGCAGGCGATTGCTGATGTAGCACGCGAGATTACGCCGTCGGCTATCGAACTGCTCAAAGGCCTGTATGACCAGCAGGTTGAGGAAATGAACGATGCCCTGGCCAAGGACCTGCGCAAGCGCCAGGACGAATACCTCAAGCCGCCACTCGAGCAGCAGATCAAGGAACGCGCGCAACGCATGAGCAAACGCCTGGATGCCTGGATGGGCCCGCTGAGCGCGAGCCAGCAAAACCGCGTAACAGCCTGGTCCGTCGGGCTGGGTGAACAGAACGAGCAGTGGATCGGTAACCGCGCCCATTGGCAGGCACAATTTATCGATGCCGTGCAGCACCGCCAGAGCACCGATTTCCCGCAGAAAATCCAACAATTGCTGGTGGACCGGGAAAGCCTCTGGACCCCGGAGTATCGCGCTGCCTATGCAGAGACCGAAGCGGCCGCCCGCAGCCTGCTCGTCGACCTGATGGCGCAAAGCACAGCGCAGCAACGCCTGAAGCTCACTCAGAAAATTGACAAGGTGCGCAGTGACTTCCTGGCGCTCAAGTGCCTGAAAAGCGCTCAACGTCAATAGAAACGCTTCAAAACCACAGGCGCACGCCGACGGCCCAGCGTAACTGGCTGATATCTTCGTCTGCGGCACGGGCGTATTGCGCAGTCTGGCCGTAGGTGCGGTTCCAGCTCACACCCACATACGGGGCAAATTCGCGACGCACTTCGTAGCGCAACCTCAGGCCTAGCTCGCTGTCTGACAGGCCCGAGCCGGTGCCCCGCAGGGGATCGTTCTGAGCATAAAAATTGAGTTCGGCTGTGGGCTGCAGAATCAATCGGTTGGTCAGCAGAATGTCGTAGTCACCCTCCAGCCGTGCAGCGACGCGGCCCGACTCGCCGACAAACACAGTCGCCTCGGCCTCGAAATTGTAGAGCGCCATGCCCTGTACGCCGAAGGCTGCCCACGTCCGGCTGTCGCCAGGCTTGAAGTCCTGGCGCACGCCGCCTACTAGGTCCCACCAGGGGCTGATGGCATGCCCCCACAAAACCTGGGCTTGCGCGCTGTCGGTGCCGCCCGCGCTGCGCTCACCTTCGCTGCGCAACCACAGGCGATCGATATCACCACCGACCCAGCCATTGAAGTCCCAGTTCAGCGCGCCGCGATCATTGCCGCCTTGCCATTCCAACTGGTTGACCAGCAGCATCGAATGAATCGCGCTGTCATGCACCCTGTGCCCCTCCGGCGCGTTGTACACCGCCGCACGATCAGCGTCGGTCAGCACCGGGATCGGCGTACGGCTCTCGGTGAGCGCCGATGACACCGGGACCCGCCCCTCAAACTCGTCCGCCTGCGCCAGTGAACCGAACGCCAAACTGGTCAGCGAGACAGCGATAGATAAAACACAACGGTTCATATGCGCGTCCTCATTCGTGTACGCGGACTTCACGGAACATGCCCATTTCCATGTGGTACAGCAGGTGGCAGTGAAAGGCCCAGCGCCCCAACGCGTCGGCCGTTACGCGATAACTGCGCCGGGTGCCCGGCGGCATGTCGAGGGTGTGCTTACGCACCTGGAACTGGCCGTTTTCATCCTCCAGATCGCTCCACAGACCGTGCAGGTGAATCGGGTGGCTCATCATCGAGTCGTTGACCAGCACCAGCCGGACACGCTCGCCATAGGTGAGCAGCAAAGGCTCGGCATCGGAAAATTTCACCCCATTGAATGACCAGGCAAACTTCTCCATGTGCCCAGTGAGGTGCAATTCGATCGTGCGTAAGGGATCGCGGCCATCGGGGTCCTCGAAGGTGCTGCGCAGGTCCGCATAGGTCAGCACCCGTCGGCCGTTATCACGCAGGCCGAGCCCTGGGTCGTCGAGCTTCGGCAGCGGGCGCATGGCCTGCATGTCCACCATCGGGTTATTGTTCTCGCTGGCCGGGTGGCTCTGCATCGGCATCGCCCCCATGGCGCCATGATCCATGCCCGCCATATTCGGCATGGCACCATGATCCATGCCGCCCATGCCCATGTCGTCCATCGTCACCCAAGGGCGCGGGTCAAGCGCCGGCACTGGCGCCATCAACCCCGCCTGGCGGGCCAGGGTGCCGCGGGCGTAACCCGTGCGGTCCATCGACTGGGCAAACAGGGTGTACGCCGCAGCGCTGGGTTCGATCAGCACATCGTAGGTTTCCGCCACGGCAATGCGAAACTCATCGACGCTCACCGGCTGCACCGGCTGGCCATCAGCGGCGATAACGGTCATTTTCAGCCCCGGTATGCGCACATCGAAATAGGTCATCGCCGAACCGTTGATAAAGCGCAGGCGGATTTTCTCCCCGTCCTGAAACAACCCGGTCCAGTTGAGCCCCGGCGGCTGGCCGTTGAGCAGGTAGGTGTAGGTCTGGCCACTGACGTCCGCGAGGTCGGTGGGGTTCATCTTCATTTTTGCCCACATCAGCCGGTCGGCGACGCTGGCGGACCAGCCTTTGTTGCCCACATCCCGGACGAAATCCACCACCGTGGGCTTGTGCCGGTTGTAATAGTCGGACTGCTTCTTGAGGGTGTTCATCAAGGCGGCAGGGTCCTCATCCGTCCAGTCCGACAGCATCACCACGTAGTCGCGCTGATAGGTAAATGGCTCGGGTTCCTTCGGGTCGATCACCAACGGGCCGTAGATACCCTGCTGCTCCTGGAGCCCGGAATGGCTGTGATACCAGTAAGTGCCATGTTGCTTGACCGTGAACTGATAGACGAACAGGCCGCCCGGCTCGATGCCCTTGAAGCTCAGGCCGGGCACGCCGTCCATGGTGGAAGGAAGGAGGATGCCGTGCCAGTGAATCGAGGTCGACTCGGCCAGGCGATTTCTGACGCGCAGGGTCACAGTGTCGCCTTCGCGCCAGCGCAGCAACGGGCCGGGCAAACTGCCGTTGATAGTCAACGCGTTACGCTTTCGGCCCGTGAGGTTGACGGGCGTCTGGTCGATAAGCAAATCAAACTCGGTGCCCGCCAGCACCGTGGGTTGGCCGGGACTGGTCAATGCCCAGACCGCTGGGCGCCAGGGCCCTAGCCCACCCAACAGGCCGCAGGCTGCGGTGCCTTTGACGAAAGTTCGTCTGGAAATAATGGAGTGCATGCCATTTCAAGTCCGTCGATTGAATGGCCGCAGAGTAGGCTCGAGCAGCTGTCAGCAACCTTAGCGAGAGATTACCGATCGGACAGCTTGGGTGTGCCCGGCACCGCCAGAGTGCCGGGGCATGCGAGGTGTCAGGCGATCTGTGCCTTTGAAGCCAACTCCGCAAAGGTCGCCGGGTCCAACGCATCGGCCTGCTCATCCAGCACCTGGCGAGGGTGGTTGTTGCCGGGAATCGAGCTGTCGATCAGTGCCAGCAGTTGGGCGCCAAGCGCGGTCAGAATGAAATTCTCACCATTGCCACCTTCTGCTTCCGGCCGCGACTCAATAAACCCACGTTTGAACAACAGCGCTTCATAGTCTGCAGCGGTCTTTTTGAGCGCATCCAGATTGCCGGTGGACTCGCCGGCCGCGGTCTTCTCGGCAGCTTCCTGCTCGGCGTATTTGCGTGGCGCAAAGCTGCCTTTGCCGTTCTGCACTTCATGCAGCAGACGTTCGATCAAATCCCAGTTGTAAGTCGTCATCCTGATTCCTCCTGCAGGCCTAAGGAAAGTAGCCCGTCTAGAGGTGTGACACGCCACGTCACCGGCCGTTCAGCCTAACGGACGGGCGTGATTTCTCTGAACTTTCCAGACGTTCGCACCCTCAACTGAGCATAACCGCCAAGGAGGTCCTACCATGAAAACCCTGATGAACCTGGCCGTCGCCGCCACATTGCTGACCGCCCTGCCGGCTTGGGCCTGCACGCCGGAAGAGGCAACGCAGATGCGCGAGCAACTGGCCAAGGAAGTGGCTGAACTGACTCAGCAGAATCCGGTCAAGGCCAAGGAGATGAATGAAAAGCTGCAGAAAATGGACCTGGACACCGAGAGCGCGGAGTTCCCGGACAAGTGCCAGTTGATTCAAGCCAGGCAGAAGGAACTGAAAGAAGCGGCCGGCCAAACCAAAAAATGAACACAAAAAAACCGGACATTGTCCGGTTTTTTTGTATCAGCAGACCTTACTCGGCAGCCGGTGCTTCCGGCTTGCGGCGCTTGAGCGGCGCCATGCCATCCTTGCTGACCAACGACAGGTTGTCGGTCTTTGGTCGGTTGGCGATCTTGCGCTTGGTCGGCGCCTTGGCACCGGCCTTTTTCTTGTCGCCCTTGGCGTCGGTCTTTTTCTTCTTCACACCGACCGCCTTGCCCGACGCCTTGACCTTCTTCGGCCCCGTGTAGGTGCCTTTGACTTCCTTGATGGTGCGGCGCTCGAACGACTGCTTGAGGTAGCGCTCGATGCTCGACATCAGGTTCCAGTCGCCGTGGCAAATCAGCGAGATCGCCAGGCCATCGTTGCCGGCACGCCCGGTACGGCCAATACGGTGCACGTATTCGTCGCCGCTGCGTGGCATGTCGAAGTTGATGACCATGTCCAGGCCGTCCACGTCCAGGCCGCGGGCGGCGACGTCGGTGGCGACCAGGATCTTCACGCCGCCGGCTTTCAGGCGGTCGATGGCCAGCTTGCGGTCCTTCTGGTCTTTCTCGCCGTGCAGCACGAATGCCTTGTAGTCCTGTGCCACCAGGCGACCGTAGATACGGTCCGCCGCAGCGCGGGTGTTGGTGAACACGATGGCCTTCTGATAGGTCTCGTTGGCCAGCAGCCAGTTCAGGATCTGTTCTTTGTGCACGTTGTGGTCAGCGGTGACGATCTGTTGGCGCGTGGTCGCGTTCAGGTCGCTGACGTTGTTGACCTGCAGGTGCTCAGGGTTGTTCAGGACCTTGGCAACCATGTCGCGCAGGGTTGAACCACCAGTAGTGGCGGAGAACAGCATGGTCTGCTGGCGATTCACGCATTCAGCCACCAGGCGCTGCACGTCGTCGGCAAAGCCCATGTCGAGCATGCGGTCGGCCTCGTCGAGCACCAACACTTCGACTTCCTTGAGGTCAAGGTTGCCGGCGTTAAGTTGCTCGATCATCCGGCCTGGGGTGCCGATCAGGATATCCGGCACCTTGCGCAGCATGGCGGCCTGGACCTTGAAGTCTTCGCCGCCGGTGATCAGGCCGGACTTGATGAACGTGAACTGCGAGAAGCGCTCCACTTCCTTCAAGGTCTGCTGGGCCAGCTCGCGGGTCGGCAGCAGGATCAGGGTCTTGATGCTCACGCGGACTTTGGCCGGGCCGATCAGACGGTTAAGGATCGGCAGGACGAAAGCGGCGGTCTTGCCACTCCCGGTTTGAGCCGTCACCCGCAGGTCACGCCCTTCGAGCGCGAGCGGGATGGCCGCTGCTTGCACAGGCGTAGGCTCGACAAATTTAAGCTCGGCCACGGCTTTGAGCAGGCGTTCGTGCAGGGCGAATTGGGAAAACACGGGTGCTACCTCGAAGAAATACAAAAAATCAGCTGCATAGGTTACCGGTTTCGGGCGTCCAAACCGAGTGTCTTTACGCGAACGGTGTTAATCAGCTGCTTTTTTGTCAGCGCATTTGTCCAAAACGTCAACTTTGTTGCGCTTAAATGCTCTAATCGCCCCCGTCTTGTCTTAAGAGAAATCGGTTACACCCATGGATATCAAACAGCTCTGGCTCAATGCCCAGGACCTCTGGGGCGCCCTCGATCAACACCCGCTGCTGCATGCCAGCCTGGGTTTGCTGGTGTTGCTGGTGGTGGCCCTGCTGCTCGGACGGGTCGCGCGTTACCTCATCCTGCATGCCGTCAAATTGCTCGGCCGGCAGCCGGCCCTGCACTGGCTCAACGACCTGCGGCACAACAAGGTCTTCCACCGCCTGGCGCAGATGACGCCGTCCCTGGTCATCCAGTTCGGCCTGTACCTGGTGCCGGACCTGAGCAAGACCGCGATCCTGTTTATCGGCAATGTGGCCCTGGCCCTCACCGTCCTGTTTATGACGCTGGCCATGGGCGCCCTGCTCAACGCCCTGCTGGACATCTACGCGCGCACCGAACATGCCCGCACTCGCTCGATCAAGGGTTACGTGCAACTGGCCAAGATGGTGCTGTATGTATTTGCCGCGATCATCATCGTCGCCACCCTGATCGACCGCTCGCCGCTGTTGCTGCTGTCGGGGCTTGGCGCCATGTCGGCGGTGATTCTGTTGGTGTACAAGGACACGCTGTTGTCGTTCGTCGCCAGTGTGCAGTTGACCAGCAACGACATGCTGCGCGTCGGCGACTGGATCGAAATGCCTCAGGTCGGCGCCGACGGCGACGTGGTGGATATCACCTTGCACACGGTCAAGGTGCAGAACTTCGACAAGACCATCGTCTCGATCCCGACCTGGCGCCTGATGTCCGAGTCGTTCAAGAACTGGCGCGGCATGCAGGCTTCGGGCGGGCGGCGAATCAAACGCAGCCTGTTTATCGACGCCAGCGGCGTGCGCTTCCTGCGCGACGACGAAGAACTGCGCATGACCCAGGTGCACCTGCTCACCGACTACATCGGGCGCAAGCAGGCCGAACTCAAGGCCTGGAACGAGGCCCAGGGCCACAGCGCACAGCTCTCGGCCAACCGCCGTCGCATGACCAACCTCGGCACCTTCCGCGCCTATGCCCTGGCCTATCTGAAAAGCCACCCGGACATCCAGCCGAACATGACCTGCATGGTCCGCCAGATGCAAACCACCGCCCAGGGCGTGCCACTGGAGATCTACTGCTTCACCCGCACCACGGCGTGGGCGGATTACGAGCGGATCCAGGGCGATATCTTCGATTACCTGCTGGCGGTATTGCCGGAGTTTGGCTTGAGCCTGTACCAGCAACCCAGTGGCAGTGACCTGCGGGCGGGGATGCTCAACCTGCTACCGGCACCTGAAACAACACCTACCTGAAGCCACCCTCCCATGTGTGCGGGCTTGCTCGCGAAGGCAGAGTGTCAGTCAGTATGTGCATGACTGATCCACCGCTTTCGCGAGCAAGCCCGCTCCCACACTGTGCTTCAGTGCTGGACGGGGTCCTTGCGCACACCCAACCGACTGATCCACACCGCCCCCACAATCACCAACCCACCCAATGCCAAGCGCCCCAGCGGTTCATGCTGGTTCCAGATCAGCAGGTTGAGCAGCAGCCCTACCGGCACGTGCAGGTTGTTCATCACCGCCAGGGTGCCGCCGTGGACCAGGCAGGCGCCCTTGTTCCACCAGTACATGCCCAGCGCCGTGCTGACCAGCCCCAGGAACACCAGCACCCCCCATTGCAGCGGCGCGTCGGGCAGGAAGCTGGCCTTGCCGAACAGCAAAAACGCCGGCAACACCACCAGCAATGCACCCAGGTAGAAATAGCCGAAGCGCCGGTAGTGCGGCAGGTCGCTGGGGTAACGCGCCACCAGATGTTTGTACATCACTTGCCCGGCGGCATAGGTGAAGTTGGCCAGTTGCAGCAGCAGGAAGCCACCGAGGAAGTGCGGGGTGATCTGGTCGAAGCGAATCACTGCCGCCCCCGCCACTGCTACCAGCGCGGCGACCAGTGCCCAGGGGTTGAAGCGACGGTTGAGGGCGTCTTCGATCAAGGTCACGTGCAACGGCGTGAGGATGGTGAACAGCAGCACTTCCGGCACGCTGAGCACCCGAAAGCTCAGGTACAGGCACACGTAAGTCACGCCAAACTGCAAGGCGCCGATCAGCAGCATGCCGCGCATGAAGGCCGGCTCCACCGAGCGCCAGCGGGTCAGTGGGATGAATACCAGCCCGGCCAGCACCACGCGTACCAGCACGGCGAAGTAGCTGTCGACGTGACCGGCGAGGTATTCGCCGATCAAGCTGAAGGAAAATGCCTGAATCAGGGTGACAACCAGTAGATAGCCCATGCGCGCCTCGTTTCGAATGGGCGCGACTTTAAGGGTTTTCGGGGTTTGACGAAACTCGCGGCAAAAAAAACCCGACCTCGCTATAGCGGCAGTCGGGTAGGAGCACTCAGGAGCAACAAGTGCAAAGGGAGGTTCGATACGCGTACTTGAAGGGTTTGCGTGGAGCGATATAAACACCGCTCGATTATGTGACGATTAAACGATCAGGCGACCTGTGCGAGCAGTGCCTTGGCATGGTTGATGCCCTTTTCCTGGAAGTCCCCGCTCAGGTTCACCCCTTCGGCGTGAATGAACGTGACGTCGTGGATACCGATAAAAGCCATCACCTGGCGCAGGTACGGTTCCTGGTGGTCCGAGCTGGCCCCTGTGTGGATGCCGCCGCGAGCGGTGAGCACGAAGGCGCGCTTACCCGTCAGCAAACCCTGGGGGCCAGTGGCGGTGTACTTGAACGTCACACCGGCGCGCAACACGTGGTCCAGCCACGCTTTGAGGGTGCTGGGGATGGCGAAGTTGTACATCGGCGCGGCCATTACCAGGACGTCGGCGGCCAGCAGTTCGTCAGTCAATTCGTTGGAGCGGTCCAGGGACGCCTGCTCAGCGCCGTTGCGCTGTTCTACGGGTTTCATCCAACCGCCGAGCAGGTTGGCGTCCAGGTGCGGAACCGGGTTGAGGGCGACGTCGCGCACAGTGATCTGATCCGCCGGGTGAGCCGCCTGCCATTGGCTGATGAATTGCTGGGTCAATTGGCGGGAGATCGAATCCTGCTGGCGGGCGCTGCTTTCGATGATCAGAACATTGGACATAGCTTCGTAGGCTCCATCTGTAATTGCTGTAAGGCGATGGAGTGGAGATTAGACAAAACTAATTCGATTAAAAAGCGCAAAAAACTGCTATAACCCATCTATAAACTTGTTTATAAGCGGAGTATTCCTATGGGCACGCACCTCAATTGCTTTATTTTGGAGCGCAGGCCAAGGCGATTCGCATCTTGATAATGGCGCGGTTGAACTTGGCGGTGGTGTTGGTGCTTTTACCCGCAGGCACCGTGACTGTGCGCCGACGCGGCGCTTCCGGTCCGTTGGTAAAGGTTACCGAACACACGGCGTCTTTCGTGCCGTAGTTATTCAGCTGGATCGAACTGATGTCGCCGTCCACATCGGAGGCCGTGTAATCAATGCTTACGCCGTCGATCTTTTTAGTCACGTCGATGGGGTAGGCAAACGCGCTCATCGGCAGCAGCACCAGCAATGCACAACAGAATTTTCTCATTCGGCAGTCTCCAATAAGGACCGCCAGCTTAGGACAAGAGGAACCCATCTTGAAAGCGCCCCGCGTAACCCTTGATCAATGGCGCACGCTGCAAGCCGTGGTCGACCATGGTGGCTTCGCCCAGGCGGCTGAAGCGCTGCACCGTTCGCAGTCTTCGGTGAGCTACACCGTGGCGCGCATGCAAGACCAGCTCGGCGTGCCGCTGCTGCGCATCGACGGGCGCAAGGCGGTGCTCACCGAAGCCGGTGAAGTGCTGTTGCGCCGCTCCCGGCAATTGGTGAAAAACGCCAGCCAGCTGGAAGACCTCGCCCACCATATGGAACAGGGCTGGGAAGCCGAAGTGCGGCTGGTGGTCGACGCGGCCTACCCGAATGCACGCCTGGTGCGCGCGCTCACCGCCTTTATGCCGCAAAGCCGTGGCTGCCGGGTGCGCCTGCGTGAAGAGGTGCTGTCCGGCGTCGAGGAGCTGTTGATGGAAGGCGTGGCCGACCTGGCCATCAGCGGCTTCAGCATTCCCGGCTACCTGGGGACGGAAATGAGCGATGTGGAATTTGTCGCCGTCGCGCACCCCGACCATGCCCTGCACCGCATGAGCCGCGAGCTGAGCTTCCAGGACCTGGAAAGCCAGATGCAGGTGGTGATCCGTGACTCCGGCCGCCAGCAGCCGCGCGATGTGGGCTGGCTGGGCGCCGAACAGCGCTGGAC
>NZ_JBAWDE010000330.1:0-7798 GCF_049590575.1 Pseudomonas sp.
CTTGCTCGCGAATGCGGAGTGTCAGTCGACTCATTTTTGACTGATCCACCGCATTCGCGAGCAAGCCCGCTCCCACATTTTGATCATGTTTCGTCAGGGATCATTTGCCGAACAAAACCTTCTCGCCTTCCGGCGACGTAAACATCCCATCCCCGTTATGCCCAACCCCCGGCACTTCCACCAGCTTGTGAGTCAGCTGCGGATGGCGCTGCTTGAGGTAGTCAAAATAGTTATGCCCTCGAATCAGGCGATACGCGCCCTGGGTTTCGGCGGCGCAGCTTTTGTCCAGCGCCGGGTGGTTGGGGTCGGTGTCCTGCTGGCCCAGCAGGTAAGTGATGTCGCGTGACACGTAGGCCCGCTCAAGCTGCTCGGCGCTCCGGCCCTTGGCGTAGGCCGACAGGTTTTGCATGCCGTACTTCCAGTCGTTGAAGCCTGGGCAGCTGGCCGGGTCGAATTTCACCGGGCGCTGCGGGCTGAGCCAGGCGTAGGTCGAAGGGTTGGCCACCACGTAACGCAGGCTGATGCCTTCGGTTTGCAGCATCGGGTGGTCGTGGCCGGTGAGGGCGAAACGCTGCACTACCTGGCCACCGCCGGAATGCCCGGCGACCACGATCTCTTTCAGCGCCGGGAACAGTTTGCGGTTGCCCAGGTGCTTGATGATCTGGTCGAGCGCGCCGTAGGAGCTGACCTGGCCGGGGCCGATGGAGGGCTCACCGGCCATCCAGTCATCGGTTTTCCAGCGCAGCAGCTGGTTGTCCAGAGGGTGGTTTTTTACGTCCGATTCATCGAGAAATTGCGGCGCAATGATCAGCGTACTGCCACCCACCCCGGCGTGTTCAGCAGCGTGCTCGCCACTTTCCAGGTAGGTCATCGCGTTGCGCAGCCGGCCATGCACGATGATCAGCGCGCGGGTCACCTTGGGCAACGGCTGGCGCCAGTCCTGGCTCAGGCCCAGGCTGAGGTCGCCGGCCTCCAGGTGAAAACGATCAGGGCTGACCACCTTGACGCCGTGTTCCTTCTCGGCGGCCCAGGTGGATGAGGAACAGGTCATCAACACGCCCAACAGCAATCCCAATCGTTTATTCATCTAGAGGCTCTTGGCGGTAAAGGTGTCGCATTGAGTGATCTGGCCCTGGGCGAAGCCGGTCTTGAACCAGCGAACCCGCTGTGCCGAGGTGCCGTGGGTAAACGAGTCCGGCACCACGCGCCCTTGACCCTGCTGTTGCAAACGGTCGTCGCCAATGGCATTGGCCGCGTTCAGTGCTTCTTCAATGTCGCCGGGCTCCAGCCAGTTCAGGCGTTTTTGCGCGCGGTTGGCCCAGACGCCGGCGAAACAGTCGGCTTGCAGCTCCTGGCGGACCAGCAGGCCGCCGTCGCCCTGCATCGGCCGACCCTGCTGGCGGGCGGTCTGGATCTTGGCCGAGATGCCAAGCAACGTCTGCACGTGGTGCCCGACTTCATGGGCGATCACGTAGGCCTGGGCGAAATCACCGGCGGCCTGGAAGCGTTGCGACATTTCCCGGAAGAAATCCAGGTCCAGGTACACCTGCTGGTCAGCCGGGCAGTAAAACGGGCCGCTGGCCGAGGTCGCGCCACCGCAGGCGGAATTCACCCGGCCACGGAACAGGATCAGTTTGGGGTTCTTGTAGGCCAGGCCGTTTTCCTGGAACACCTGGCCCCAGGTGTCTTCGGTATCGCCCAGCACCGCGCGGACAAAATCCGCTTGCTCGTCGTTAGCCGGCGGCGCTTGGCGCGATTGGGTGCTCACCGAGGGCGCCTGCTCCATCTGGCCGGTCAACTGGCCGAGGATCTGCATCGGGTCCTGGCCGGTCAGCCAGCCGATGCCGACGATCAGCACAATCGCGGTCAGGCTCAGGCCTTTGCCGCCACCAAAGCGCATGCCGCCACCGCCGCTGCCACTGTCATCGCGGGCATCTACCACGTTGTCGCTGCGTCGGCCTTTTTTCCATAGCATGTGGGCAATCCTCTTGTGTACTTAACCTGATGGAGTATGGACGTTAATCGCGGCAGTAACCTTCGCCGGTATCGACCACCAGGCAGTCCTTTTTATCCGCCAGCCATTTCAGGCCGGTGGCTTCGCCGTCGCCGGCACGCAGCAGTTGCGGGCCATCCGGGCGGTTGAAGGTAATGCCTTCTTCGTTGGCTTCGCCCTTGAAGGTGCCCGATTCGTCGGCGTCGAGGCCGTATTGCATGGTCAGGATGTAATGACCACGGCCGATGCTGTCGTCTTTGGCGATGGTCAAGTGCAGGCCTTCGACGCCGATCCATTTGCCGACCCATTTATCCGTAGGCGGGGTGGCAGGCACCAGGGTCGCCTGCACGGAAGGCGGCGCAGGCTTTGGCGCTTCCTTGGACTCCTGGTTACAGGCAGTCAGCAGGGCGAGGGTAGAAAGAACAAAGAGAGTTTTTTTCATAGCGGCAAGGCCTTGATCAAAAAGTGTGCAACGCGGGGGCGAAGGTGCTGCGTTGGACTCGATTCCCATGATTTAGTGCGCTGTTCGCACGGTGTTTGGTTATGCTCTTGGGGCAAACTCCGGTTCGGCTGCTAGATTAACGGGTTGAGCGCTACCTCGTTTAACGTTCAGCGCGCCACGCAAGAGAATTCAATGACTGTCAGCACCCCCCTTTCCGGCGTCAACCATCCTTTCAAAGGCATCCTGCTGATTGTGGTGGCGACGTTCCTGTTCTCCAGCCACGACGCGTTGTCCAAATACCTGGCCGGTTTTTACCCGATCGTGATGGTGGTGTGGGCGCGCTACCTGGTGCACACCTTGCTGATGGCCGGGATATTCCTGCCGCAATCGGGCTTGCGCGTGCTGCGCAGCAAACGGCCGGGCATGCAGGTGGTGCGGGCGTTATGCCTGTTGGGCACCAGCCTGTTTTTCACTGCGGCGCTGCACTTCATCCCGTTGGCGGAAGCCACGGCGGTGAACTTCCTCGCGCCGATCCTGGTGACCGCGCTGTCAGTGCCGTTGCTCGGCGAGCAGGTGACACGCGGCCAGTGGCTGGCTGTGATCTGCGGCTTTATCGGCGTGCTGATCATCATCCACCCCGGCGGCGAGCTGTTCACCCCGGCGGTGTTGCTGCCGCTGTGTTCGGCGCTGTTTTTCTGCTTCTACCAACTGCTCACGCGCATCCTCAGCAAGTACGACACCCCGACCACCAGCAACTTCTTCGCCGGCCTGTGCAATACCTTGGTGATGAGTGCGATGGTGCCGTTCTTCTGGCAGATCCCCACGCTGTGGCACGGCGTTTTGATGCTGGCGCTGGGCACCTGTGGGATGACCGCGCACTTGATGCTGACCCAGGCGTTCCGCTTTGCGGCGCCGGCCTTGCTGGCGCCGTTCGGCTATTGCCAGATCGTGTTTGCGGGGTTGTTGGGCTGGCTGGTGTTCAACCATACCCCCGACATGACCACGGTGGTCGGCATCGGGGTGATCTGCATGAGCGGGTTGGCCGCTGCCTGGCAGCAGCGGCGGCGTTGACTTAAACGTCTACCTTGGGAATCTTGCGCGGCGCCATGAAGTACATCCAGGTCAGCGCAATGAAGTACATCGCCGGGATCAGGGTGAACAACACGGTGTAGTTGTTGTTCGTGACCGTGAGGATATGGCCGACGATCTGGGTCATGAACATGCCGCCGATAGCCGCGCACATCCCGCCGAAACCGAACACCGTGCTCATCATGTGCTTGGGCGTGTAGTCCATCACCAGGCTCCAGATGTTGGCGGTCCAGGCCTGGTGCGCGCCGATGGCCAGCGAGATGGCGAACACCGCGACCCACAGCTGGCTGGAACCGGCCGCCATGATCACGCCGACGATGCAGCAGGCGAACAACAGCATCGACAGCAGCCGCGCCTTGATCGAATTCATCCCGCGCCCGATCAGGAACGAAGACAGAATCCCCCCACCGACGCTGCCGAAGTCGGCCGTCAGGTAAATGATGATCAGCGGGATGCCCATCTGGGTCACGTTGATGCCCAGGTTGTATTGCTGGTTCAGGAACGGCGGCAGCCAGTACAGGTAGAACCAGAACACCGGGGCGGTCAGTGCATAAGCGATGGCAAAGGCCCAGGTGCCGCGCATGCGCAGGATGCGGCTGAACGGTACGCCAGGTTGTTCCGGTTCGACTTGCTGCTGCACGTAGTCCAGTTCGGATTGTTTGACGCTCGGGTGGTCCTCCGGGTTGTAGTACTTCAAACCCCAGAACACCAGCCAGATCAGGCCCAGCGATGCCATGCACAGGAACGCCGCCTGCCAGCCCCACACGTGCAGGATCAGCGGCAGCAGCATTGGCGTCATCATCGCGCCGACGTTGGTGCCGGCGTTGAAGATGCCGGTCGCCACCGCGCGCTCACCGGCCGGGAACCACAGGCGGGTGGTCTTGACGCAGGCCGGGTAGTTGGCGGCTTCGGTCAGCCCGAGGATAAAGCGGCACACCATAAAGCCCACCGCCGAGGTCGCCAGGCCGTGGGCACCGGTGGCCAGGCTCCACAGCAGCACCGCGCAGAAGAACACGCGTTTCACGCCGACGCGGTCGATCAAGCGGCCTTGCAGCACGAAGCCAATCGCATAACCGACCTGGAACCAGAAGTTGATGTTGGCGTAGTCCATCGCCGTCCAGCTCATTTCCTTGGCCAGGATCGGCTGCATCACGCCCAGGGCGGCGCGGTCGATGTAGTTCAGGGTGGTGGCGAAGAACACCAGGGCCAGCATGCCCCAGCGAGTTTTACCCACGGCCATGGCGCCGCGGATCTTGCTGCCGATGCCGGCATGCGGGGTGCCCGGGCGCGCGGCCAGGACGGAGTTTTGCGAAGGCATGAGGTCGTACCCGTTTTTTGAAATTTTTATGGTGTGTTCTGGGTCTTTTCTTGGGTGCAGCTACGTGACCGATGGTGCGCAGTGGTTAAAAAGTCGTCAATTCGCCAATGGCCATTGTGTTCGATAATCGCACCGAAAACTAACCGGTTCGTACATTTCAATTGCTGCGAACAGTTTAGCGGCGAATAATTTGCCGTAAATAAGACAGACCTCAAAACCTGGGAGTCGCCCATGCAACGCTCTATTGCTACTGTTTCCTTGAGCGGAACCCTGCCGGAAAAGCTCGAAGCCATCGCGGCCGCCGGGTTTGATGGTGTAGAAATCTTTGAAAACGACCTGCTGTATTACGACGGCAGCCCCCGAGAAGTTAGGCAAATGTGCGCCGACCTCGGCATTGCCATCACCCTGTTCCAGCCGTTTCGCGACTTTGAAGGCTGCCGCCGCGACCGCCTGGCGCGCAACCTGGAGCGTGCCGAGCGCAAGTTTGATTTGATGCAGGAGCTCGGCACCGACCTGGTGCTGGTGTGCAGCAACGCCTCGGCCGATTGTGTCGGCGACGAACGTATTTTGCTCGATGACCTCAGCCTGCTGGCCGAACACGCCGGCCGCCGTGGCCTGCGCATCGGCTATGAAGCGCTGGCCTGGGGCAGGCACGTGAACACCTGGCAGCAGGTCTGGAACCTGGTGCGTCAGATCGATCACCCAAGCCTCGGCGTCCTGCTCGACAGCTTCCACACCCTGTCACTTAAGGGCGACCCGAGTGCCATCGCCGAGATCCCCGGCGACAAGATCTTCTTTGTGCAAATGGCCGACGCGCCGATCCTGGCCATGGACGTACTGGAGTGGAGCCGGCATTTCCGTTGCTTCCCCGGCCAGGGCGAGTTCGACCTGGCAGGCTTCCTGGCGCCGATCATCAAGAGTGGCTACACCGGGCCTTTGTCCCTGGAAATTTTCAACGACGGTTTCCGCGCTGCGCCAACCCGTGCGAACGCAGCGGATGGCCTGCGCTCCTTGCTGTACCTGGAAGAGAAAACCCGCGAGCGCCTCAAGCAGGAAGCGCCCGCCCAGCCGGTGGACATTCTGTTTGATACGCCGGCCGCCAGTGAATACGACGGCATCGAATTCCTTGAATTCGCCGTGGATGAAAGCCTCGGCGCCAAGCTGACCCACTGGCTGGAGCGCCTGGGGTTCGTCAAGGCCGGCCAGCACCGCTCCAAAAGCGTGAGTTTATTGCGCCAGGGCGATATCAACCTGATCCTCAATTGCGAGCCCTATTCCTTCGCGCACAACTTTTTCGAAGCCCACGGGCCGTCGCTGTGCGCCACGGCGGTTCGGGTCAAGGACAGCGCCAAGGCCCTCGAACGCGCGGTGGCCTACAAGGGCCAGCCATATCGCGGCCTGGTCGGCCCGAACGAGCTGGAGCTGGCGGCGGTGCGCGCGCCGGATGGCAGCCTGATTTACCTGGTGGACCCTTCCGAAGGCACGCTGTACGACACCGACTTCAACCTGCAACCGGCCCGTGCATCGAGTGGCGGGCTGCTGCGCATCGACCATATGGCCATGGCCTTGCCGGCCGACAGCCTCGACAGCTGGGTGCTGTTCTACAAGAGCCTGCTGGATTTCGAAGCCGATGACGAAGTGGTGCTGCCCGATCCATATGGCCTGGTCAAAAGTCGTGCATTGCGCAGCCGCTGCAGCTCGATTCGCCTGCCGTTGAATATTTCCGAGAACCGCAACACGGCGATTTCCCACGCGCTGTCGAGCTATCGCGGCTCGGGCGTGCACCACATTGCCTTCGACTGCGCGGACATTTTCGCCGAAGTGCGCCGCGCCAAAGAGGCCGGGGTGCCGCTGCTGGATATCCCGCTCAACTACTACGACGACCTGGCGGCGCGGTTTGATTTCGACGACGAGTTCCTCAGCGAGTTGGCGTACTACAACGTGCTGTACGACCGTGACGCCCAGGGCGGTGAGTTGTTTCATGTGTACACCGAGCCGTTCGAAGGGCGGTTTTTCTTCGAGATCATCCAGCGCAAAAACGGCTATGCCGGTTATGGCGCGGCCAACGTGGCGGTGCGCCTGGCGGCGATGGCCAAGTCGCGCAGCGGTGCGGTGCGCCAAGCACGTTTATAACGGCGGGCGGGGTGCTTCCTTCGGCGAGCGCCCCGGCCCATAATCACCGCCTGCATAACAATGGCCGTGAGCGCACCATGACCTCGAGTCCCGATCTCCCCGCGGTGTCAGACGCACCGCGCAAGAGTCGTAAGAACAACCCGGAAAAGACCCGCGAAAACATTCTCCAGGAAGCTATTGTCGAGTTTGTTCAGCAGGGCCTTTCCGGCGCTCGCGTGGACGCAATCGCCGAGCGCATCCACACCTCCAAACGCATGATTTACTACTACTTCGGCAGCAAGGAGCAGTTGTACGTCGAGGTGCTGGAGAAGCTCTACGGCGATATCCGCAACACCGAAACCCGCATGAACCTCACCGCCCTGGAACCGCGCGAAGCGGTCCGCCGGCTGGTGGAATTCACCTTTGATCACCACGATCAGAATGTGGATTTCGTGCGCATCGTCAGTATCGAAAATATCCACAACGCTGAGTACGTGAAGCGCTCGGATTCGATCAAGGCGATGAACAGCAACATCCTCGAGGCACTCGGCGCCACCTTGCGCCGCGGCGCCGAGATGGGGCTGTTCCGTGAAGGGCTGGAGCCGTTGGACGTGCACCTGCTGATCAACTCATTCAGCTTTTACCGGGTGTCCAACCGCCATACGTTCAGTGAGATTTTTCAGATCGAACTGTCGGACGAGGCGATTAAACAACGGCACCGCGACATGATTTGCGAGTCGGTGATGCGGTACTTGCAGGCCTGAAAATTACTCAGGTTGGAATGCAATCCATGTGGGAGTGGGCTTGCTCGCGAACGCGGTGGATCAGCAGCATTGGCTGTGAC
>NZ_JBAWDE010000331.1:0-13218 GCF_049590575.1 Pseudomonas sp.
CTCGACCAGCCCGCGCGCCTGGCCCTGGACTCGCGGCAACACCAGCTGGTGCAATGGCTCGCCCACAGCCCGGTGGATGACCCGCTGATCGTGCAGCAAGGCGCAGTCCTGCTGTTGGCCAGCCTCAATCATCCGCTGGCGCAGCCGCTGCCGGGCCGGCGCTTGCCCTATGCGGCCTTCAATGCGCATATCGAACGGCATGTGGCCCATCCCCTGCAGGTCGCTGATCTGGCGCGCATCGCCGGCCTCTCCGTGGCACGCCTGCATGCGCGGTTCATGGCCGAGTGCGGCCAGACGCCGATGGACTATATCCGCAGCCGTCGCCTGACTATGGCCCTGGGCCTGCTGCGCGAAACGCCGCTGCCGATTGGCGAGGTTGCCGAACGTGTTGGCTATGCATCGCAGAGCGCGTTCGCGGCAGCGATGCTGCGCGAATTTGGCGCCTCGCCGGGTGCGCTGCGCTTGGGCAAGAGCCCCGCGCTATAAATCGCGAGCTGCGCGACAGACGCCCAAGCCGGCAACCCACTAGACTGCGAGCCTGTCACTCCCGTTGCTTCAAGGATCGCAATGACTCCCCGCTCAGCCCTCGGCGCCCTGCATATCGGCGCATTGATGTTTGGCCTCACTGGCGTCTTCGGCAAACTCGCGGCCGCCTCGCCGGCCATCATCGTGTTCGGTCGCGCCGCTTTTGCCGTGCTGGCCCTGGCAGTGTTTGCGCGCTTCGCCAGTCACACCCCCTGGAAAAAACTCGAACTGCGCGACTGGCGCCGATTGGCGATCAGTGGCGTATTGCTCGCCGCGCACTGGGTTACGTTCTTCATGGCAGTGAAGGTGGCCGGGGTCGCCGTGGCGACCCTGGGGTTTACCGCGTTCCCGGCCTTCACCGTGATCCTTGAGGGGCTGATCTTCCGCGAGCGCATCCGCGCCAATGAAATAGTGCTGGTGGCGCTGGTCACCGTCGGCCTGGTGCTGGTGACGCCGGACTTCAACCTCGCCAGCGAGGCCACCGGTGGCCTGCTGTGGGGCATCGCCTCGGGCTTGCTGTTCTCATTATTGTCACTGAACAATCGCGCCAGCTCAGGGCGGATTCCAGCCGTGCAAGCGGCGCTGTGCCAGAACGTGGTGGTCGCGGCGTGCCTGCTGCCGGTCGCAGCGCCAGGGCTGGCGGAAGTTCGCGCGCTGGACTGGCTGTGGATCGGCCTGCTCGGCGTGTTCTGCACCGGCCTGGCCCACAGCCTGTTTGTCGCCAGCCTCGCGGTGATCAAGGCGCGCACCGCCTCGGTGGTATTTGCCATGGAGCCGGTCTATGGCATCACTGCGGCCTGGCTGCTGTTTGCCGAAACCCCGACAGTGCGCATGCTACTCGGCGGCGCGTTGATCATCGTGGCTATCGTGCTTTCCGGGTTGATGGGCAGCGCCAGCCAGGCCAAACAGCCCGCTGCAACCGCCTCATAGTCAGGCTTTGCGGTCGTTGTGCCCCAGATCCCGCTGCGGGTCGATCTGGTCGCGCACCCGCTGCTTGAGCACCTTGGCCTCCGGGAAGCCACCGTCGACCTTGCGTTCCCAGATCTGCACGCCATCGCAAGTGATGCGAAACGCCCCGCCGGTGGCTGGCTCCAGCGATACTTTGCCCAGGTCATCGGTAAAGGTACTCAACAGTTCCTGGGCCAGCCACGCGGCGCGCAGCAGCCACTGGCACTGGGTGCAATAAGTGATGACGATTTCGGGCTTGCTCATCGACATAATTTGAGAGGTTCCTGGCATGACGGGCTCGGAGGATCGAGCGGCTATAATAGCGGCCTTTATCGCCCAGCCTCGAGATTCATGATGCGCCGCCTGTTGTCCTGCCTGTTCCTGCTCCTGCTCCCTATCGTTGCCGACGCCGTTGAACCGCCCCGCCCGAAAATCGGCCTGGTGCTGTCCGGTGGGGCCGCGCGTGGCCTGGCGCATATCGGCGTGCTCAAGGCCCTGGAGGAACAAGGCATCCAGATTGATGCAATCGCCGGCACCAGCATGGGCGCGGTGATTGGCGGGCTGTATGCCTCGGGCTACAAGATTGACGAGCTGGAAAAACTGGCACTGGGCATCGACTGGCAGCAGGCCCTGTCCGACGCGCCGCCGCGTGAAGATGTGCCGTTTCGCCGCAAGCAGGATGACCGGGATTTCCTGGTCAAGCAGAAACTCAGCTTCCGCGATGACGGCAGCCTCGGCCTGCCCCTCGGGGTGATCCAGGGCCAGAACCTGGCGCTGCTGCTGGAAAGCATGTTCGCCCACAGCAGCGACACGCGCAATTTCGACAAGCTGCCGATCCCCTTCCGCGCCGTGGCCACCGACATCACCACCGGCGAAAAGGTGGTGTTCCGCAAGGGCCATTTGCCCCAGGTGATCCGCGCGAGCATGTCGATCCCAGCGGTGTTCGCGCCGGTGGAGCTGGACGGCCGGCTATTGGTCGACGGTGGCATGACCGATAACATCCCGCTGGATGTGGCACGCGAGATGGGCGTCGACATCGCCATCGTGGTCGACATCGGCACCCCGCTGCGTTCGCGCAAGCAATTGGCCACGGTGGTCGATGTGCTGAACCAGTCGATCACGCTGATGACCCGACGCAATTCCGAAGAACAACTCAAGGACCTGCACCCCAAGGACGTACTGATCCAGCCGCCCCTATCCGCCTACGGCGTGACGGATTTCGGCCGCGCCAAGGACATGATCGACGCCGGCTACCGAGCCACGCGGGCCCTCGACGTGCGCCTGGCCCACCTGCGCCCCGCCCAACCCATCGACCCGCAACTGGTCGCCGCCCGCACTCCGGGTGAACGTACCCCGGTGATCACCGCCATCAAGGTGGAAAACGACTCGAAAGTCAGCGACGACGTGATCCGCTACTACATCCGCCAGCCCCTGGGTGAGCCGCTGAACCTGGGGCGCCTGCAAACCGATATGGGCACCCTGTATGGCCTGGATTACTTCGAGCAGGTGCAATACCGCGTGATCAAGAAGGGCCAGGACAACACGCTGATGATCAGCGCACGCGGCAAACGCAGCGGCACCGACTACCTGCGCCTGGGCTTGAGCCTGTCGGATGACATGCGCGGCGACAGCGCCTTCAACATCGGCGCCAGCTACCGCATGAACGGCATCAACCGCCTCGGCGCCGAATGGCTGACGCGGGTACAGATCGGTGATCGCCAGGAGCTGTACAGCGAGTTCTACCAGCCGATGGACACCGGTTCGCGCTACTTCGTCGCGCCCTATCTGAGTGCCCAGGCACAGAACGTCGAGCTGATTCTGGACAACGATCCGATTTCTGAATACCGCCTGGAACGCTACGGATTCGGCCTGAATGTGGGCCGACAGATCGGCAACAGCGGCGAGATTCGCTTCGGTGTCGGCGAAGCCTGGGGCAAGGCCGATGTGCGCATTGGTGATCGAAGCCTGCCGAGCGTGAGTTTCAGCGAAGGCTTCTATGAGCTGAAGTACTCCTTCGACACCCTGGACAACGTGTACTTCCCCCATACCGGCGAAGATATCGGCCTGGCCTTCCGCGAATTCGAACCCGGCCTGGGCTCGGACCAGCGCTACCGCCAATGGGAATTCAAGCTCGATAAAGCCATGAGCCATGGCCCGGACACCCTGGTGCTGGGCGGGCGCTACGGGCGCACGCTGGATGATTCGGAGGTGGTGATTTCGAGCTTCCTGCTCGGAGGCGCGCGGCAGTTGTCGGGCTTTCGTCAGGATGCGATTTCAGGGCAGAACATCAGCTTGATGCGGGCGGTGTACTACCGCCGCCTGACGCCGCGCTCTTACCTGCCGCTGGACTTCCCGCTGTACCTCGGTGCGTCACTGGAACGTGGCCGCGCGTGGAACAACGACAATGAATTCGACAGCGGCTATATCAACGCGGCGAGTGTTTTCCTGGGCTTTGATACACCGTTGGGGCCGCTGAATTTCAGCTATGGGTTCAACGATGATAAGCAGCAGGCGGTGTACCTGAACCTGGGGCAGACGTTCTAGGGCCAACGGTGGGAACTGGCTGGCCTGCTCCCACATTTTCAATCCCTGCTGTATCTGCAATCAGGACTTTTCCAGATTCGTCAGAATGTGCGCATGCACGCGCATGCACACGCGCAGGTCTGCTTCATCAACGCCTACAAACAGCTCATGGCGCAAGGCCGTGGCGATGGTTTCAATCTGGTCGATCAGAGGGCGGGCGGTATCGCACAGCAGGATGCGTTTGGCGCGACGATCTTCCACCACCGCCTGGCGTTGCACCAAACCCTGGCCTTCGAGGCTGTCGAGCAGGCGTGCGAGGGTCGGCCCTTCTACCCCGACGCTCTGCGCCAGTTCACGCTGAGTCGGCGGTTCTTCGAAACGTGCCAGGTGCAGCAGCACCAGCCAGCGCGCCTGGGACAGGCCCAGCCCCGCCAGGCGGCGGTCGAGCTCGGCGCGCCAACCTCGGGACATTTGCGCCAGCTGCATGCCAAAACGGTGTTGATCGGTTAACGGCATAAAAAACTCATGGTTTAGACTGAAAATAAAGTGTGGCTAATTATTAGTCAGCTAAGCATGAGCCATGCCACTAGGCAAGAGTTGCTATGTACTGATTCGTTACATTGTCGTAATTGGCACACTAAATTTCGAATTCCGACTGCAAAGCGGCGCGTACACAGTGCAGGACACCCTCGGGAACACGGCCGGTGAACAGCGGCGCAATCTCCGCAACCGGTGGCAATTCGCCTTCTCCGTCAAGGAATGCATCCTGGATTTCACCGAGCAAATCTTCCGGTAAATCAAGTGCCTGCTCCAACGACAACTGCTGCTTACAGATGGATTCGGCGAGCAAGGTGTAGACGTTTTTCTCCGTGCACTGCAGCTGGCTGGCAATCTGCATAGGGGTCATGCCGGCGCGCGCCAGGCTGATCAGTTCATGGCGAATATCGGCGACTTCCTTGGGCGCCTCAGCCTGGCCGCCGAGCACTTCGAGGAAGGCCTGGCCATAACGCTCCAGCTTGCGTGCACCCACACCGCTGACCCGCCCCATTTCGGCCATGGTAGTCGGTTGCTCGCGCAGCATCTCCAACAGCGTGGAGTCGGGGAAGATGACGTACGGCGGCACGCTGTGCTCCTGCGCCAGTTTGCGGCGCAAGGTGCGCAGGGCTTCCCACTGCTCGCGCTCTTCGCCACGCACCAGTTGGCTGGCCGGGCTGGTGCTGCTGCTTTTAGCGGTGGTCTGCGGCTTGAGGTCGCGGCGCAGCTCCAGGCTCACCTCGCCCTTGAGCAAGGGCCGGCAACTGTCGTTCAGGCGCAGGCCGCCATAGCCTTCGATGTCGATGTCCACGAGGTTACGCGCGACCATCTGCCGGAACAGCGAGCGCCATTCGCCCTCGGCCCGGGCCTTGCCGACGCCGTAGACCGAGAGTTTTTCGTGGCCGAAACTGCGCACCTTTTCGTTGTCCTTGCCGAGCAGCACATCCACCAGATGGCCGACGCCGTAACGCTGACCGGTCCGGTAGATGGTCGACAACGCCTGGCGCGCCGGCTCGGTGGCATCCCAGGTCTGCACGCCGTCAGTGCAGTTGTCGCAGTGGCCGCACGGCTCGGGCATGTCCTCGTCGAAATACGCCAGCAGCGTCTGGCGGCGGCAGCGGGTTTCTTCACACAATGAGAGCATGGCGTCGAGCTTGTGCTGCTCCAGGCGCTTGTGGCGTTCGTCGCCTTCGGAGTTCTGCAGCATCTGCTTGAGCATCACCACGTCTTGCAGGCCGTAGACCATCCACGCATCCGCCGGCAGGCCATCACGGCCGGCGCGACCGGTTTCCTGGTAGTACGCCTCGAGGGACTTGGGCAGGTCCATGTGTGCGACAAAACGCACGTTGGATTTGTCGATGCCCATGCCGAACGCGATGGTCGCGACCATGATCAGGCCTTCCTCGTTGAGGAAGCGCTTCTGGTGCGCGGAGCGCGTTTCATTCGGCAGGCCGGCGTGGTACGGCAACGCCGGGTAGCCCTGCTCGCAGAGGAATGCGGCGACTTCATCGACCTTCTTGCGCGACAGGCAATACACGATGCCCGCATCGCTGCGCCGCTCGGAGAGGAACGCCAGCAGCTGCTTGCGCGGCTGCTCCTTGGGCACGATGCGGTAGAAAATATTCGGCCGGTCAAAGCTCGACAGGAAGCGCTCGGCGTTCTGCAGGTGCAGGCGCTCGACGATTTCTTCGCGGGTGCGTTTGTCGGCGGTGGCGGTCAGGGCGATACGCGGGACATCGGGGAACAGCTCCGCCAACTGGCCCAGCTGCAAATATTCGCGACGGAAATCGTGACCCCATTGCGATACGCAGTGGGCTTCGTCGATGGCGAACAGGGCGATTTCCAGGCTCTGCAAAAAGGCCAGCATGCGCGGCTGTACGAGGCGCTCGGGGGCCAGGTAGAGCATCTTGACTTCGCCGCGTTTGATCCGCGCGGCCAGCTCGCGCTGCTGCTCGGCACTCAGCGTGGAGTTCAGGGACGCCGCGGCCACACCGAGTTCTTCAAGGGTGGCGACCTGGTCATCCATCAACGCGATCAGCGGCGACACCACCACCGCCAGGCCGTTGCGCAACAGCGCCGGCACCTGGAAGCACAGCGACTTGCCGCCACCGGTAGGCATCAATACCAGCGCATCACCGCCACTGGCCACGCGCTCAATGATCGCACCCTGGCGGCCACGAAAACTGTCGTAGCCGAAGATGTCCTTGAGGACGCGTTGAGCCTGCTCGAGCATGTAAAACTCCAAATAGTGCCGAAATCCCTCTGTACAGGCTGGCCGAAAAAACCCGCGTTCACGGGAAATAATCCGTAAGCGAAGTTTTCTCGCGTTGGTGCTCGGCCTGCAGGGGCATCACAAAACGCGGCAGTATACCCGAGCGACACCCGCCAAAGGGCGCGACTGACGAATAGACGCCCATCTGTAAAACCCGCCAAATATGCCTTGCAGCTGGCCTGAGCGCTCAAGAAAGCCTAGAATTCAGCATCGTTTATTCCCAAGGTAGCCCTTCAATGTCCTTCGCTGAGCAACTAACCCGCCTGCAAGCCTTCCTCGACGCCGATGAGCTGCATGACGAGGCGCTGGACTACGTGGCCGCCCACGGCTACCTGACCGCCCTGTCGATCTCTTCCGACATCGTGCCTGACCGTGAGTGGATCGACGCCTTGTTCGCCGAAGAACCGCACTACGCCGACGACGCTCAACGCGAAGAAATCGAATCCACCCTGGTGGCCCTCAAGGCCCACATCGGTCGCCAACTGGCTTCCGACGAAGAGTTCGAACTGCCTTGCGACCTGGACCTCGGCGAAGAGCCGGATGACTCCGACCTGCGCGGCTGGTGCATCGGTTTCATGGAAGGCGTGTTCCTGCGTGAAGCCGCCTGGTTCGAAACCGCCGAGGAAGAAGTCAGCGAAATGCTGCTGCCGATCATGGTCGGTTCGGGCCTGTTCGACGACCAGCCGGAATTCTCCGACATCGCCTCCGACGCCAACCTGATGGACGACATGATCGTGCAGATCCCGGAAGCCTTGACCGCCCTGTACCTGCTGTGCAACGCCCCTGACGAAAAACCGGCGATCCTCAAGCCTCGTCACCACTGAGTCGTTTGCCCGTGACACCCATGGGCGACCGCTCGCTGCTCCTGCGCTACCTGCTGCTGGCCATCGGCTGGCTCAGCGTAGCGTTGGGGGTGATCGGCATTTTCCTGCCGGTCCTGCCCACCACGCCTTTTCTGCTGCTTGCCGCCGCCTGCTTCGCCCGAAGCTCCCCGCGCTTCTACCACTGGCTGGTGGAACACCCACGCCTGGGCCCGTGGATTCGCGACTACCTGGACGGCAACGGCATCCCGCTCAAGGGCAAGGTCTACGCCATTGGCTTGATGTGGCTGAGCATCGGCTTTTCCTGCTATTTGGTGCCGCTGCCCTGGGCTCGTGGGTTCATGCTGACCAGCGCCGTGCTAGTGACGATTTACATCCTGCGCCAGAAAACCCTGCCACCGCGCTGATCGCGCACTGCGACATTCGATCCCACACGACCTTGGTCGACACTGACTAACCCCAGGCATCATGCGAGACTGTCCAGCCGGGCCCGGAATGCCCGGGTGTTCCTATGCTCGGAGTTAACATGACGCTGTCCAGCGGGCTGATCGCCGCCGTTGCCCTGGCCTATATGGCCATTATGTTTGCCATCGCCTTCTACGGTGACCGCCGCCGTGCGCCATTGCCGCCGCGCATGCGTGCCTGGGTGTACAGCCTGTCGCTGGCGGTTTACTGCACCAGTTGGACCTTCTTCGGCGCCGTAGGCCAAGCCGCCGAACAACTATGGGCGTTTTTACCGATCTACCTCGGACCCGTGCTTCTACTGGTGTTGGCACCCTGGGTGCTGCAGAAGATGATTCTGATCAGCAAGCAGGAAAACATTACCTCCATCGCCGACTTCATCGCTGCGCGCTACGGCAAGTCCCAATCGTTGGCAGTGGTGGTTGCGCTGATCTGCCTGGTCGGCGTGCTGCCTTATATCGCTCTGCAACTCAAAGGCATCGTGCTGGGCGTCAACCTGCTGATCGGTGCCGGCGCCGACACCACCGGCACCCGCGCGCAGGACACCGCGTTGATCGTGTCGCTGGTGCTGGCGCTGTTCACCATTGTGTTCGGTACCCGCAACCTCGACGCCACGGAGCACCACCGCGGCATGGTGCTGGCGATCGCGTTTGAATCCCTGGTCAAGCTGTTTGCCTTCCTGGCCGTCGGTGCGTTTGTGACGTTCGGCCTGTACGACGGTTTCGGCGACCTGTTCAGCCAGGCGATGCTCGCGCCGCGGCTAGAGGAATACTGGAAAGAAACCATCAACTGGCCCTCGATGGTGGTGCAGACCGGCGTGGCGATGATGGCGATTATTTGCCTGCCCCGGCAGTTTCACGTGACCGTGGTGGAAAATATCGACCCGCAGGACCTGCGTCTGGCCAAATGGGTGTTTCCGGCCTACCTGGTGCTCGCCGCACTGTTTGTGATACCCATCGCCCTGGGCGGCAAAATGCTCCTGCCCGGCTCGGTGCTGCCGGACTCCTACGTGATCAGCCTGCCGATGGCCGAGGCCCACCCTGCCCTCGCCGTGCTGGCGTTTATCGGCGGTGCGTCGGCAGCTACCGGCATGGTGATCGTGGCGAGCATCGCCTTGTCGACCATGGTTTCCAACGACATGCTGCTGCCCTGGCTGCTGCGCCGCTCCAGCGCCGAGCGGCCGTTCGAAGTGTTCCGGCACTGGATGCTGTCGGTGCGCCGGGTCAGTATCGTGATCATCCTGCTGCTGGCGTATGTGAGCTATCGCTTGCTCGGCTCCAGCGCCAGCCTGGCGACCATCGGCCAGATCGCCTTTGCCGCCGTGACCCAACTGGCGCCGGCGATGCTCGGCGCGCTGTATTGGAAACAGGCCAACCGGCGCGGTGTGTTTGCCGGGTTGGCGGCGGGCACGTTCCTGTGGTTTTACACCTTGGTCCTACCGGTGACTGCGAAAAGCCTGGGATGGTCCCTGAGCCTTTTCCCCGGCCTCACGTGGATGCATTCCCACCCGCTGGGCTTGTCCGTGACCTCGTTGACCCTGGGCACCGTGTTCTCCCTGGCGGGCAACTTCACGCTGTTTGTGTGGGTGTCGATGCTGTCGCGCACGCGCGTGTCGGAACACTGGCAGGCCGGCCGTTTTATTGGCCAGGAAATCAGCCAGCGCGCCAGTGCCCGCTCGATGCTGTCGGTACAAATCAGCGACCTGCTCAGCCTGGCGGCGCGTTTTGTCGGTGAGGAGCGGGCCCAGCAGAGCTTTATCCGCTTCGCCTATCGCCAAGGCAAGGGCTTCAACCCCAACCAGAATGCCGACAACGACTGGATTGCCCATACCGAGCGCTTGTTGGCCGGTGTACTCGGTGCGTCATCCACCCGAGCTGTAGTGAAAGCCGCCATCGAGGGGCGGGAAATGCAACTGGAGGACGTAGTACGGATCGCCGACGAAGCCTCGGAGGTGCTGCAATTCAACCGGGCGTTGCTGCAAGGCGCGATCGAGAACATCACCCAGGGCATCAGCGTGGTGGACCAGTCCCTCAAACTGGTGGCCTGGAACCGACGCTATCTGGAGCTGTTCAACTACCCGGACGGCCTGATCAGCGTCGGCCGGCCGATTGCCGACATTATTCGCTACAACGCCGAGCGCGGCCTGTGCGGGCCGGGCGAAGCCGAGGTGCATGTGGCGCGTCGCCTGCACTGGATGCGCCAGGGCCGCGCGCACACCTCCGAACGTTTGTTCCCGAACGGGCGGGTGATCGAGCTGATCGGCAACCCGATGCCCGGCGGCGGCTTTGTCATGAGTTTTACCGACATCACCGCGTTCCGCGAAGCCGAGCAGGCACTCACCGAGGCCAACGAAGGCCTGGAACAGCGGGTGACCGAGCGCACCCATGAGCTGTCGCAACTGAATGTGGCGCTGACCGACGCCAAGGGCGTGGCCGAATCTGCCAGCCAGTCGAAGACCCGCTTCCTGGCGGCAGTCAGCCATGACTTGATGCAGCCCCTGAACGCCGCGCGGCTGTTCTCCGCCGCCCTCTCCCACCAGTATGACGGTCTCTCCGCTGAAGCCCGGCAACTGGTGCAGCACCTGGACAGCTCGCTGCGTTCCGCCGAAGACCTGATCAGCGACTTGCTGGATATCTCGCGCCTGGAAAACGGCAAGATCAACCCGCAGCGCCAGCCGTTTGTACTCAACGAGTTGTTCGACACCCTGGGCGCCGAATTCAAGGCGCTGGCCCAGGAACAAGGCTTGCGCTTCCGCCTGCGCGGCAGCCGCTTGCGTGTCGACAGCGACATAAAATTGCTCCGGCGGATTTTGCAGAACTTCCTCACCAACGCCTTCCGCTATGCCGACGGCCCGGTGCTGCTGGGCGTGCGCCGGCGCCGCGGCGAGCTGTGCCTGGAAGTGTGGGACCGCGGCCCCGGCATCCCGCAGGATAAACAGAAGGTGATCTTCGAAGAGTTCAAGCGCCTGGACAGCCACCAGACCCGCGCCGAAAAAGGCCTGGGGCTGGGCCTGGCGATAGCCGACGGCCTGTGCCGCGTACTCGGCCACCGTTTGAGCGTGCGCTCCTGGCCGGGCAAGGGCAGCGTGTTCAGCGTGCGCGTGCCGCTGGCGCGTAACCAGGCCAGCCCGCAGCCCAAGGCCACCCAGGAAAACGGCCTGCCCCTGAGCGGCGCGCAGGTGCTGTGCGTGGATAACGAAGAAAGCATCCTGATTGGCATGCGCAGCCTGCTGACGCGCTGGGGCTGTGAGGTGTGGACCGCCACCGACCAAGCGCAATGCGCTGCGTTACTGGCCGAAGGCGTGCGCCCGCAACTGGCGCTGGTGGACTACCACCTGGACCACGGCGAAACCGGTACCGAATTGATGGGCTGGCTGCGCGCGCAGCTGGCTGAGCCGATTCCGGGCGTGGTCATCAGTGCCGACGGCCGCCCGGAGATGGTCGCCGAAGTGCATGCGGCGGGGCTGGATTACCTGGCCAAGCCGGTGAAGCCGGCGGCGTTGCGGGCGCTGCTGAGCCGGCATTTGCCGCTCTAAACCGGATGTACACCACATTTCGTGCTGCATTTATTCCGGGAGATGAGCAACGCCATCGGAATCGGTCATCGCCCTTTCCAACAAATCAGCCGGCAGGCTTTTACTGGCGCGGGCACCGAGCAGCCTTAATTGCTCGGTGCGGCTGACCAGGTTTCCGCGTCCATCTGTCAGCTTGTTCCGCGCTGCGCTGTAAGCCTTATCCAATTGCTGCAAGCGGTTACCCACCTCATCCAGGTCCTGGATAAACAGTACGAACTTGTCGTACAGCCAACCGGCGCGCTCGGCGATCTCCCGCGCGTTCTGGCTTTGGCGTTCCTGTTTCCACAGGCTGTCGATCACGCGAAGGGTAGCAAGCAACGTGGTCGGGCTGACGATAACGATATGCCGGTCAAAGGCTTCCTGGAACAGGTTGGGCTCGGCCTGCAGCGCCGCTGAAAACGCCGCCTCGATCGGCACGAACAACAACACGAAATCCAGGCTGTGCAGGCCTTCCAGGCGCTTGTAATCCTTGCCGGCCAAGCCTTTGACGTGATTACGCAGCGACAGCACGTGCTGCTTGAGGGCCGCTTGGCCAATCACGTCATCCTCCGCGGCTACATATTGTTGATACGCAGTGAGGCTGACCTTGGAGTCGACCACCACCTGCTTATCGCCGGGCAGCATGATCAATACATCCGGCTGGAAGCGCTCGCCGTCCGGGCCTTTGAGGCTCACTTGCGTCTGATATTCGCGCCCCTTTTCCAGGCCGGCATGTTCCAGCACACGCTCGAGGATCAGCTCACCCCAGTTGCCCTGGGTTTTCTGGCCCTTGAGGGCGCGGGTCAGGTTGGTGGCTTCGTCTGACAGGCGCAGGTTCAGTTGCTGCAGGCGCTCAAGCTCCTTGGCCAGGGAAAAACGCTCGCGGGCCTCGTTCTGATAGCTTTCTTCCACACGCTTTTCGAAGGACTGAATGCGCTCCTTCAGCGGGTCGAGCAATTGCCCCAGGCGCTCCTGGCTGGTTTCGGCGAAACGCTGCTCGCGCTCGTCAAAGATCTTGCCGGCCAACTCGGCGAACTGTGCGCGCAGCTCATCTCGCGAGCCCTGCAGGTCGGCGAGGCGCTGTTGGTGGCTGTCCTGCTGTTCGCGCAGTTCGGCGCGCAAAGACGCCGACAAAGCGTCGAGGCGGCGCAATTCGGTTTCCTTGGCGCTGCGGTCGAGGTTCCAGGCGTGGGCGGCGTCGCGGGCGTTGTCGCGGTCGACCTGCAGCAGTTCGACTTCGCGGCGCACGGCGGCAAGGTCAGCTTGCTTGGCGGCGTTCGCCTGGCTCAGGTCGCTGATCTCGTCGCGGCTGGCATCCAGCTGGGCAGCCAGGCCTTCCTGAGCCAGTTGCGCCATGGCCAGGCGCTCTTCGAGCAGTTCCCAGCCAGTGGTGCGCGCGGTCAGCCGCCGCTGGATCTGCCAGCACAGCGCCAGTAACGGCACTGCAGCACCCGCGAGACCCAGGGCAATATTGGTCCAGTCAAAAGCCATAGCGATTTCTGCCATTACCAAAAAAGAGCGAGGTTAACGGAGCACAGGGCTGGAAGACAGCTCAGTCTTCGACCTGGCCCAGTTCGCGC
>NZ_JBAWDE010000332.1:0-1502 GCF_049590575.1 Pseudomonas sp.
GAGCAGGAGGAAGCTGAACCGCAAGTTTTTTAACATCGGCAAGTGTCATTCCACACTCAGACTAGTCTGGATTTCTCACAATTCAAATTATTCCATGAGCTAAAGCGGCGGCCGCATTGCCTCACGATAAATGTTACCGGGGAGGCAAGCTTGGCAAAGGGTTAAGCAGTTCGTTGACTCATAATCGTGGTTACCAGAACAACGACAATGAGTATCGAAGTAAAAGTGCAGTATTTGGGTCGGATTTACGACCGTTATCAACGAGCAGGAAGGCAACATAAGGGCAAAATCCTCGACGAGTTTTGTTCGGTCTGCGGGTATCACCGCAAGGCGGCGTTGCGACTACTCAACCGTCCGGTCGCGCGGGCCGTGAGGCACCGTCCCGGGCCCAAGCCAACCTATGATGCCGGCAAGATCCTCGGGCCGCTCAAGACGATCTGGCTTTCCAGCGAGCAGCCGTGCGGCAAGCGGCTCAAGGCGATCATTCCCCTTTGGCTGCCGCACCTCAAGAAGGGGGTGACGCCAGCGGTGCGCCAACAACTGCTCAACTTAAGCGCCGCCACGCTCGACCGGCTTTTGGCCCCGCTACGGGTCCGCCATCCGCGACGAGGCTTGAGCACGACCAAACCGGGCTCACTTTTACGCCACCAGGTAGCCTTGCGCGGCGGTCCGGCCAACACCACCGAACCGGGGCACCTGGAGGCCGACACGGTGGCCCATTGTGGCGACACCACCGCCGGGGACTTCATCTACAGCCTGACGCTCACCGATCCGGCCAGCGGCTGGACGGAAAACCGCGCGACCTGGAACAAGGGCGCGACCGGGATTTTGGCCCAGTACCAGGACATGGAGGACGTGCTGCCCTTCGCCGTGAAGAGCTTTCACTCCGACAACGGCAGCGAGTTCCTCAACTGTCGCTCCACCGTCATTTGCATGAGCGAGGCGTGCCGTTCACCCGCAGTCGCGCGTATCGCAAAAACGACAACGCCCACGTCGAACAAAAGAACTGGACCCATGTGCGCCAGCTCTTCGGCCACGACCGGCTGGAGCATCCCGAACTGGTGGAGTTGATGAATGCGATCTATCGCCACGAGTGGCGGCTGTTGCAAAACTACTTTTTACCCAAGGCCAAGCTCATCGAAAAACAGAAGCTCGGCAGCAAGTACCGCCGCCGCTACGAAAAACCGAAGACCCCGCTGCAACGGTTATTGGAATCGTCCACCCTCATCGAGTCAGCCAAGGCCGCTCTGCGCGCCCAATACAGCCAACTCAACCCATTCCACCTGCGCGAAGAGCTTGAACGAAAATTGCGTCTGCTCTTCACTGCCAAAAGTAACCTCGATCGTGAGGCATCGATGTCCTAACCGGACGCCTCTCCCGGTAACATTTTACCGTGAGGCAATGCGCATGGCGGAACTATTGCGCAAATGTTCGTGCGTGACGCCCCACTTCCAGGCGATACCGGGAACCGGAACGGCGCACCGTAACGGGCGCGCCAAACG
>NZ_JBAWDE010000333.1:0-17659 GCF_049590575.1 Pseudomonas sp.
CATTCGCGAGCAAGCCCGCTCCCACAAGTGGATTTTCAGCGTGCCAGGGAGGCTTGTGGTGCTACCACATCGCCGCCGATCACCACCGCCTCATCATCCAGATACACATCACAGTTGCGCAACGGAATATCCATATGGCACGGCGTCTTGCGCGTCCCGCCGACCTCGGTATTCGGCCCGGTGGAGAACAGGAAATTGCCATAAAACGCCCGCGCATCCATGCACATGCCGTCGTTCTTGTCGTGCAAACCCATGGCCGCCCACTGCGCCCGTGGCTGCAGGCCCCAGCCGATATGGGAGATGCCGTACACCTGCGGGTCATTGAAATACTTCATGTAATCGCGCAGGTATTCGGCCTCGAAACCACCGTGGATACGGGTGATAAAGCCCTTCTCGATCTCCAGGGTGATCTTCTCGCGGGTGTAAGTCTTGAACGGCAGCAGGATGTCGCCGATATCCAGCACCAGCACGCCCTCGGCGGTTTCTTCATTCGGCCAGGAAAACAGGAAGCCGCTCGGCCAATGGTCCCAGCGCCCCGGCTCATCGGCAAAACCGTATTCGGTGACTGACGGGTACTGCCCCAAGGCCGCGCGAAAATCACTGCCGGCGCGGGACTCGACGTGGATCGAGCGCGCCTTTTTCAGCAATTGTTCGGCAGCCAGCACACGCACCTTGTCCTCTTCGGTCGGCAGCATGCGCGCCAGCACTTCCGGCGGCTCCACGGCCAGCAGGATGCGCGTGCCGGTCTTGAGGATCTGCTCCTGCTCCGGCGAGTGCAGCAGCATCATGGTGTCGACGATCAGGTCGGCCGCTTCCAGCGCACGTTGCGCGGCGATATTGCCGGTCAGCGCAGTGTCGCCGCAGTAGGCGGTCATGTCATTGCCCATCGCGCGCGGATGGTTGAACGACGGCAATTCCACCGCATACACCTTCGCCCCCAGCCGCTGCGCCGCATCCATCGCCGCGCGCACGGTACGCGGGTCGGAATAATGGCTCTTGAGCACGGCGACGCTCTGGGTCGGGTCGACCCTGGACAGCTTCAGCACGTGTTCAAACATCTGGGTCAGTTCGCAATCGCTTACCGGCATCTTCCTGTCTCCTGTGGCTGCACCAAGTTCAAGCACTGCGCTTCACTCTAGTGCGCTTTTATAGCGTATACGCCAATTACTGACGATAAGACCTGAATTCCAAGCGGACTGCAAGCGTCGAACCAAAACGTTACCTATCGACACATATCCAGATTTTAAAGGGATTTAATCGTTACACAGGATAATTACGGCCAAAAAATAAATTTTCAAAAGTAGGCTTCCTATTTCAAAATATGAGCGTATACACTTTAAAAACCTTGCGGACAGACGCCGCCGAAAAATCAAAAGACCGAGGATCACGCCCCATGGGAAACACACAAAAAATCGCCATCGTCGGTGCCGGCCTGGGCGGTGCCGCCGCCGCGACCCTGTTGCAGCAAGCCGGTTTTGACGTGGATATCTACGAGCAGGCGCCGGAGTTTTCGCGGCTGGGCGCAGGGATCCACATGGGCCCCAACATCATGAAAATCTTCCGCCGCATGGGCATCGAAAAGCAGCTCGACCTGATGGGTTCGCACCCCGAGCACTGGTTCAGCCGTTGCGGCGAAACCGGCGACTACCTCTCGCGCATCCCGCTCACCGGCTACGGCGCGTCCTACATCACCGTGCACCGCGGCGACCTGCACGCCTTGCAGATGTCCACCCTCAAGCCCGGCACGCTGCACTTCAACAAGCGCCTGGAAACCCTCGAAGAAAACGACACCCAGGTGCGCCTGACCTTTGCCGACGGCGAAGTGACTTACGCCGACATCGTGATCGGCGCCGACGGCATCAATTCGAAGATTCGCGAAGAACTGCTCGGCGTGGAAAAACCGCTGTACAGCGGCTGGGTCGCGCACCGCGCGCTGATCCGTGGCGACCAGTTGGCCAAGTACGACCTGAAGTTCGAAGACTGCATCAAGTGGTGGACCGAAGACCGCCACATGATGGTGTACTACACCACCGGCAAACGTGACGAGTACTACTACGTGACCGGCGTACCCCACGCCGAATGGGACTTTCAGGGCGCCTTTGTCGACAGCAGCCGTGAAGAGATGTTTGACGCGTTCAAGGGCTACCACCCCACCGTGCAGGCGCTGATCGAGTCCACCGAAAGCGTGACCAAATGGCCGCTGCGCAACCGCAACCCGCTACCGCTGTGGAGCCGTGGTCGCCTGGTGCTGCTGGGCGACGCCTGCCACCCGATGAAACCGCACATGGCCCAGGGCGCCGGCATGGCCATCGAAGACGCGGCGATGCTCACCCGTTGCCTGCAGGAAACCGGCATCAGCGACTACCGCACCGCCTTCCAGCTCTACGAAGCCAACCGAAAGGAGCGCGCCTCCCGCGTGCAAGCGGTGTCCAATGCCAACACCTGGCTGCGCGCCCAGGAAGACCCGGACTGGGTCTACGGCTATGACTTGTACGCCCAGCCCCTGAAATCGGGGGTGGCCGCGTGAGTTCCTTCCTCTACGGCGGCAACGTCCAGGCCAACGGCATTCGCCAACATTACCTGCGCTACGGCGGCAAGGGCCCGGCGCTGATCCTGATCCCGGGCATCACCAGCCCGGCGATCACCTGGGGGTTCGTGGCCGAGCGCCTTGGCGCACAGTTCGACACTTACGTGCTGGACGTGCGCGGTCGCGGGCTGTCGTCGACTGGCCCCGAACTGGACTACAGCGCGGATATTTGCGCCGACGACATCGGCGCCTTTGCCGATGCGCTCAACCTCGGCAGCTACCACCTGATGGGCCACTCCATGGGCGCGCGTTTCGCCGTGCGCAGCGCGGTCAAGCATCCGCAGGGCGTGAACCGCGTGGTGCTGATCGACCCGCCGGTGTCCGGTCCCGGCCGCCGCGAGTACCCGAGCAAACTGCCGTGGTACGTCGATTCGATCCGCCAATCCCTGGTCGGCATGGATGCGCAGGCGATGCGCGTCTTCTGCGCCACCTGGACCGATGAACAACTGCAGCTGCGCGCTGAATGGCTGCACACCTGCTACGAGCCGGCCATCGTGCGCGCGTTCAATGACTTCCACGACGTCGACTTCCACCAGGACCTGCCCCGCCTCAAGGCCCCTGCCCTGTTGATGGTGGCCGGGCGTGGCGGCGTGATCCTCGACGCAGATATCGCCGAAATCCAGGACCTGCAACCCGGCATCCAGGTCGTTCACGTACCGAATGCGGGGCACATGATCCCGTGGGACGACCTCGAAGGCTTCTTCGCTGCGCTCGGCGACTTCCTCACACAACAATAATGGAGATCCCCATGCAGAAGCCCTACCGCATCGGCCAGATCGTGCCGAGCTCCAACACCACCATGGAAACCGAGATCCCGGCGATGCTCACCGCGCGCCAGGCGATCCGCCCCGAGCGGTTTACCTTTCACTCCAGCCGCATGCGCATGAAGCAGGTGCGCAAGGAAGAACTCGCGGCCATGGACGGCGAGTCCGACCGCTGCGCCGTCGAGCTGTCCGACGCCAAGGTCGATGTGCTGGGGTATGCGTGCCTGGTGGCGATCATGGCCATGGGGCTGGGTTATCACCGCAATTCCGAACAGCGCCTGCGCAAGGCGACTGCCGACAACGATGCGAATGCCCCGGTGATCACCAGCGCCGGCGCCTTGATCGAAGGCCTGAAAGTGATGGGCGCCAAGCGTATCGCCATCGTCGCGCCGTACATGAAACCGTTGACCGAGCTGGTGGTGAACTACATCCGCGAAGAAGGTTTTGAAGTGGTGGACTGGCGTGCGCTGGAGATCCCCGACAACCTTGAAGTGGCCCGCCACGACCCGGCCAACCTGCCGGCCATCGTTGCCGGGATGAACCTGGAAGGCGTCGACGTGATCGTCCTGTCGGCTTGCGTACAGATGCAGTCGCTGCCGGTGGTGGCCAAGGTCGAGGCACAAACCGGCAAACCGGTGCTCACCGCCGCCATCGCCACCACCTACGCCATGCTCAAGGCCCTGGACCTGGAACCCATCGTTCCCGGCGCCGGCGCCCTGCTGTCCGGCGCTTACTGAGGAGTGTGTGCAATGACCGAACAATCCGCCGACGCCAACTACCAGGGGGTGTGGGGCAACCGAATCGGCTTCGGCAAAAAGGCCGCGCTGCTGATGATCGACTTCATGCAGGCCTACACCACGCCAGGCGCGCCGTTGTTTGCGCCCGGCGTGGTCAGCGCCGTGGCGCAAAGCGTCGAGCTGCTGGCCGCCGCACGCCAACACGGGATTGCGGTGGTGCACACCAATATCCGCTACCATCCCGGCCATTTCGCCGACGGCGGTATCTGGGTGAAAAAGGCCCCGGTGATGAAGGACATGGTCGAGGGCAATCCGCTCGCCGCGTTTTGCACCGAGGTGCTGCCCCAGGCCGCTGAAGTGGTGATCACCAAACAATACGCCAGTGCATTTTTTGGCAGCAGCCTGGCCCCGATGCTGCACGCTCAAGGTATCGACACCGTGGTGCTCGCCGGCTGCTCCACCAGTGGCTGCATTCGGGCGACGGCGGTGGATGCCGTGCAACACGGGTTTCGCACCATCGTCGTGCGTGAATGCGTCGGTGATCGCCACGCCGCGCCCCACGAGGCCAACCTGTTCGACATCGACAGCAAGTACGGCGACGTGGTGAGCAAGCAGGAGGCGCTGAGCAAGTTCAGGGAACCATAAGGATTCACCCGGAACCACGACAAAGAGCGTGGTCCGGAAAAAAAACTGAGTGACCCGCTGGAATGCAATCGGATGGGGGAGCAAGCCCGCTCCCACACTTGATCACCTTCAGCAGGGAAACCTCAGTCTTCTGACACTGCCTTTGGAAGTCGCTTTCTACAGCACTCCGAAGTGCTGGCCCCCAAAAAGCGGCTGTATAAAAACCATAAGTCACCGCCAGGAGACACCCAATGCCCATTGCGAATGCAGCGCCCGCGACCACGCTCGCCGACCCCGTCAACACGCTCTACCACAAGATCACCTGGAAGCTGATTCCGTTCCTGTGTTTCTGCTACCTGGCCGCCTACCTCGACCGCATCAATATCGGCTTCGCCAAACTGCAGATGCTCGACCAGCTGCACTTCAGCGAAACCGCGTTCGGCCTTGGCGCCGGGCTGTTTTTCGTCGGCTACATCATTTTTGAAGTGCCGAGCAACCTGGTGCTCGAGCGGGTGGGCGCGAAGATCTGGATCGCGCGCATCATGATCACCTGGGGCCTGCTATCGGCCTGCACCATGCTGGTCACCTCCACCACCCAGTTCTACATCCTGCGCTTCCTGCTCGGCGCCGCCGAAGCCGGCTTTTTGCCGGGCGTGCTGTATTACCTGACCACGTGGTTTCCGACCCACCGGCGCGGGCGCATCATCGCGCTGTTCATGATCGGCCTGCCGCTGTCCAGCGTGATCGGCGGCCCGCTGTCTGGCTGGATCATGGGCCACTTCGACAACCTCGGCGGCCTGCGCGGCTGGCAGTGGCTGTTCCTGATCGAAGCGGTGCCCAGCGTGTTGCTCGGCGTGCTGACCTTCTGGGCGTTGCCCAATACCTTCCAGCATGCCAAATGGCTGTCGGACGAGGAAAAAGCCCTGCTCGAAAGCGAGCTGCGCAAGGACGACGCCGGCGCCACCGCCAGCAAACACAGCTTTCGTGAGGGTTTTTTCAACCTCAAGGTGTGGATGCTCGGCGGTATCGACTTCTCGATCCTGCTCAGCGCCTACGCCATGGGGTTCTGGATGCCGACCTTCATCCGCAACGCCGGGGTCACCGACACCTTCCATATCGGCGTGCTCACCGCACTGCCAAGCGTCGCCGCCCTGCTGGGCATGCTGCTGATCGGCGCCAGCTCGGACAAACACCGCGAACGCCGCTGGCACATCATCGTGCCGTTTTTCATCGGCGCCGCGGCGATGGCCACCAGCACCTTTTTCACCCATAACGTCGCGGCCACCGTGGCGCTGTTCGCGATTGCCTCGGCGGCGATCATCGGCGCCGTACCGGTGTTTTTCAGCCTGCCGGCGACCTTTCTCAAAGGCACCGCAGCCGCCACTGGCTTTGCCCTTGCGTGTTCGGTGGCGAACATCGCGGGCCTGGTGAGTAACTCGTTGATGGGCGTTGCAATCGACGTCACCGGCAGCAGCGCGGGCGCCCTCTGGTTTTTCGCCGGCTGCCTGATCCTCAGCAGCTTCCTGGTCATCGCCCTGCCAGCGAAACTGGTGAACCGTTGACACCCACTGATACCCAAACAGAACAGACGCTGGGGTTAACCTGCCCTGTCGTCTGTACCTGTCAGAGTTCACAGTAGCAGGCGCGGTTTTCCCGTCATTAAATGGTCACTCCCCTGGTTAACCGCAAGGAAGTGCGACCATGTCATCCTCCCTGTATCGTCTTCTCAAGCTGGCCCCCGCCCTGGGCATGCTTGTGCTGATCAATGCGTGCAAGGCTCCTGGCGATGTCACGTCTGACGCAATGGCCTGTTTTGAACACAGCGGGCGAAACTACAGCGAGGTCCTTGGCTGCTATAAAAAAGCCAATGCGCTGGTCGCTCCCGATTACAAGGCCGAAGGCGTCGAACAGGTGGGCGACGTGCAAATAACGCGCTACCGGCTCCTGTCCCAGGCGTGGGGAAGCAACGGCACTGTCGCCCCCGCCCTCTGGAAGCATCGGGTCGAGATCTATACCCCGCGCACGGTGCTGCCGGACAAACCCGCCATCCTGGTGGTCAACGACGGCGTCAATAATCCCTTGCCAGGCTCGCCTCCAGGCGCACCGAACAATTTCACCCGCGACAGCCTGCTGCGCATCGCCCGCGAAACCGGGTCCAGCGTGGTGGTGGTCGATGATGTTCCCAACCAGTACCTGACCTACAACAACGATGGCAAGCTGCGCACCGAAGACGACAGCGTTGCCCACAGCTGGAAGCTGTTCATGCAGGCGCCCGCCGCTGATCCTTTCATGGCCGTGAATGTGCCGGCGATGGAAGCCGTCATCAAAACCATGGACCTGGCGGACCGGGAACTGCCGGTCAAGGCTTCCGGCTACATCCTGACCGGCGCTTCAAAACGCGCCTGGGCCGTGTGGCTGGCCATGTTGCTAGACAAACGCGTCAGCGCAATCGCCCCGATCGTCATCGAGACGCTCAACGGCAAACTGGCCTTTGACCACGCCTACCAGGTGTATGGGCAAAGCTGGCCACTGGCATTTATCGACTACTACCGCGAGGGTGTCACCGCACAGCGCGACAGCGAGGCGTTCGACAAGCTGATGCGCGTCATCGATCCCCTGCACTATCTGGGCACCGCGTACGCGCCGCGGCTGAGCACGCCCAAATACATCATCAATGCCAGCGGCGACGACTTTTTCGTGCCCGACAGCAGCCGTAATTATTACCCCAGCTTACCGGGCGCCAAATCCCTCAGGTCCATACCCAATAGCGCCCATGATATCCGGGCCTTTATACCCGATGCGTTGATCCCGTTCTTCAAGCGGATTCGCGCAGGTCGGCTGTTGCCCACGGTGGTGCCAGTGGCAGGCGGCGCCTTCCGCTTTTCAGAACTGCCCATCAAGGTGGTGCGCTGGAACGCCAATAATCCGCAAGCCAGGGACTTTCGCTTCAACTGCAACATCCGTTACATGCCAACCCCATTGCCTGTTTCGCAAACGGTCGGGCCATTGGACGCCGCCCCCAAGGCCGGCTGGCACGCAGCGTTCATCGAAGCGACCTTTGAGGACGGCATGGTCGCGACAACTCAGGTGCAGATAATGCCAGACACCTACCCGCCGCTACCTCCCGCGCCAGGCGGACCTTTCTGCCAAACCTTGCCGGGGCCTGGGCCGACTGACTGAAAGGAGCGCTGTGAATACGGGGCTGGTATCTGGATTTTAACTCGTTAGAATCAGCGGCATTTCCTGCCTGCATCCTTGACACGAGCCCCCCATGAGCTTCGATTTCGACACGATCCACCCACGCTTCGGCACCGGCAGTACCAAGTGGAACCGCTACCCGCAAGACGTTTTGCCGATGTGGATCGCCGACATGGACATCGCCGCCCCACCCGCGGTGCTCAAGGCCCTGCACCAGCGCCTCGACCAGCAGATCCTCGGCTACAGCGTGGCCGGCGCGGATGTACGCGAAGCGATCATCGCCGACCTCTGGGCCAAGTACGCCTGGCGTGTTCAGCCCGAAGACCTGCTGTTCCTGCCCGGCGTCGAACCCGGCTTCAACATGGCCCTGCACGCCTTCGTCCACCCCGGCCAACCGGTGGTTCTGCAAACCCCCAACTATCGCCCGATCCGCCTGGCCCCCGGCCACTGGAACCTGCCGCGTATCGAGGTCCCGTTCGAGCTCGTCAATGGCGAATACCTGACCCCACTGCCCGCCTTGCGCCAGGCACTGACCGGCGCCGGCGCACTGCTGTTGAGTAACCCGCACAACCCCGTGGGCAAGGTCTTCCCGCGTGAAGAGTTGCTGGCCGTGGCGAGCGCCTGCCTGGACAACGGCGCGCTGATCATCAGCGACGAGATCCACGCCGAACTGTGCTTCGACGGCCGCCGCCACATCCCGACCGCCAGCCTCAGCCCCGAGATCGCCCAGCGCACCATCACGCTGATGTCGGCCAGCAAGGCCTACAACGTGGCCGGCCTGAAAACCTGCTTTGCCGTGGTACAGAACGCCGAGATCCGCGAGCGCTTCAACCAGGCCCGCTGCGGCATGGTCGACAGCGTCAGCCCCCTGGGCCTGGAAGCGACGCGCGCCGCTTACAGCCAGTGCGGCGAATGGCTGGAGGCGCTGCTTCAGTACCTGCAAGCCAACCGCGACTATTTGCTCGACGCCGTGCAAACCCGCTTGCCTGGCGTGGTCATGCACGCGCCCCAGGGCACCTTCCTCGCGTGGCTGGACTGCAGCGCCCTGGGCCTGGAGGACCCACAGCAATTTTTCCTGGAGCAGGCCAAGGTTGGGTTAAGCGCGGGGATCGAGTTCGGCGATGACAGCCAACAGTTCGTACGGCTGAACTTCGGCTGCCCACGGGCGATGCTGGAGGAAGGTTTGAAACGTATGGAAGGCGCGTTGCGTCAGCGCTAGAGCACTGTTGCACGCAGAAAAACTGTGGGAGCCACGCTCCCACAGTGGGCCAGGTTTACAGCTTGGCAATGGACACTTCGGTGGATTTCACAAAGGCAATCACTTCGCTGCCGACCTTCAATTCCAAGTCACGCACCGAGCGGGTGGTGATCACCGAGGTGACGATACCCGACGCGGTTTGCACGTCGATTTCGGACACCACTTCGCCCAGCAGGATTTCCTTGATCACGCCTTTGAACTGGTTGCGCACGTTGATCGCTTTAATGGTCATGTCGGGTTTCCTTTTGGCTGTTGGGTCAATCCGCACGAATGCGCAGGCCCTCAAAATGCGCTATTGATCAGAACATTAAAAGGAATATATAACTCTTTATTTATTCCTTATTAGTATATCTCTCTCAACATGCCAATCTGTGCGCCTCATCCACGCGACAGCGGTTTCAGATCAACCTGGATGCGGCTGACCTGCGGGAACCGGTTGAATACCCCTCCCTGGCGCGCGGCGTTTATGCTCATCAACGTGCCGTCATTGGCGATGAAGGTCGCGCGTGCCTGGTCGCCCTTCCCCTCTTCGGGGAAGGCATTTTTAAGCACGATTTTTTGCAGTTGCCGGTTAGTTTCACCGATCAGGTTCACCGACAGATCCCCTGATGGCGAAACGCTCCAACCTGAGATCTGTGCCGTGCTGTAGTCCAGCCTGACGACACTCTCGGCGGCGTCAGTGATGGTCACGCCCAGGTCGCCCTTGTGGATCACGTAGGTATTGAAGCCGCCTTCGCCATAGATATCAGCGCCGCCATTGACCACGACAATGTTCGCGCCCTTGCCGGTGTAAGCCACATCGTTATCGCCATTGAGGGTGATCAGATTGTTTTCGTCATTGCCCTGGACGAAGCTTTCCCCCTTTGGAGTCGTCGTCGCATTAGAGAATGATTGGAAATGTGCGATTTTTTTCAAGCCGTCGCTATTCGACTCTGCGGTTTTTATTGAGAGGGTATTGGTTTTGAAATTGATAACATGCCCGAAGTAATGCGCTGTTATGTCTTTCCCGCCCTGCTGGTAGGCGGTATTGAGCGGCCCCGAAAAAGTCAGGGTATTGCGCCCGCCCCCGCCATTGAGCGAAGTTTGCCGCGGACTGAAGCCACCCTTTTCGGTTGCCGAGACTTGCCGGGCCTGTTCCAGGGTCTGGCGTGCATCGGCATTGAACACAACGGTATCGTCCGCATCCCCCCCTCTGATGCCTTTTTTACCGCCCCCCAGTAAGAAATAATTAGGCTTTTTCTCCACACCCGACGCCCAGTCATCACCGTCCCCCAAATCCCAGAGGGTGGCCTTGTTTTCGCCCTGCTCGCCTTCCACTGCGTGAACCGGCTTGCCGTTCAATGACTTGGAAGGCCCCATCAGGCTTTCGTCACCACCTTTTATAGCGACCTCAGGAACATAGCCCGGCACCTTGATCAAGCTCAGCAGCCATGTGGCCGGTGAATACCACAGTGCGGGCGTGAGCCCGACTTTGCCTGGTACCTGTTTGGCCTCTACGTCGGCTGAGCCGAATACAACGCGCTCAAAATATTCTTTGCCCTTACCTTGCAAAAAAGCTTGGTGGCGGGCTTGGTTTTGCTTCACATAATCCTTCGCGTATTTGGCTTCCAGATAGGGCTTCATAACACCAAAGCCCGGCTCGAACCCCAGGAACGACTTCACGCCGACACTGAACTTTTGCAGGCCTGATAGCGGTGTGTATTGATCGATATCTTCCACCGAACGAACGGCGGAATAAATGGCCTGCGCCGCCATCAGCGTTCCCGCCACGATAAGGCCCGCGGGGCCGGTAGCGGCACCGGCCATGAATGCAGTGCCCAGGGCTATGGAAGTGACTGCATTAGTGACGGCAAAAGCCCCGTTGACGTAGTGGTCCTGGGCCTCTTTACCGGTGCTGCGACCGGCTTTATTGAATGAATCGACAGCGTTGTAGGTATCAAACGGCACACTGAACACCAGTCCGGCGCGACCTGCGGCCTTCTCGATCATCTTGCCAAGGCTGCTGACCTTGAAGCTCAGGATGGACGTCGCCTGATTACTGATTAGTTTTTGTGCCACCTTGCTCAAGCCAACTTCAGCACCCATGCCTACGTAATCGGCCGCCACGGCACCCAGGCCAACCGCCGCTTCAGGCGTATTGCCCTGTTGCAGGTTTTCGACGGCGCTGCGCAGCGCATGGAACGTGCTGTAAGCGCTGAACCCCAGCCCCGCAGCACTCTTAGCGGCGGACGTATCCGCCCCAGAAGTGAAGAAGTCTACAGGCAGCGGTTTATTGCTGCGTTGCAAGGCGCGCATCTCGGCAGCCTGCTGCGACATTTGGCCTACCGCCGCTCGCAGCGCGTCAGACTCCAGCCCGCCATCGGATGGGCCGATCAAAGGCGCACTGGCGGGACTACGATTCGTCGCGATTTCACCCAGCACATGGCTGACGCGCTCAGCGGCGCCTTTCGGTGCCGACCGCAAGTTTTCTCTTAAACGGCTGTAATCGATAAGCACGCTGTTTGCCAGCTTGCGACCATCCCAATCGTTCGCCGACGCATCCTCAATCGGTTTGCCGTCGATGCTGGCGCCCAGTTTATAAAGCTCGACACGACTGGCTTGCACCTCACCGACTTGGATCGGTGGCCGGGTTTCATCGAGTTTTTGCAGGCGCTGTACGTGTGCCGGATCAATCGGCCTGGTGTCGGGCACCTTATCTGCTGCAGGGTGCAGCAACGACTTGAGCCCAGTGTCGACCCGGCTGTCGAGCGCTCCGTCATAAAGACGCGCGGTGAAGGCTTCCGACATGAAATCAAGCGCACTTCGGGACGCGCGCTGGCTCAACTGATGACCGTTGCCGGTATACGCATTGCGGTTTTCGATGGCGGTGAGAAATGCCTTTGGCTCTGATTTGAAGTAGCTATATAGCCCAAGCTTGCCGGCAAGTAGCGCGGCTTGTTTACGCACAATCGGCTCGACATTACGGATAGAAGGTTCACGGGCGATGCTATCGGCAACGCTTTTGTCGCCAGACGCAGGCGGGGCGAAAAAATCGTCACCGATAATCAGGGTAGGAGACTTACCCAAACGCAACTGTGTTTCCGGCTGACTACCAGGATTGGCCATGACCACAGTGAGCTTGTAACCCATCGACTTTGCCGATTCCGGTGCACGTTGCCGGAGCTTGAGCAGCGCCGCGTCGACCGCAGTGGCTATCTCTTTGAGCTTGTCAGGGCCAACGTAACGGGCACCGCCGATTTGGACGCTCACGCCTTGCAAAACCTTCTCCTGGATTCTTCTCGGACGTCCTATTTTGTCTGCATCCAACTTTGCTCGCTTCTGTTCCATGATTTCAAAGACATAAGGGTAATCCGTTGGCGCAGAGGCCTGATTGATTGCGTTGTGCAGTTTGCGTTCAAGCGCGCTCATAGACGAACCCAGAGCGCTGTCTGGATGAGTCTCGATGAAGGCTTTTACCTCGCCCAATAACTCGACCGCCTGATGGAACTGGGGAAAGCCTTTAAGCGCATGCAGTTTGTCCAACCCCTCTGACACCGGCATGTAGTCATTGAATTGCGCCGTCGCTGGCGCAGGCAGCTGGAGTCTGAATTCCCGCCCTGTCGGCAGGTCGTAAGGATCGATTAACTTGAGCTTGTCGAGCCCGCTCAAGGGAGCGTCGTACATGAACCTGATACCGGTGCGGGCGCTGGACATCTCAGGGATGCGATCCGGATTAAACACGCTGATTGCGTATAAAGGATTATTCGGCGTTCCGGAAAAGGGACGCACACTGGCATTCACTTGGGGGTTGGTAAATACCTTATCCAACCCTTTCTTGAACGCTTTAGCGGTTCGAAATTCGACATGGCCGTAGTTTGGATCGTTGTAGTAGTAAGTTTTGTTGCCTTGCGGCCCCACGATTACCCCCGCCGTCATGCTATGGCCATCAGCGCCGAGCAACAGTGTTTTACTCGTTGCTGATGCAATAAGTTGCGGGGCTATCTCGGTATAGGGGGCGAACTTCAGGGTTGCGCGATCATACGCATCGCCTGATTCGGTGTGTGCTTGGACCTCTGCGAGCTTTTGGAAAAACGCCTGGGACTCCGTCGAGTCGGGGGCTGCCAGCGCCTGATAGATATTGCCCAGGAAAATATGGTGTTTACCCTCAGCCACTGCCAGCGACAAAAGATAAGAGATCCCTGCGCATTCACCGAGGGATTGCTGGTTTGTTAAGGAAAGATAGTAATTTTGAGGCATCGGTGTCACCCGAGAGTCCTGATCACTCAATAGCGCGGTAAATACACTCACGCGAGTCTGATAAGACGGAACCCTGAATCGCTGCTCGCTCAGGCGTCGCAATGCGCCCATTTGTTCCGAATCAAAGTCGGAACCTTTCGCCAGCCGCATGAGCGCCGCGTGACTCATCGATGCAGAATAGCCAGGCAACTTCACCGAGGAGGGTGTCTCATAGCCTTTCATATAACCCTGAGGGTCAACCTGCTTGGCGTAGAACACCTTCGCGTGAAAGTAAATCGGTAAGTCTTTTTCTGGAGCGTGTTTACCCGACTCTTGTTCATCCAGCACTTCATCGACGAGCGGGTTAAATCGCGGTGCTTCATGCGCGCGGTCCTTGCTCCCAAGTTGATGCCCTGATGCAGTTGGCTGCTTGGCGGGCAAGCCTGGGGCAATGCTCGCTTCTGCATCAGCGGTGGCAAGGTGCATGCCCAATCTCGAACTAGAAAAATGCATGAAACGCTCCGCGAATTGGATCGACTTAACCTCCCTATCAACTAAGGGCCCGTATGCGGCGAACCTATCAATCAAGCGCCAAGGGAATCTGTCGGATGTTTCCCAACCCCATTGCAAGTGTTGCCCTTCACCCGACGCTGACTCGGCGCCTGCGCACTCGCCCTGTGCCTGTAGCCACTGGCCGAAGCAGCTGACGCCGAAGTCAATCTGGACTACGCCTACTACTCGCCCGTCAGCCTGGCGCTCAAGCACTTCACAAGCCCTGCCCCCCAATCAAGCGCGAAGGGTATCTATCGGACCTTTCCGACATCCTTCGAAGGTGTTGCCCTGCAAACAGCGGTTCAACAAACTGCTACCCCCATAACAGCTGTCGAGGCCCAGCAAGGCTGCTATGGGCTTGGGCAGAGCAGATGGCACAGAGACTGCATATTCCTGGAAAGCATGATTAAACATGCCAACTCAATTTTCTGAATATAAGAAAACGCCTTCTCTCAACGTCTTGCCGGAGCTGTTCCATGAAACTGTCCACCCAGCGCCTATTGAGCGCCTGCGCCCTCGCCCTGTGCCTGCAACCACTGGCCCAGGCGGCTGAAACCGATCCCGCCGAAGTCAATCTGGACTACGCCTATTACTCGCCCGTCAGCCTGGTGCTCAAGCACTTCGGCTGGCTGGAACAGGCCCTGCCAAACAGCAAGGTCGGCTGGGTGTTGAGCCAGGGCAGCAACCGCTCGCTGGAATACCTCAACAGCGGCGGCGTGGATTTCGCCTCGTCGGCCAGTTTGTCCGCCGTGCTCAGCCGCGCCAACGGCAGCCCGATCAAATCGGTGTACGTTTACAGCCGCGCCGAATGGACCGCCCTGGTGGTGCGCAAGGACTCGCCCTTCAAGAGCGTCACCGACCTGAAAGGCAAGAAAATCGCCGCCACCAAAGGCACCGACCCGTACCTGTTCACCCTGCGCAGCCTGCAACAGGCCGGGTTGAAAAAAGACGATGTAGAACTGGTGCACCTGCAACACCCGGACGGCCGTACCGCCCTGGAAAAAGGTGATGTGGACGCCTGGGCCGGTCTCGACCCGCACATGGCCGCCAGTGAAATCCAGGCCGGTTCGCGCCTGCTGTACCGCAACAAAGACTTCAACAGCTATGGCGTGGTCAGCGTCACCGAGAAGTTCGCCAAGGAGCATCCGCAGACCATCACCAAAGTGCTCGGTGCCTATGAAAAGGCCCGCGACTGGGCGGTGAAACACCCGGATGATTTCGCCAAGCTGCTTGCCGATGAGTCCGGCCTGCCGCTGGAAGTGGCCAAGCTGCAATTGTCGCGCACCGACCTGAGCACGCCGCTGCTCAACAGCAAGGACGTGGCGTCCTCCAAGGCGGCGGCGCCGATCCTGGTGTCTGAAGCGTTGGTGCGCAAAGGCGTGAATGTGGATCAGGTGATTGACCAACTGATCGACCCGTCTTTCGGCCAAACCCTGTCCAAGCAATAAGGGGCGCGTGATGACCAGCAAAACCCAAGCACTGCCCCTTGCGGCGCCCCCGGTCAGCCCGCGCAGCGCCTGGCCACGGCGGCTCAAGGGCCTGGTGTTGCCGGTGCTGATCCTGCTGATCCTCGAGGTGGTGGTGCGGGTCGGTTGGCTGCCGTCGTACCAGATGCCCGCGCCCAGCGAGATTGCCGTGACCCTCACCGACCTGGCCGAAGGTGCCTTGTGGAAACACATCAGCGCCAGCCTCGGCCGGGTGCTGCTGGGCTTTGCCATCGGCGCCAGCCTGGCGCTGGTGTTCGCCGCCTGGGTCGGCTTGAGCCGTGAAGCCGAGGCCTACCTGGAACCGACTTTCGCCGGGCTGCGCTCGATTCCGAGCCTGGCCTGGGTGCCGCTGTTGCTGTTGTGGCTGGGTATCGATGAAACCTCAAAGATCGTGCTGATCGCGATTGGCGCGTTCTTCCCGGTCTACCTCAATGGCGTCGCGGCGATCCGCGACATCGATCGCAAACTGGTGGAGGTCGGCCAAATGTACGGCTTCAGCCGGCGCCGCCTGGTGCGACGGATCCTGTTGCCCGCTGCCCTGCCCGGCCTGTTCACCGGGTTGCGCAGCGGCTTGAGCCTGGCGTGGATGTTCCTGGTGGCGGCCGAGTTGATCGCAGCCACCAAGGGCTTGGGTTACCTGCTCAGCGACGGGCGCGAGACCTCACGCCCGGACATCGTGCTGGCGGCAATCATTGTGTTGGCGTTGCTGGGCAAGGTCAGCGACGGCCTGCTGGCGGCGCTGGAAAAACGCTGCCTGGCATGGCGCGACACGTTCAATGGCCAAGGTGCGGAGCAATGAGCATGCAGGCGTTATTGGAGATTCGCGTCGAGCGTAAAAGCTTCGCCAGCACCACGGTGTTGAAAAACGTGCACCTGGCCTTGCAGCCACGCGAGGCCGTCAGCCTGCTTGGCCCCAGCGGTTGCGGCAAAAGCACCTTGCTGCGCATCGTCGCCGGGCTGGAGAAGGACTTCCAGGGCGAGCTGCACAGCCCCGACGGCGAAGTCGCCTTTGTGTTTCAGGAACCGCGGCTGATGCCCTGGCTTACGGTGGAACAGAACATCGGTTTCAGCGATGACCACCGCTACGACAAGGCCTGGGTCGCGCAATTGATCGAGGAAGTCGGCCTCACGGGCTTCGCCCAGGCCTTGCCCAAGGCATTGTCCGGCGGCATGGCGCAACGGGTGGCCATCGCGCGTGGCCTGTATTCACGCCCGCAGGTATTGCTGCTGGATGAGCCGTTCAGCGCGGTGGATGCCTTTACTCGCATGAAGCTGCAAGACCTGCTGCTGCAACTGGCCGCGCACCATGCCATCGCCCTGTTGCTGGTGACCCACGACGTGGACGAGGCGTTGTACCTGAGCGATCGGGTGCTGGTGATGGACAACCGACCGAGCAGCATCCGCGAGGAATTGGCGGTGGACTTGCCGCACCCCAGGGACCGGCGAGACCCGCTGCTGGCACAGCTCAAGGCGCTGTCCTTGACGGAGTTGCAGCGGGCGCATGTGATCTGAACACCGTGGCGAGCGGACTTGCGGGAACCACGGTTATGCCGCGCTGACGCGTGGTGTCAGTGTCACCCAATACCGCGTCCGCGCCTGCACCTCGAACCCCAGGGTCGAGGCCAGCAGGTTGAGGATGCGGTCGGTGTCGTCCAGGCGGAAACTGCCGGTTACGCGCAAGGTTTCCAGGCTTGGATCCCAGCGCAGCACGCCGGGGCGATAGCGCTCCAGTTCCCGCAGGAAATCCCCGAGCCGTTGATTCTGGGCGGTCAGCACGCCGTCGCGCCAGCCCAGTTGCAACGCATCAAACGGCACCCAGGCACCGAGCCCGGCGGTTTTCAGCGGGGCTTGCTGGCCGCCCTGCAACGTCGCCGATTGCCCCTTCAAATCGCGCACCTGCACCGTGCCTTTCAGCACCGAGACCAGGCAACCGGCGCCCAGTTGACGCACGCACAGCTCGGCCTGGCTGACCCGCAATTCACCGTAACGCGTGTGCACGGTCATGGCTGCCGTGCCTGGTACGTTCAGCGCCAGCTCGCCGTCCACCAAACGGATGCGCCTTTGCGCCGGATCGACGTCCACCGCCGTGGCCGTGTTGAGTTGCAGGCTGGCGCCGTCAGCCAGCGGCATGCGTCTGCGTTCGCCAGTGGCGGTGTGCACGTCGGCGCGCCAAGCCTCGATGGGCAACTGACGGCTGATCAACCAGGCCGCCGGCACCAGCGCCGCCACCCCGAGTG
>NZ_JBAWDE010000334.1:0-1863 GCF_049590575.1 Pseudomonas sp.
CGCCGACCCCGCGGCCTTCCGCCGCCTGCTGGCCCAGGCCCCCGCGTTGCGCCTGGTGCACTGCTACGGGCCGACGGAAACCACCACCTACGCCACCACCCATGAAGTGCGTGCGCTCGCCGATAACGCCGAGAACGTGCCGATCGGCAGGCCGATTTCCAACACCCAGGTCCATGTGCTGGATGCGCAGTTGCAGCCGGTGCCGCTGGGCGTCACCGGTGAAATCTGCATCGGTGGCGACGGCGTGGCCAAGGGGTATTTGAACCGGCCTGAGCTGACCGCTGAAAAGTTCGTGCAAGACCCGTGCAACCCTGAGGCCTTGATGTACCGCACCGGCGACATTGGGCGCTGGACGGCGGACGGCTTGCTGGAGTGCATCGGGCGCAATGATGACCAAGTGAAAATCCGTGGTTTCCGCATCGAGTTGGGTGAGATCGAAGCGCGCCTGGCGACCTGTGCCGGGGTCCAGGACGTGGTGGTGCTGGCGCGTGAAGATGCGCCGGGGGACAAGCGCCTAGTGGCCTATTTCACCGGGCTCGCCGAGGTGACCGACGTACGCGCCCATCTGCACGCGCAAGTGCCCGACTACATGCTGCCGTCGGCCTTTGTGCCGCTGGCGCAGTTGCCGCTGAACGCCAACGGCAAAGTCGACCGCAAGGCCTTGCCGGCACCCACCACGGACGCGTTGATCAGCCGCGCCTTCGAAGCCCCGGTGGACGCCCTGGAGCAGACCCTGGCGCAGCTCTGGGCCGAGGTGTTGAAGCTTGAGCAGGTCGGTCGGCATGACAGTTTCTTTGAGCTGGGCGGGCATTCATTGTTGGCGATTCGACTGGTCAGCCTGATGGACGAGGCCGGGTTGCAGGTGTCCCTGGCCGAGCTGTTCCAGCACGTCAGCGTGGCTTGCGTCGCCGCCATGCTGCGCCTGCGCACGGAGCAACCGGTGCGTGACACGGCGGTGATCACAGTGCGCAGCAGCGGCACGCAAGCGCCGTTGTTCCTGGTTCACGAATTCAGTGGCATGGACGTGTATTTCCCGGCGCTGGGCCAGCACCTGCCGGGTGACTATCCGATCTACGGCCTGCCGGGCATGGCGCTCGGCAAGGCTCACCTACAGACCATGGAAGGCCTGGCTGCACGCATGGTCGGCCTGATTCGCGGCCTTCAGCCTCACGGGCCGTACCGGATCGCGGGCTGGTCGTTTGGCGGCGTGCTGGCCTATGAAGTGGCCATGCAACTGCTCGGGCTGGATGAGCCGGTGGCATTCCTCGGTTTGATCGACAGCTACGTGCCGCGCATGACCGACCAGGGCAAAGCGCGCTGGAGCGGGCCGGACGCGCTCAAGCAGCATTTGCTGTTGCAATGCACGGCGTATTGGAAAGCACAGGGAGGTGTACATGAGCTGGCGAGCCTGGAGCAATTGGCGGCAGTTATTGGACAGCTGGACTTTGCGGGCCTGCTGCAACGCTGTCGCGATCAAGGTTTGCTATACGCGCAAATGGCGGCGGCGGCGGACGCGGACCTCTTGAGTTTTATCGAGCGTGAAGTCGGGCACGGCCATGCGCTGGCGCATTACAGCCTGTTCCCGCTACCGATACCGGTGCACCTGTTCAGCGCCCAGCAGCGGCCCACCGAGTTATCGCGGCGCAGTGTGTCGTTGGGTTGGGAAGACGCGTTGGCGCCGGGGCAATTGCGCCAGGTCGAGGTGCCGGGGGATCACCAGAGCATGATGCAGGCGCCGCATATCCAGGCGCTGGGCCGTGCCATGAGCGAGGCCTTGGTGGCGGCTTTGCCGGCCAGGCAGGCGGCGCATCAGCCGTTGCTGCGCATTCAAAGTGGCCGCGCGGGGCACGCGCCGGTGTTCTG
>NZ_JBAWDE010000335.1:0-9505 GCF_049590575.1 Pseudomonas sp.
AGAAGTCGATGGCCTGGTGGTGACTGACCAGCTCCAGTTCGAGTTTGAACGGCTGGGACAGGCCCTCTTGAAGGGTGAACGAGACCACTTCGAAGGGATCGCCCCGCAGCGGTTCGAAGGTGTAGCGCAGGTCGCTTTGACGGGGCATGGGGCTTCCTTATGGTGAGTCCGGGTCAGTTGATCAACCAGCTGGCGTCGTCGTTTTCCAGTACACCTTCGTGGTCGGTGCTGTCGCCGACGCGGGCAACAGCCCGGCCGTTGACAGTGAAACTCCTTGATCCACTGGCGACAGTGACTGGGCCAAACGCTATACAAGCATGGTCGTGACCGACCAAAACGACGGCAGGTATGAGGCTGCTCATGGCTTTTACATGGGGGTTAGAGCTTGAGAATTTTGTCCAGTGAGGCGAGGACTTCTTCGGTGATGGCGTTCAGTCGCAGGGTGTAGATTGTGTAGGCCGTGACTAGTACGACAGCGGCCAGTGCCCATGGCGTCCACAATGGCCACGTGCGTTTGATCCGGTAGTTACGCGGCGCAACGTTGGTCAACGGGTAGGTCAGGCGCTTGGGTGTTTCGCCACGCAGGGGGCGCAGCAGGCCATGCAGCTGGTCGATGATTTTTTGTATTTCGTCATCGCCCTTGGCATGGGCACCATATTTGCCTTTGAGACCGGAGATCAGGCACTGGTACATGAACTCCAGCACATGCTGGTACCTGGCCGCTTCGGGGATCATGTTGTTCATGACGGTAAAGAATTTTTCGCCGCCCCACGTCTCCTCATGAAACTGACTGAGCAGTGAGCGTTCACTCCAAGTGGAGGACTTGCCCCAGGTAGTGCTCATGACTACCTCATCCACCAACAGGCACAGGCTGTAGGAGTAGGCCTTGAGCATGCCGGCGTCGTAGTCGAGCTGGCTGACTTCTTCCATGATCGTGGTGATCTGGTTGCTGACGCTTTGGTACATTGCGGACACATCGTCGTGCCGGTCCAGACGCCGCAGGCGGATCACCAGACCGATCAGCGGCGTGGCGGCATCGCAGAGGGGGTTCCAGGCCAGTCCACGCATATCGAATTCGGGATCTGCGAGCAGCGGTTCAGGTTTGGTGCCAGTAGACGTCGCTTCAAGGGTGTTTTCGGGCGAGGCGACAGATGTTGGTTCTGTGTGGGTGGCTCTGTTTGATACGGCGTCACTCATCGCGTGCACTCTTCTCTATCTAGGTTGGTTGCAGACATGCAACGCCAGTCCTGTATGGAAGTTCGCTGCTGGCGCCACTCTAGGCTGACAAGATTTGGCGCCTCAATAGGGCGTGAACGATCGAGAGCCGTCCTACAATTGCTGATGTAATAGGCTGTCAGTTTTGACCGTCTTTGGCGGGCGCCTTTCGGCGGCAGAAGTGGCTAGAGGCCTTGAGGGGGGGCATATTCCGCGCGGCGTTACATGGGCGCACCTAGACTCCTGGCTATCAGTCTTTCATGCAGGAGTTGCCAGCTTAGCCTAAGTAGTGAAAATGTAGCCTGTGAACCAACGAGGCGTACCTAAAACCTCTTTGGAATTAACGAATTACACGATAAATGAGTGCCTCGTTTCCCGCTCCATATTCAATCAAAACGCCGATCAGAGATGATCGGCATTTTTGTTTGTGTCGCTTTTTTCTGGCCTGTAAGAATTTTCATTGGTTCCGCCGGAATAGTCTGTAATCAATGTCTGGTGGGTGTTTGCACGATCCACTCTCTCTACTCTGGGCTGATCATTCTCCTCGCTCTCCTCAGAGAATTGCCCAGATGCTTCAACTTGATTTCTATTCGACCCTGGTCGCCGCGTCGCTGGTGCTATTGCTGGGGCGTTGGCTGGTGGCTCACATCAACTTTTTACGGGCCTACAGTATTCCGCAGCCGGTCGCGGGTGGGTTACTGGTTGCCACATTACTGCTGGCTTTGCGAGTGCTGGCGGATGTCGAGGTGCGTTTCGACGCTTCGTTGCAAACCCCATTAATGTTGGCGTTTTTTGCCACCGTTGGCCTGAATGCAGACGTTGCCAGCCTGAAGAAAGGCGGGCGGGTACTGGGGATTTTCCTGCTGGTCGTGACGGCGTTGCTGGTGATGCAAAACGTCATGGGTATCGCCTTGGCGAAAGCGCTGGGGCTCGACCCGTTGATGGGCTTGCTGGCCGGCTCGATCACCTTGTCGGGTGGGCACGGCACCGGCGCCGCATGGGGTGTGGTGTTCAATGAGCGGCACGGGGTGGCTTCCGCGTCTGAACTGGCGATTGCATCGGCGACGTTTGGCTTGGTGCTGGGTGGCTTGATTGGTGGTCCGGTCGCGCGCTTGCTGATCAAGCGTGTCCAGGTGCCGGGCGGCGAGCACGTGCAACCGCAGCTGCCCAAAGGGTTCGAGCAGCCCAATCAAGAACGCATGATCACTTCATCTTCGTTTATCGAGACCCTGGCGTTGCTGGCGATCAGCATGCAAGTCGGGACGTTCCTGAGTGGTTTCATCCAAGGCACAGCCTTCGAGCTGCCGACGTTTGTGTGCGTGCTGTTCGTCGGCGTAGTGCTGCGCAACGGTTTGTCGATACTGGACTGGTGCCCGGTGTTCGAACGTGAAGTGTCGCTGCTGGGCAATGTCAGCCTGTCGCTGTTCCTGGCGATCGCGCTGATGTCGCTCAAGCTCTGGGACCTGAAGTCGCTGGCCTTGCCGATTGTCATTCTGCTGGCCGCGCAGGCGCTGTTAATGGCGTTGTTTGCGATTTTTGTGACGTTCAGGGTGATGGGTAGCAACTACGATGCGGCCGTATTGGCGGCAGGCCACTGTGGTTTCGGGCTGGGTGCCACGCCTACCGCAATCGCCAATATGCAGGCGGTGACTCAACGCTTTGGCCCTTCACAGATGGCCTTTCTGGTGGTGCCGATGGTGGGCGCGTTCTTCATTGATATCACCAACGCGGTGGTGATCAAGTTGTTCCTGGCGCTGCCGTTCGTGGGCGCGGCGGGCTGAGGTCCGGTGTGCACGTGTCGAGCCCGCCCTTGCGGCGGGCTCGACCTTCACTCAGAGCTTCGGCAACTGCCCGATCCGGCCCATCATTTCAGTGACGATCTGCAGGTCCAGCAAGAACTGGTCGACCGTCTTGAACTCATTGTCGGTGTGCCCGGTGTACTTTACCTCGGGCCGCGCCAGGCCGAACTGCACGCCATTGGGCAGCTCGTGCACCGAGGTCGCACCGGCGGACGTGCCGAACGTGTGCTCCATGCCCAGGTTCTCGGTGGCCACGGCCAACAATGCTTTCACCCATTCGCCTTCCGGGTTGCGGTACATCGGTTCGGCGACCGAGTAAGTGAAGTCCACCTTGACCTTGGTTTGTTTTTCCCAGGCGCTGAGTTTGTCGGCGATTTCGGCTTTGAGTTTCTCCGGCGACTTGCCCTTCGGTACGCGCAGGTTGACGGCCAGCTTGAAGGCTTTGTCATCCAGGCCGACGAAGGTCAGCGAGGTGGTCAACGGCCCCATGAACTCATCGGAGAAACCGACGCCCAACTTGCCACCCAGATAATCCAGGCCCCAGTTGTCGGCGGCATAACGCGCCGCATCGGTGATGTGGTTGTGCTTGAGCGCAATCTTGCCGTCTACGCTGTGGATCAGCTCGAGCATGCGCGACACCGGGTTGATACCCGATTGCGGCTCGGAGGAGTGTGCCGATACGCCGGTCACCGTCAGCTTGACCTCTTTGCCGACCACGTTGGCCGTCACCTGGAAGTCACCGCCGTTGCGCTTGGCATAGTCCGCGCCGGCCGTTTGCAGGCTGGCCGCCAGCTCGGCAGGCTTGTCGCTGATCAACGTGGCTACCGAGGCCGATGGAATCTGGTTGGTGGCCATGCCGCCGGTCATCGAGATGATTTCCGCGCCTTTGCCTTCACCTTTGCGGCGCGGGAAGGTGGCCATGACCGTGCCGTAGCCTTTCTCGGCAATCACCACCGGGTAGCCACCGTCCAATGCCAGGTTGTACTGCGGCGTCGGGTTGTGCTCGAAGTAATAGGGGATCGCGTCGCCGGAGGTTTCTTCGGTGGTGTCCACCAACAGTTTGAAATTGCGCGCCAGCGGCAGCTTCTCTTCCTTGATCACCTTCATGGCGTACATGGCCACGACGATGCCGTTCTTGTCGTCCTCGGTGCCACGGCCATACATGCGGTCGCCGATCAGCGTGACCTTGAACGGGTCGAGCTGGGTGCCGTCTTTCAACACCCAGTTTTCCGGGGTTACCGGCACCACGTCGGCATGGGCATGAATGCCGACCACTTCATCGCTGCTACCTTCCAGGGAAATTTCGTACACGCGGTTATCGATGTTGCGGAAGTTCAGGTTGAAGTTTTTCGCCAGGGCCTGGATCTTGCCGGCAATCTTGATGAATTCCGGGTTCTGGTACTGCGGCACACCGTCCACGTTAAACGTCGGGATTTCCACCAGCTCGCGCAGGGTTTCGATGGCGGCCTTGCCGTATTTCACGCGGGTATAGATGCCCAGCAGGCGATTGATTTCGTTCTGCTGGTCGGCGCTCAGGGTTTTGTTGTCGAGGAAGGCATTGATCGCCGAGCCCACATCGGCAGTTTTGCCCAGGTCGCCCTTGGCCAGAGTGCCGAGAAAACCGCGGAAATCGGTGACGGAGCTTTCGTTGAAACGCTTGAGAATCGCCGTGCTCTGGTCGGGCGTAATGTTAGCGAAAGCGGGTGTGGTGACAGCCGAAAGGCCGGCGACGAACAAGGTGGCAGCCGCCAGTTGCTTGAGTGAAAAGTGCATGGAGAGACGCATTCCTTTGCAGGTAGTGAGGAGGACGTTCCTGATCGATATGTCAGAAACATTTTCACACACTACCATTACCTTGGTGCCCTTGGTCAAGGCTGGCCAGGGTGAGGCTCGGGGTAGTCGTCGACCACGTTCAACGGTTTGGCATAGGGGCCATCCCACAACTGCTCATGCAATTGCCCAACACGCTGGGCCATCGCTTCGCTGCGCATCACCACTTCCAGGTTACGCGAATTATCCAGATAACCACCCAGCCAGTTGCTGGTGCCGATCCAGGCGACCTGGCCGTCGATTTCCATGGTCTTGCTGTGGATCACCCGCGCATAAGGGATAAACCCTTGCCTGGCTTGCGGCAGAGTGACGATTTTGATTTGAACGTTAGGCAGCACCGCCAGGCTTTTCAGGTACGGCAGTTCGAGCTTGTCGGTGTTCCAGTTGGACACCATCAGCTTGACCGACACCCCACGTGCCGCCGCTGCGCGCACGGCGTTGTCGATCACCGCGTAGTACGGACGGGTCTTGTCTGGTCCGTAGGACAGTGGTGCATAGTCCAGCAATTGCACGCGCACTTCCTTTTTGGCCTCGCCCAGCAAGCGTGGCAGTTCCAACTGTGAATCGCCTACGCCGGGCGGGTTATAGCGTTGCGGGCTGGCGACCAGGTAGTTGCCGGTGCGCGGCGGCTCCTGGCCCGCAACAGGCAGCGGCACCGGTTGATTGGCGGTCAGCGCCTGCTGGGCGTTCCAGTCCTGCTCGAAGATCGCCTGCACCTGACCGACCACCGTTGCATCACTGATGCGCAATCCAGTTTCGTGGATGTGTTCCAGCGAGCGCCAATCGAAATTCTGGCTGCCGACAAATGCTTGCTTGCCATCCACCACCATATATTTGGCGTGGATGATCCCGCCGCTTACTCGGGCGTAGGGCACTACGCGAAAAGTGAGATTGGGGATCGCGCGCAAGCGCTCAAGCGTGGCCGGTTCCGACAGCTTCAAACCCTTTTCTTCGAGTAAAAAGCGAATCTTCACACCGCGTTTTCCGGCGGCTTCCAGGCGCTCGATCACCTGTTCCATTACCGAGCCTGGGTGATCAGCGGCGTAGAACTGGCCGATATCGATGCGAGTTCTGGCGCCGTCGAACAACGCGCTCCAGACCGGCCCTGGCTGGCGCAAGTCGGGTGTGCCGAGGGCGGTTTCCACGGGCACGGTGTGCACCAACTCAAACCCTGGAATCGAAAAATCCGCCTGTGCCAGCGGACTCATCAGCACGCCGGCCAGGCCTGCAAGGCGTAATTTCAAGCAAACAGACATAGGCATTCCTGTCACAGAAGAACGCGGGCGCATTGCGCGCCCGCTTGAACGTTTACGCCGTGCGGCTATGCAGCGGTGTTGGCACCAGGTGCGGCAGTTCACCCTGCACGCGGGCACCGGTGGCGGCGCGGATCAGCAGGATTTTCAGCTGGTCGTTGATGCGCTCCAGGCTGTCCTGGAAGAAGTTGTGGAACACCACGCAGAACAGCGCGATGGCGATCCCCAGGCCAGTGGCGAACAACGCCGTGCCGATACCACCGGAAATCTGCCCTGGGTCGGACACGCCGGCCGTGGCGAGCGCCTTGAACGTGTCGATGATGCCCAGAATGGTGCCCAGCAGGCCCAGCAGCGGGGCGGCAGTGGTAATGGTTTCGATGATCCACAGGCTGCGAGCCAGTGGCGCGCGGGTGGTCAGGTACTGAGTTTCGATGACGTCATCCAGGTCCTTGCGCGACCCTTGCGTCGCTTTCTGGGCCAGGACCGGCAGCACCATGTTCAGCGGCAGGCTGTGACGGCGCGTCAAGCTTTCCGGCAGGTCGCGTTCGCTGTGCACGTGGGCGCCGAGCACCTCGGTCAGCGCGCGGGCCTGGCGACGCACGTAAGCGAAGTAGATACCGCGCTCGATAGCGATAAAGATGGCCACGGCCATCGCGGCATACATCACATAAAAGGTGATGTCGTGGAGCAGATTCATGTCCATGTTCAATTACCTCGCCGTCAGAAATTGGCTTCCAGGGAAACCGTCACAGTGCGTTCCAGGCCCACGATGTAAGCCGGGTCGCCGTCGCGAAAACCGCCGTAGGTGGCCGCGTTGGTCTTGGTGGTGTACACGCCGTCCAGGTACTTCTTGTCGAACAGGTTGTCGACGTTCAGGCGCAGGGTCGCGTCCTTGACCACTTTCTTGTCCACCGGCAGGTAGATGCCGGCGCCGGCGTTGAACACGGTGCGCCCGGAAATCGCTTCGTCGTTGGTCAGGTCGCCGTAGAGCTTGCTGGTGTACTTGCCGCCGAAGGTGCCGTAGAAGCGGCCGTCGTCGTAGCCGATGTTGGCGGCCAGCATGTTTTTCGGCACGTTGGCGAACTGCTTGCCGCTGGTGGGCAAGAGAATGGCTTGGCCGGCGTTGTAGACGGTCAGGTCGTCCTGCTGTTCGGCCTTGGTGTAGGTGTAGGAGGTGTAGTAGTTGAAGTGATTGGGCAGCAGGCCGCTCCACTCCAGTTCCAGGCCGCTGTTGTTGACGGAACCGGCGTTGATGTCGGCGAAGTCACCGTTGATGTCGCGCGACGACACCTGGCGGTCCTTGAACTGCATGTAGAACAAGGTGGCGGCCACGGTCATGTCGTTATCGGTGTAGCGCCAGCCCAGTTCGTGGTTCCAGCTGGTTTCCGGCTTGGCATCGATGGAGCCGGCGCCCTTGTCGTACAGCACGTAGTTCTGCGGGATGCGCATGTTGCGCGACAGGCTGTAGAACAATTGATCGCGTTCATCCAGCTGGTATTTAAGGCCGACGTTGGGCAGCAGTTTGTTGTAGGTCTGGTTACGTTTTTCCGCCTGTTCGGTGAGGCTGCCGTGGTTGGTGCCGTCACGCTTGACGTTCATGTAGGCCAGGCCGGCCACCAGGGTCCAGTCCGGGTTGAGGTACCAGGTGTCCTGGGCCCAGACCTTCTGTGCCGGGGTGACGGTGAAACGGTCGCGGCCCTGGATGGTGTTGCCATTGGCATCGACCACCGCGTCGTTGGAGTCCGGCCAGGTGTCGACCGGTTTGCCGCTGGTCTTCAGCGGAATGAACGGTTGGGTCTGGCTTTGGCGTGCGCGTTCATACCAGTAACCCACTTGCACGCTGTGATCGCCCAGGTCCCAGTTCAGCTTGGTGGTAATGCCCGGACGCCAGGTCTGCGTGCGCGAAGGGCGGTAGTACACACCGCTGTTCGGGGTGCCATCGGCGTTGTATTGGGCGCCGGTAGGCAGGTTGCCGAGGTCGAACACGCCGCCCTGGTTCGAGCCGCGGTTCAAGGCATAGCTGGACGAGCCGACACCGCTGCCATTACCCCAGTAGTAATACGGGATCACCGACAGCGCGAGGTTGTCCGCGAGCTTGAACTGGGTGTTGAGCACGGCGGTGAAGGTCTGGAACGGGTTCTGCGCCAGGGCGTAATAGCTGTTGTACTTGCCATTACTGCCCACGGCAGGCGTGGCCGGGTAGGGGTCGTACTTGCGGCCGTTCTGCTGGTACTGGGCCTTGGTCAATTGGCTGTAACTGTTGTTGTCCTGCTCGTGGTACTTGAGGATCAGGTTGGCGGTGTTGCCATCGCCGGCGTCGAAGAAGCTGTTCCACTCGACTTTATCCGCGCGCACGGCGCCCGAACCGCGCCACATCTGGCCTTCGGTATGGGACGCCGACAGCCAGTTGCTCAGGCCGTTGATCTCGCCGGTGTTGAGGCGGGCAAAGGTCTTGCGCGTGGCGTTGCTGCCCATGATCTGTTTGACGAAGGCACCGGTTTCCTTGGTCGGACGAATGGTCACGATGCCGATGTTGCCGCCGCTGGAGCCAATGTGCGGGCCGTCGGCTTCCGCCGAGCCCTGGGTAACGAAGATTTGCTCGATGTTTTCCGGGTCGCCCAGCAGGTTAGAGTACAGCGCGTAGTTGCCGGAGTCGTTGATCGGCATGCCGTCTACCGACATGCCGACCTGGTCGGAGTTGAGGCCGCGCATGGTGAAGCGAAAGCCCGACAGGCCGGTGGCGTCTTCGCTGGAGATGTTCAAGCCCGGGGTATACTTGAGCTTGTCGACGGCGTTGCCGGTGGCGGTCTGTTTATCCAGCGCTTCCTTGGTGACGGTGGAGCGGCCCTTGATGCTTTCTTCCTGCACCATGTAGCCGCCACCTGCCGTAGCTTTGCCCTGAACGCCAATCGTCCCGACGTCGCTGTCGCGGGTGTCGGCCATGACCATGCCATGGCCCATGCTTGCGGCAACGAGTGCCAAATGAATCCGTGTGAACCTCATCACTGTCGTCCTGGTGTCGGGTGCTTATTGCACGCTGTAGTTGAAGGTGGCGGTGAAGCGCTGCTCATTGCGCCCCCCGAAGGCTTGCTCGGGGAACGGCTTGACTTGCTTGATCCGGCGCAAGCTGTTGGTGGCCGCACGGTTGAGCAACATGCTCGAGGCCTGGGTCTGCAAGCCGGAGTCGAGAACCCGACCCTGGCGATCTACCAGCAGCCAGACCACCACTTCGCCGGTCGGGCGTTCGAGGGAGGCCTGGCGTCCGGTGGGGTACTGCTTGTAGGTGTCCAACTCGTTGCGCAAACCCTTGAGGTAGCCGCCTTCCAGCGCTTGGCCGTCGACCTTGGGAGGGGCGGGCGGCGCCGGTGTTGGCGCCGACTGGGCAACGGGCGCGGGTGCCGGTTTGGC
>NZ_JBAWDE010000336.1:0-2393 GCF_049590575.1 Pseudomonas sp.
GGCCCAGGCCTGGCCGCTCATCCGCCAGCGCCGCTCGACGCTGATCGCCGCGCCCACCGGCTCGGGCAAGACGCTGACTGCATTTCTCGCGGTGCTCGACGCCCTGGTGCAACAGGGCCTGGCCAACGGCGGGCAACTGCCGGATGAGACCCTGGTGGTGTACGTGTCGCCGCTCAAGGCGCTGTCCAACGACATTCAGATCAACCTGCAAAACCCGCTGGCGGGGATCACCGAGCAGTTGCAGGCCATGGGTTTGCCGCCGCTTGCAATCCGCACCGCCGTACGCACCGGCGACACCCCGCAAAAAGACCGCGCACTGATGCGCAAGCGCCCGCCGCATATCCTCGTCACCACCCCGGAATCGCTCTACGTGCTGCTGGGCTCGGACTCCGGGCGGCAGATGCTGGCCAGCACGCACACGGTGATCGTCGATGAAATCCACGCCATCGCCGCCGGCAAACGCGGCAGCCACTTGGCGCTGAGCCTGGAGCGCCTGCAAGGCTTGTGTGCCGAGCCGCTGACGCGCATTGGCTTGTCGGCCACGCAGAAACCCATCGAGGCGGTCTCACGCTTCCTGGTGGGCAGCGGCCGTGAGTGCGCCATCGTGGACATCGGCCACGCCCGCCCGCGCGACCTGGGTATCGAGGTGCCGCCAGTGCCGCTGTCGGCCGTCATGGCCAACGACGTGTGGGAATTGGTCTACGAGCGCCTGGCCGAGCTGGCCCGCGAACACCGCACCACGCTGATTTTCGTCAACACCCGGCGCCTGGCCGAACGCCTGGCGCGGCACTTGAGCGAGCGCCTGGGCAAGACTGCCGTGGCCGCCCACCACGGCAGCCTGGCCAAGGAAATGCGCCTGAGCGCCGAGCAACGCCTCAAGGCCGGCGAGCTGCAAGTGCTGATTGCCACGGCGTCGCTGGAGCTGGGGATTGATATCGGCGACGTCGACCTGGTGTGCCAGATCAGCTCGCCCGGCTCGATCAATGGGTTTCTGCAAAGGGTCGGGCGCTCCGGCCACCAGGTCGGCGGCACGCCCAAGGGCCGCCTGTTTGCCACTACCCGCGATGACCTGATCGAATGCGCCGCGCTGCTCGACTGCGTGCGCCGTGGCGAACTCGACGTGTTGCAAATCCCGGTCGCGCCGCTGGACGTATTGGCCCAGCAGATCATCGCCGAGGTCAGCGCCCAGGAATGGTCGGAACCGGCCCTGCTGGCGCTGATCCAGCGTGCCGCGCCCTATGCCGAATTGGACGAACGCCACTACCAGGCGCTGCTGCAGATGCTCGCCGAAGGTTACAACGGTCGCCAGGGCATCCGCAGCGCTTACCTGCACCGCGACGCCGTGACCCACACCCTGCGCGGTCGCCGTGGCGCCAAACTGACCGCCGTGACCAGTGGCGGCACCATCCCCGACAATGCCGACTACAGCGTGTTGCTGGAGCCGCAGAGCCTGAACATCGGCAGCGTCAACGAAGACTTTGCGGTGGAAAGCATTGCCGGGGATATCTTCCAGCTCGGTAATACCTCCTACAAAATCCTGCGGGTCGAAGCCGGCAAGGTGCGCGTCGAGGACGCCCACGGCCAGCCGCCGACCATCCCCTTCTGGCTCGGTGAAGCACCGGGGCGCAGTAATGAGCTGTCATTTGCCGTGGCGCGTTTCCAGGGGCAGCTGGACGCGCTGCTCAGCGCCAGCCCCGGCGACCTGCAAGCGGCGCACGCCTGGCTCACCGGCACCCTGGGCCTGAACCGCGCCAGCGCCGAACAGATCCTCGATTACCTGGCCCGCGCGCGCCTGGCCCTTAGCGCCTTGCCGTCCCAGGACACGCTGATCATGGAGCGGTTTTTCGACGAGTCCGGCGGCACCCAATTGATCCTCCACACGCCCTTCGGCAGCCGCATCAACCGCGCCTGGGGCCTGGCGCTGCGCAAGCGTTTTTGCCGCACCTTCAACTTCGAGCTGCAAGCGGCGGCCAGCGAGAATGCGATCGTGCTGTCGCTGTCCACCAGCCACAGCTTTGAGCTGGATGACGTATGGCGCTACCTCAACAGCAGCAGCGCCGAACATATCCTGATCCAGGCCGTGCTGGACGCGCCGCTGTTTGGCGTGCGCTGGCGCTGGAACGCGGGCGTGGCCCTGGCGTTGCCGCGCTACACCGGGGGGCGCAAGGTGGCGCCGCAGATCCAGCGCATGAAAAGCGAAGACCTGATCGCCAGCGTGTTTCCCGACCAGATCGCCCGCCTGGAAAACCTCGCCGGCGAGCGCGAAGTGCCCGCGCACCCGCTGGTGGAACAGACCCTCGACGACTGCCTGCACGAAGCCATGGACAGCGACGGCTGGCTGGCCCTGTTGCGGCGCATGGAGCGCGGCGACGTGCGCCTGATCAGCCGCGACC
>NZ_JBAWDE010000337.1:0-1926 GCF_049590575.1 Pseudomonas sp.
ATCACGTTGGGAGACTTGCCCGAGGTCGAGATGGCGATGAACACGTCGCCCGACCGGCCGAGGCCCCGGACCTGGCGCTCGAACACGAAGTCGTAGCCATAGTCGTTGCCGACCGCGGTCAACACCGAGGTGTCGGTAGTCAACGCGAACGCGGCTAAACCCGGCCGGTCGAAATTGAACCGGCTGACCAGTTCCCCGGCCAGGTGCTGGGCGTCCGCGGCGCTGCCGCCGTTGCCGGCGAAAAGAATCTTGTGTCCGGCGCGAAGGGCGGCGCAGCAGGACTGCGCGATCTGCTCCACCGCGGCGGTAATCTGCTCGTCCGCCGCCAGAAGTTCCAGCGTCGCCAGCGATTTTGAGATTTCTTCCTGAATATATTGCTTCACTTCAGCCTCCATGCGAGCGCGCCGTGTTCGGTAAAGTGCACCGTCAACGGTTGCACGTTTTGACAGCGCAGCGCCCGGAACACGTCGGGACGCCGCGCCGGATCTACCACGAACATCATGAATCCCCCACCTCCGGCGCCGGAAACTTTGCCCGAATACGCGCCGCCGTCCATTGCCGCCTGATAGACGCGCTCCAGGTCCGGGTTGCTGACTCCGGTGGCGGTTTTCTTCTTGCTCAGCCAGCCCTGCTCCAGCACCTCCGCGAAACGGGGGATGTTGCCTTTGAGCAAGGCCTCCTTCATCGACACCGCCTCCTGCTTCAGCCGGTGGGTCGCATCGAGCGATTGTTGATCTCCCTGTTTGACGTTGGAGGCTTGCGCCTGGATGATGCCGTCGGAATCGCGCGGCATGCCGGTATTGCACACCACCAGCGATGCCTCCAGTTCATTCACGGTATTGCGGTTGATGCGCAGGGGATTCACCACCACGCGATCGCCGACGCCGAACTCCATAAAATTGAAGCCGCCAAAAGTCGCCGCGTACTGATCCTGCCGGCCGCCTACCATCTTCACGTCCAGCCGCTCGATCCGGTAAGCCAGTTGAGCTACGTCATACTCGCCCAAGGGCAACGCCAGAAGCTCCTTGAAAGCCTCCACCATGGCCACCACCAGAGTGGACGACGATCCCAGCCCGGAGCCCGCCGCGACGTCCGAATAGGTGGTCAGCGTGACCGGAAGCGCATGGCCGCCGTTGAAGTCCCGCATAATCCGGCAATACACGCTCTTGTGCAACGAGAGCGTTCCTTCCAGCGGCATATCGCAGGTGGGTTCCAGCTCGACGCATTCCTGGCGGTCCGCGGCGACAAAGCGAACCGGGCCTTGCTCGCGCAACTCCAGAACGGCGTACACAAACATATTGATGGTCGCATTCAGCACGTACCCGCCATGCTGGTCGCAGAACGGGGACAGATCCGATCCGCCGCCACCGAAGCCCAGGCGCAAGGGCGCACGCGCGCGAACAATCATCTAGGGCCGCGCCTTTTCAACACTGAGGATGGCATCCATCAGCTTGGGATAGCGGAGCCGGACGCCGCTGGCTGCGTCCCTAAGGTAAGGTCCTAACGGCGACGCCAGGATCGGACGCAGCAGCACCGCGCAATACACTACTACGATCACGGCGCCCACCACCACCATCTGCAGCGGGGACACCGGTGTCCAGGTTCTGGCCCACACGGCACAACCGGCCACTACCAAGGCGCAGCGCCAGCACCACGGCCAGAACGGCGCGAACATATGGTAGACGGAAAGTTGCAGCTCGCGCGACACAATCACCATGTTGGCGGGCAGCGTGGTCAGGCAAACGCCCGCAATGGATCCGGCGACGACGCCGATATACCCGAAGTGCTTGATTAGCAGCAGCATCGTGCTGGCGGTCACCAGGCCGTCCAGAAACGCGCAAATCGCCAACCTCTTCTCGTGGCCAAAGCAGAAAGCGGTGTAGCCGACCGTAAGAGTCCAGTGGCGCAGCAGCATGTTGAGCAGAA
>NZ_JBAWDE010000338.1:0-12500 GCF_049590575.1 Pseudomonas sp.
GGCTTGCTCGCGAAAGCAGTGTGTCAGCCAACACATGCATCAACTGACAGGGCCCCTTCGCGAGCAAGCCCGCTCCCACATGGGAACTGCAGCGTTGCTAGCTGTTGCGGTCAGCCTCGCCGGTTGCGCCGGTCTGCCCGACCAGCGCCTGGCCAACGAAGCGCTGAAACGTGGCGACACCGTCACCGCTCAGCAGAACTACCAACAGCTGGCAGACCTGGGTTACAGCGAGGCCCAAGTCGGCCTGGCGGATATCCAGGTCGGCACCCGTGACCCCGAGCAAATCCGCCAGGCCGAAGCCACTTACCGCGCGGCCGCCGATACCTCGCCGCGTGCCCAGGCACGCCTGGGTCGCCTGCTGGTGGCCAAGCCGGGTTCCACCGAAGCCGAGCACCATGAAGCCGAAGGCCTGCTGAAAAAAGCCTTTGCCAATGGCGAAGGCAACACCCTGATCCCGCTGGCGATGCTGTACCTGCAATACCCGCACAGCTTCCCCAACGTGAACGCGCAGCAGCAGATCAGCAAGTGGCAGGCCGCCGGTTACCCGGAAGCCGGCCTGGCCCAAGTGCTGCTGTACCGCACCCAGGACACTTACGACCAGCATCTGGATGACGTGGAGCGCATCTGCAAAGCCGCGCTGAACACCACCGACATCTGCTACGTCGAACTGGCCACGGTCTACCAGAAAAAAGCCGAGCCGGAAAAACAAGCCGAACTGCTCAAGCAGATGGAAGCCGGCTACAGCCGTGGCACCGTTACCGCGCAACGCGTCGACAGCGTTGCTCGCGTGCTGGGCGATGCCTCGCTGGGCAAGACCGACGAGAAAACCGCCCAGGCGCTGCTGGAAAAAATCGCCCCCGGCTACCCCGCTTCCTGGGTCAGCCTGGCGCAACTGCTCTACGACTTCCCGGAACTCGGCGACGTCGACCAGATGATGAAGTACCTCGACAACGGCCGCGCCGCCGACCAGCCGCGCGCCGAGCTGTTGCTGGGCAAGCTCTACTACGAAGGCAAGTGGGTGCCGGCGGATGCCAAGGCGGCCGAAGCGCATTTCGAAAAAGCCGTGGGCAAGGAAGTGGCCGCCGATTACTACCTCGGCCAGATCTATCGCCGTGGTTACCTGGGCAAGGTCTACCCGCAAAAAGCCCTCGACCACCTGCTGACCGCTGCGCGCAATGGCCAGAACAGCGCCGACTTCGCCATCGCTCAATTGTTTTCCCAAGGTAAGGGCACCAAGCCCGACCCATTGAACGCCTATGTCTTCAGCCAGTTGGCTAAAGCCCAGGACACGCCAGAGGCCATTGACCTGGCCACGCAGCTCGAAGCCCCGCTGACGCCGCAGCAACGCGCCGAAGGCCAACGCCTGGTGCAACAAGAACTGGCCGCGCGCGGCACCCTGGCCCAGAGCACGCTGCAACTGCACGCCCTGCAAGAAGAAGACGGCGAGGAATCCCTATGAAGCTCAATCCATTCGTCAAGGCCGGTATCGGCCTGACCTTCGCCCTGCTGTGGTCGTGCCCTACCCTGGCGGCGCTGACCGAAGCCAAGAACTTCGGCCTGGAAGTCAAAGCCACCGCCCAGTCCGAAGATGACCGCGACCTCGGCACCCAGAAAGGCGGCGACGTCAACGGCATCGGCCTGGACCTGCGCCCGTGGATCTACGGCGAAAGCGGCAACTGGAGCGCCTACGCCATGGGCCAGGCGGTCGTGTCGAGCGACATCATCGAGACCGACACCCTGCAACAGTCGGCCGATGACGAAAACCAGCAAACCACCAACAACGACCGCAAGGCCAAGAAAAACTACCTGGCCATGCGCGAGTTCTGGGTCGGCTACAGTGGCTTCACGCCCTACCCTGGCGAGATTCTCAAGCTCGGCCGTCAACGCCTGCGCAATGACGACGGCCAGTGGCGCGACACCAACATCGAAGCGCTGAACTGGACCTTCGACACCACCTTGCTCAAGGCCAATGTCGGCGTTGCCGAACGCTTCAGCGAATACCGCACCGATCTCAAGGAACTGTCGCCCAAGGACAAGGACCGCCAGCACCTCTACGCCGACGCCGCCTACCAGTGGACGCCGGGCCAGTGGATCGGCCTGCGCGCCCACCACACCCATGACGACGGCAAGCTCGACTACCCGGAACCGGGCGTGGCCACCGACTCGCTGGACAAGCGCGAAAACGGCGACCTGACCTGGCTCGGCATCGAAGCCAACAGCGACGCCTATAACTGGCGCAACACCAACACCGTCAATTACTGGGCGAGCATCACCGGCATGCAGGGCGACCGCGACACGGTCAACGCCCTGACCGCCGACGGCACGCGCCCAGCGCAAGCCAAGCGCAGCGATGACGTGAATGGCTGGGCCACCGACCTGGGTATCCGCCTGCGCCTTGACCCGCAGTGGCAAGTGGGTGCGGCCTACTCCCGCGCCAGCGCCGAATACGAGCAGAACGGCCTGCAGAGCAACCGCTCGAACTGGACCGGCACCCAATCGCGCGTGCACCGTTTCGGCGAAGCGTTCCGCGGCGAAATGAACAACATGCAGTCCATGAGCCTGTTCGGTTCCTGGCAGCTGCGCGAGGACTACGACGCCAGCCTGGTGTACCACAAGTTCTGGCGCGTCGACGGCAACAAGCCGGTCGGCAGCAACGGCATCGACGCCGTGGAGAACCGCACCGATGACGTGACCGGCGCAATCGTGTCCAGCACGTCCCTGCCGCTGGAAGATGGCAAGAAAGACCTGGGCCAGGAGATGGACCTGGTCGTCACCAAGTACTTCAAGAAAGGCCTGCTGCCGGCCGCGCTCAGCCAGTCGATCGACGAACCGTCGGCCCTGGTGCGCTTCCGTGCCGGTGTGTTCAAGCCGGGCGACGCCTATGGCAGCCAGGTCGACTCGTACATGCATCGCGCCTTTGTCGACGTGATCTGGAAGTTCTGATGGGAGCCTGCGCAATGAATCCTCAAGCCCTCAAAGGCTCGGCCATGCTGGCGGCAGCGATGCTGCTGGCCAGCGCTGCTGCCATGGCCGATGTCGCGCCGCAGGCTAAAGCGCCGACCATCGCCAAAGAGCTGCAACAGGCCAAGACCTACACCATTTCCAGCCCGCCGACCGCGCCGCTGGAAATGGCCAAGCCTGCCCTGCCGGACCTGTCGGGCTACACCGCCGCAGCGATGGAAAAAAAGATCGTGCGCACCAAGCCGGGCAAGATCAGCATCCGCCGCATGATGCAGGAAGACGCGCTCAAGGACTTTATCGGCGGCGACAACAAGATGGCCGAATGGGTGGTGCGCCAGCACGGCATTCCCCAGGCGATCTTTGTCGACGACGGCTACATGAACCTCAAGGACCTGCTGGGCAAAGTGCCCAAGCAGTACCTCAGCGAAACGTCGCCGGGTGTGTTCCAGGCCAAGTTGCCGATCGTGGTCGGGCGCAAGGGCATCCTCGATATCGACAAGCAGACCAAAGAGCTGCGCCTGTCCCAGGAAGCCGGTTCGTTCCTGATCAACGACGGCCAGCTGTTTGTGCGTGACACCAAAGTCACCGGCTGGAGCGAAAAATCCAACGGCCCGGCGCTGTTCAAGTCGCCCAAGGAATTCCGTCCGTTCCTGCTGGCCTGGGGCGGCACCGAGACCTACATCTCCAACACCAAGATGGCCAGCTTCGGCTACGCCAACAGTAAGTCGTACGGGGTGAGTATTTCCCAGTACACGCCGAACATGGCCAAGGTGCTCAAGCGCCCTGAGCCGACCGGCTGGATTATCGATTCCGAGTTCTCGGACATGTGGTACGGCTTCTACTGCTACGAGACCACCGGTTTTGTGGTCAAGAGCAACACCTACAAAGACAACATCGTCTACGGTATTGACCCGCACGACCGTTCCCACGGCCTGATCATCGCGGACAACACCGTGTACGGCACCAAGAAGAAGCACGGCATCATCATTTCCCGTGAAGTGAACGACAGCTTCATCTTCAACAACCGCAGCTACGACAACAAGCTCTCGGGCCTGGTGATTGACCGTAACAGCGTGAACAACCTGATCGCCGACAACGAGATCTACCGCAACCACACTGACGGCATCACGCTCTATGAGAGCGGCGACAATCTGCTGTGGGGCAACAAAGTGATCGCCAACCGTCGCCACGGCATCCGCGTGCGTAACAGCGTGAACATCCGCCTGTACGAAAACACCGCGATGGCCAACGGCCTGACCGGCGTGTACGGCCACATCAAGGATTTGACCGACACCGACCGCGACATCGCGCTCGACCCGTTCGACGCCAAGGTCTCGCTGATCGTGGTCGGCGGTGAGCTGGCCGGCAACGGCAGCGGGCCGCTGTCCATTGACTCGCCGTTGAGCGTCGAGCTGTATCGCGTGTCGATGCTGGCGCCGACCAAATCCAGCGGCATCAGCTTCAACGGTGTGCTGGGTGATCGGCAGGAAGAAATTCTCGACCTGCTGGTGCGCCAGCAGAAAGCCGTGCTGATCGACCCTGTCGAACGCCAGACCGAATTGCAGGACTGAGGATGACCCTTATGCACCCACACATGATCAAACTGCTGAGCCTCTCGGGTCTGACCCTCGGCCTGCTCGCGGCCAGCCAGGGCGTGCGCGCCGACGAAATCAAGGCGCCGACCTTCACCGCCGAACCGTGCTGCAGCCTGTGCCCGGCCGCCCACGACGCGAAGAACTACACCACGCGCTACCAGCAGAACTTCACCACCCTGGTACAAGCCCAGGGCGACTGGCTGTTCCGGACCCAGGAAGACCTGCGCACCGAATTCGACACCAGCCCCGCCGGCTACAAGCGCATGCAGCAGTTGCACGATGCGTTCAAAGCCAAGGGCGTGGAACTGGTGGTGGTCTACCAGCCGACCCGTGGCCTGGTGAACCGCAACAAGCTCAACCCGGAAGAAAAAGCCAAGTTCGATTTCGACAAGGCCCTGGGCAACTACAAAACCATGCTCGGCCGTTTCGCCAAGATGGGCTACGTAGTGCCTGACTTGTCGCCGTTGACTAACGAGCAACTGCCGGACGAGCTGCCGGCCCACGATTTCTACTTCCGCGGCGACCAACACTGGACGCCGTACGGCGCCCAGCGCACGGCGAAAATCGTTGGCGCCAAAGTGCGTGCAATGCCTGAGTTTGCCGATATTCCAAAACGTGAATTCGAAACCAAGCGCTCCGGGCGCATGGGCAAGACCGGCACCCTGCACAACATGGCCGGACAACTGTGCGGCACCAGCTACGCGATCCAGTACATGGACCAGTTCACCACCGAGCCCAAGGGCGAAGCCGGTGACGGCGACCTGTTCAGCGATTCGGGCAACCCGCAGATCACCCTGGTGGGCACCAGCCACAGCGGCAAAAACTACAACTTCGCCGGCTTCCTCGAACAGGAAATCGGCGCCGATATCCTCAACGTCGCCTTCCCTGGCGGTGGCCTGGAAGGCTCGATGATCCAGTACCTGGGCAGCGAAGAATTCCAGAAAACCCCGCCGAAAATCCTCATCTGGGAATTCTCGCCGCTGTACCGCCTCGACCAGGAGACCATCTACCGCCAGATGATGGCACTGCTCGACAACGGCTGCGAGGGCAAGACCGCGCAGATGACCGCGAGCACGACGTTGAAGCCCGGCAAGAACGAATTGCTGGTTAACAGTTCGAACAAAGACCTGCGCAACGCCAACCATCAGGTTGATATCCGCTTCGCCGATCCGTCGGTGAAAACCCTGCAAGCCACCCTCTGGTACATGAACGGCCGCCACGAGGACATCAAGATCGAGAAACCCGAAACATCCGATACAGACGGGCGTTTCGCCTTTGAACTGCGCACCGATGAAGACTGGGCCTCGCAGAACTTGCTGGCCGTGGAAGTGCAGGGCCCTGAAGCGGGTGCTGCCGCGCAGAAAGTCGAAGCGAAAATTTGCACACGCAACGTATTCCCAAGCGGTGGTCAGAAGACCGCCTCACTCGGGCAATGAGGTTACCTATGCAGAAGTTATTGATTCCAACGCTGCTGGGCATGGCGATGTTCGCCGGCTCAGTCAACGCCGCCGCGCCACTGCGTCCACCCCAGGGTTATTTCGCCCCGGTGGAAGCGTTCAAGACCGGCGACTTCAAGAATGACTGCGACGCCATGCCGGCGCCGTACACCGGCTCGCTGCAATTTCGCAGCAAGTACGAAGGTTCGGACAAGGCCCGTTCCACCCTGAATGTGCAGTCGGAAAAAGCCTTTCGCGACAGTACCGCCGACATCACCAAGCTGGAAAAAGACACCAGCAAGCGCGTGATGCAGTTCATGCGCGACGGTCGTCCCGAACAACTGGAATGCACGCTCAACTGGCTGGCTACATGGGCTCGGGCAAATGCGTTGATGTCCAAGGACTTCAACCACACCGGCAAGTCCATGCGCAAATGGGCGCTGGGCAGCATGGCCTCGGCCTATGTGCGCCTGAAGTTTTCCGACTCGCACCCACTGGCCAACCACCAGCAGGAATCGCAACTGATCGAAGCCTGGTTCAACAAACTGGCGGATCAAGTGGTGAGCGACTGGGACAACCTGCCGCTGGATAAAACCAACAACCACTCGTACTGGGCCGCCTGGTCGGTGATGGCAACGTCCGTCGCCGTCAACCGCCGCGACCTGTTTGACTGGGCCGTGAAGGAATACAAGGTCGGCGCCAACCAGGTCGATGACCAGGGTTTCCTGCCGAACGAATTGAAGCGTCAGCAACGCGCCTTGTCGTACCACAACTACGCACTGCCGCCATTGTCGATGATTGCCAGTTTTGCCCTGGTCAACGGGGTGGACCTGCGCCAGGAAAACAACAGCGCATTGAAACGCCTGGGCGACAAAGTGCTGGCCGGCGTCAAAGACCCGGAGATCTTCGAACAGAAGAACGGCAAGGAACAGGACATGAAGGACTTGAAGCAGGACATGAAATTCGCCTGGCTCGAACCCTTCTGCACCCTCTACACCTGCGCGCCGGATGTGATCGAGCGCAAGCATGGGATGCAGCCGTTCAAGACGTTCCGCCTCGGCGGCGACTTGACCAAGGTCTACGACCCGACGCATGAGAAAGGCAATAAAGGTTCCTGAGCGAACTCGGTAAAAAATGTGGGAGGGGGCTTGCCCCCGATAGCAGGGTGTCATTCAACACAGATGGCGACTGTTACACCGCCATCGGGGGCAAGCCCCCTCCCACATTTTTGAGCCGGTTTCGTCAGTAGGAATGTTGTACCGCCCTCCCCGTTTTTTCGTGGGGGGGTTTGGGGGGGCTCTGGCCCTTGACTGTCTGTTAAACATGGAGAGATCGGGATGGTTTTCTCGTCCAATGTGTTCCTGTTTCTGTTCTTGCCGATCTTTCTCGGCTTGTACTATTTGAGCGGGCAACGCTATCGCAACCTGCTGCTGCTAATTGCCAGCTATGTGTTCTACGCCTGGTGGCGAGTGGACTTCCTGGCGCTGTTCGCCGCAGTGACCCTGTGGAATTACTGGATCGGCCTCAAGGTCGGCGCGGCAGGTGTGCGCACCAAGCCGGCTCAACGCTGGCTGCTGTTGGGCGTGGCAGTCGACCTGTGCATCCTCGGCTACTTCAAGTACGCCAACTTCGGCGTCGACAGCATCAACGTCATGATGAAGTCGGCCGGCCTGGAGCCGTTCATCCTCACCCACGTACTGTTGCCGATCGGGATCTCGTTCTACATCTTCGAGTCCATCAGCTACATCATCGACGTGTACCGTGGTGACACCCCAGCAACCCGCAACCTGATCGACTTTGCGGCGTTCGTGGCGATCTTCCCGCACCTGATTGCCGGCCCGGTGTTGCGTTTCCGCGACCTGGCCGACCAGTTCAACAACCGCACGCACACCCTCGACAAGTTCTCCGAGGGCTGCACGCGGTTCATGCAGGGTTTCATCAAGAAGGTCTTCATCGCCGACACCCTGGCGGTGGTGGCCGACCATTGCTTCGCCCTGCAAAACCCGACTACCGGAGATGCCTGGCTGGGCGCGCTGGCCTACACCGCGCAGCTGTACTTCGATTTCTCCGGCTACAGCGACATGGCCATCGGCCTGGGCTTGATGATGGGTTTCCGCTTCATGGAAAACTTCAAGCAGCCGTACATCAGCCAGTCGATCACCGAGTTCTGGCGCCGCTGGCACATCAGCCTCTCCACTTGGCTGCGCGACTACCTGTACATCACCCTGGGCGGCAACCGTAAAGGCACGCTGACCACCTACCGCAACCTGTTCCTGACCATGCTGCTCGGTGGCCTGTGGCACGGTGCGAACATCACCTACATCGTGTGGGGCGCCTGGCACGGCATGTGGCTGGCAATTGAAAAAGCCATCGGCCTCAACACCTCGCCGCGCAGCTTCAACCCGGTGCGCTGGGCCTTCACCTTCCTGCTCGTGGTGATGGGCTGGGTGATCTTCCGCGCCGAAAACCTGCACGTCGCCGGCCGTATGTACGGTGCGATGTTCAGCTTTGGCGAGTGGTCGCTGTCGGAACTCAACCGCGCCAACCTCACCGGTCTGCAAGTGGCAACCCTGGTAGTGGCGTACGCAACATTGGCGTTCTTCGGCCTGCGCGACTTCTACACCAACCGCCCTGCCGACAAAACCAAGCCGGCCGACCCGAGCCTGATCAAGGCCGTACCGGGCGACAACCCAGGCAGCATCCACCAGCCAGGTTTCACCGTTGGCCAGGACGCTGCCGTGCAACCGGCCTACTGGACCGCTGACTGGCCACGCTACGCCATGCGCGCTGCGGTGCTGCTGCTATTCGTGGCGTCGATTCTCAAACTGTCGGCGCAGAGTTTCTCGCCGTTCCTTTACTTCCAATTCTGAGGGAGCCGACCATGACCCGTTCATTACGCGTCCTCTATATCGGCCTGTTCCTGGTGGTGCTGCTGGCGCTGGGCGCCTGGTCGCTGCGCAGCTTCTTTGGCTTCAGCACCAATGCTGACGCCACGGTGCTTAACGGTCGCTGGACCAAGGCCGTCGAGACCCATTACGACGACCAGTTCCCGATCAAGCGCATCGGCACCAACCTGTGGGCGGCGCTGGACTACAAGCTGTTCAATGAAGGTCGCCCTGGCGTGGTGCTGGGCCGCGATCACTGGCTGTACAGCGACGAGGAATTCAACCCTGCCGTCAACGAAGACCAGAACCTTGAAGGCAACTACGCGCTGGTCGAAGGCGTGCGCCAGAAGCTCAAGGCCCAGGGCATTCAGTTGGTGATGGCAATCGTGCCGGCCAAGGTGCGCCTGTACCCGGAACACCTGGGTGAAGTGAAACCGGCGAGCATCCACGCCAACCTGTACCAGGACTTCCACGCCCGTGTGGCGGCCGACAAGATCATCGCCCCGGACCTGCTCGGCCCGCTGCAACAGGCCAAGCTGGGCGGCAAGCAAGTGTTCCTGCGCACCGACACCCACTGGACCCCGGACGGCGCCGAAGTCGCGGCCAAGCAGTTGGCCAAGACCATTGCCGAAAAAACCCCGCTCCACGGTGAGCCGCAGCGTTTTGTGACCGAGGCCGAAAAGACCGAACCGCACAGAGGCGACCTGCGTCTGTTCCTGCCGCTGGACCCGCTGTTCGAAAACCTGATGCCGCCGAAAGAGCCGCTGGAAAAACGCGTGACGCACCTGGCTGAAACCAAAGGCGACGACGCCCTGTTCAGCGACAGCGAAACCCCGGTGGCACTGGTCGGCACCAGCTACAGCGCCAACCCCAACTGGAACTTCGTCGGCGCACTCAAGCAAGCCCTGGGCAGCGACGTGGTCAGCTACGCCGAAGACGGCCACGGCCCGATCCTGCCGATGCTCAGCTACCTGAAAAGCGACGACTTCAAGAACAGCCCGCCACAGGTGCTGATCTGGGAGTTTCCTGAACGTTATCTGCCCGTCAACAACGAAATCGGTGACGCCGACCCGCAGTGGGTTGCGCAGCTTAAACAAGCCGGTTCGCGCCAACAGAACATGGCACTGAATACACCCGCTAAAAACCCAAAATCCGAGACGCCCGACCGGGCGCAAAACTGAAAGAGAGGTAACTCACATGACTTTCACTACTACTCCGCGTCGTCTCGCCAAGACCCTGGCCATCGCTGCCGGCTTGAGCTTCGTATCGATGTCTGCCTTCGCCGGGGGCGACGCCGCCCTCTACGGCCCGACCGCGCCAAAAGGCTCGAGCTTCGTGCGTGTGTACAACGCCAGCAACCAGGAAGTCAGCGCCACCGTCGGCGCGACCAACCTGAGCGACGTTGCACCACTGGCCAGCAGTGACTTCAGCTTTATGCCGGGCGGTGACTACAGCGCCAAGGTCGGCAGCCAGACCGTGCCGGTCAAACTTGCCGCCGACCACTACTACACCCTGGTCAACAACAGCAGCGGCCAACCGCAGCTGATCGAAGAGCCGCCGTTCAAGAACAAGCAGAAATCCCTGGTACGCGTGCAGAACCTCAGCGACAAGGCCCTGACCCTGAAAACCGCTGACGGCAAGACCGACGTGGTCAAGTCGGTGGCTGCCAAGGGCCGCGGCGAGCGCGAAATCAACCCGGTGAAAGTCAGCCTGGCGTTGTATGACGGTGACAAGAAAGTCGGCGACGTGAAGCCAGTGGCCCTGGAGCGTGGTGAGGCAGCGGTGCTGTACGTCACCGGCTCAGGCTCTAGCCTGTCGCCAGTCTGGGTGAAACGCCCAGTGTCGACCCGCTGATCAGATTTTCGACCGGGCTCCGTTCCCCTGTGGGAGCTGGCTTGCCTGCGATGGCATCACCTCGGTGTCACTGACACACCGAGTCGTCTGCATCGCGGGCAAGCCCGGCTCCCACGGGGGGCGGAGGAGCCCAGTCGGACCGAGACAAAAACAAGAGTGAAACGACAAACCTTCGTAGCTCTGACCCAAATTGATTCAAGGAGAAACACATGATCCCAGTAATCCTTTCCGGTGGTAGCGGCTCACGTCTTTGGCCGCTTTCCCGTAAACAGTTCCCAAAACAATTCCTGGCCCTGACCGGCGAGCACACGCTGTTCCAGCAAACCCTGGAACGCCTGGTGTTCGAAGGCATGGACTCCCCGATCGTGGTCTGCAACAAAGACCACCGTTTCATCGTCAACGAGCAACTGAGCGCGCGTAAGCTTGAATGCCAACGCATCCTGATGGAGCCGTTCGGCCGCAACACCGCGCCGGCCGTGGCCCTGACTGCGATGATGCTGGTCAACGAAGGCCGCGACGAGCTGATGCTGGTGCTGCCGGCCGACCACGTGATCGACGACCAGAAAGCCCTGCAACGCGCCCTGGCCCTGGCCACCGTGGCGGCCGAGCGTGGCGAGATGGTGCTGTTCGGCGTGCCGGCGACTCGCCCGGAAACCGGCTATGGCTACATCAAGTCGACCAACGATTCGCTGCTGCCCGAAGGCGTGAGCCGCGTCGAGCAGTTCGTTGAGAAACCGAATGAAAAACGCGCTGTCGAGTTCGTCAAAAGCGGCGGTTATTTCTGGAACAGCGGCATGTTCCTGTTCCGCGCCAGCCGCTTCCTCGAAGAGCTGAAAAAGCACGACCCGGACATCTACGACACTTGCCTGCTGACCCTCGAGCGCAGCCAGCAAGACGCCGATACCGTGACCTTCGACGAAGCCACTTTCGCCTGCTGCCCAGACAATTCCATCGACTACGCCGTGATGGAAAAAACCCAGCGCGCCTGCGTGGTGCCGTTGAGTGCCGGTTGGAGCGACGTGGGTTGCTGGGCCTCGCTGTGGGCGGTCAATGACAAAGACGTCAACGGTAACGTGAGCAAAGGCGACGTGGTCATCCAGGACAGCCGCAACTGCATGATCCACGGCAACGGCAAGCTGGTGTCGGTGATCGGCCTGGACAACATCGTGGTCGTGGAAACCAAGGACGCGATGATGATTGCCCACAAGGACAAGGTCCAGGGCGTCAAGCAGATGGTCTCGACCCTCAACGACCAGGGCCGCAGCGAAACCCAGAACCACTGCGAAGTCTACCGCCCGTGGGGCTCGTACGACTCGGTGGACATGGGCGGGCGTTTCCAGGTCAAGCACATCTCGGTCAAGCCGGGCGCGTGTCTGTCGCTGCAAATGCACCACCACCGCGCCGAACACTGGATCGTGGTCAGCGGCACCGCCGAAGTCACCTGTGACGAGAACGTGTTCCTGCTCTGCGAGAACCAGTCGACCTACATCCCGATTGCTTCGGTGCACCGCCTGCGCAACCCAGGCAAGATCCCGTTGGAAATCATCGAAGTGCAATCGGGCAGCTACCTGGGCGAAGACGATATCGAACGCTTCGAAGATATCTACGGGCGCTCCACGCCGGTAGAACGTGGCGTGTCGGTGAAAACTATCGCGCAGTAAAACAGTCGTACAAGAAGCCCTCACCCAGCCCATTGCGTCCCCTATCCGCAGTGGGTTGGGTGGGGGCTTTTTGTTTGGGATTTGCGCTGGCTGTCAGGGCCTCATCGG
>NZ_JBAWDE010000339.1:0-12229 GCF_049590575.1 Pseudomonas sp.
CCGACATTGCCTGGAACAGATCCATTATCAAGCCCTGGTTTAAAGTCATTGCAGGAGTGCGCAGTTTATCCAGCTCAAGTGGCTAACGATACTGGAGCCATCATAACGATGCACTGGAGCCCGCCACCATGACCGCCGCCTGCCTGATGACCACCTATCAACCCCTGGCCCTGAGCTTTACCCGTGGCCTGGGCACGCGCCTGTGGGACCAGCAGGGCCGTGAATACCTGGACGCGGTGGCGGGCGTGGCGGTAACCAACGTCGGGCATTCCCACCCCAGGCTGGTGACGGCCATCAGCGAACAGGCCGGCTTGCTGCTGCACACATCCAACCTCTACAGCATCGACTGGCAGCAACGGCTGGCCGAACGCTTGACCCAGTTGTCCGGCCTGGACAGTGCCTTCTTCAACAACTCCGGTGCCGAAGCCAATGAGACGGCGCTGAAACTGGCGCGCTTGCACGGTTGGAAAAAAGGCATTGAGGAGCCCTTGGTAGTGGTGATGGAGAACGCTTTCCATGGCCGCACGCTGGGCACCATGGCGGCGAGTGATGGCCCATCGGTGCGGTTGGGGTTTCAGCGTTTGCCGGGGGATTTTCTAAAGATCGCCTTTGGGGACCTCGCCCCGCTGGAAGCGCTCACCGAAACCTTTGGCCCGCGTATCGCCGCGGTCTTGCTTGAGCCGATTCAGGGCGAAAGCGGGGTGCTCCCCGCGCCCCCTGGTTACCTCAAAGCCCTGCGCGATCACTGCAGCCGCCATGGCTGGCTGATGATGCTCGATGAAATCCAGACCGGTATCGGCCGCACCGGCGCCTGGTTTGCGTTCCAGCATGAAGGCATCGTGCCGGACGTGATGACCCTGGCCAAAGGGCTCGGCAATGGCGTGCCCATCGGCGCCTGCCTGGCGCGTGCCGGCGTGGCTCAACTGTTTACGCCCGGCAGCCATGGCAGCACGTTCGGCGGCAATCCACTGGCCTGCCGGGTGGGCTGCACCGTGCTGGAGATCATCGAAGAACAAGGCTTGTTGCAGAACGCCGCGCTGCAAGGTGAACGCTTGCTGGCGCGGTTGCGCGTGGAGTTGAGCGAACACTCGCAGGTGCTGGCGATTCGCGGCCAGGGCCTGATGATTGGTATCGAATTGGCCAGGCCTTATCGCGACCTGGCGCAACGGGCAGCCCAGGAGCACGGTTTGTTGATCAACGTCACGCGGGGCAAAATCATTCGCCTGCTGCCGCCATTGACCCTGGATGCCAAGGAAGTCGAGATGATCGTGCGCGCCATTACCCGCCTGTTGGATTGAATACGATCAAACGGTGGGAGCAGGCCCTGTGATTTTCAGCGATCCGGACCGTTCAGCCACTCCTGGTTCAGGGTCTCGGTATCGCCCAGGTATTCCAGCAACCACGCCATGGCCGGGGACAGCTTGCTCTGTGCCCAGGCCACGCACGAGGGGCTGGCGGGGAAGGGTCGCGACAGTTGCAGCGCGACCAATTCGCCGCGTTCTATCCACGGCAGCACTTGGTGCGCCGGGGCCATGCCGACGCACAGGCCATCGCGCAAGCAGTCGATGGCGGACGCCCAGTTGGGCACCACCAGCCGGCGCTGGTTATCCAGGGTCCAGGTGTCGCGCTTGGGCAGGTTGCGCGAGGTGTCGGTCATGCACAGCGAGGCGAACGGCCGCAGTTGGTCGTCATTGAGCAAACCGTCAATGCTCGCCAGTGGGTGGCGCGCGCTGACCACGCACAGCCAGTTCAGCAAACCCATGTCACGAAAGGTGAAGTGGCTGGCCACCGGCACCGCGCTGGTGGCGCCGATCACAATGTCGGTGCGCTCATCCGCCAGGGCGTCCCACACGCCGTTGTACACCTCGTACTCCAGCAGCAATTCGACCTCGGGAAACTGTCGATAGAAATCCAGCACCAACTGCCGACAGCGCTGGGGTTTGACGATGGAATCCACCGCAACTTTCAACTGGCCACTCCAGCCATTCGCCAGCTGCTGGCACAACCGCCGCGTGCCGAGCATTTTTTTCATCACGCCGCGCGCTTCGTCTATAAACAGACGGCCGGCCGGGGTCAGCTCTACATCGCGGTGGCGCCTTACAAACAGCGGCACTGCCAGCCACTCTTCGAGCTGGCGCACGGTATAGCTGATGGCCGACGGCACGCGGTGCAATTCCTGGGCAGCGGCGCTGAAGCTGCCGTGGCGCGCCACCGCATCGACGACATCCAGAGAGTATTCGGACCACATTGCGCATGCCTTCAAAATTATTGATAAGAGCGTCCAATTATTATCGCTTCACACAAAAATTGTCAGCTTCATAATGGGCGCTAGTCAGCAAATAGTTTGATGGCAGTTTCTACAAGGCTTCAATGAAAAATTCTTTTGGTTTCACTGGGTATCTGGCGGGGCTGAGCATGCTCGGTTATCTGGCCATGGACATGTACTTGCCGGCGTTCGGCGCCATGGGCGAGCAATTGCAGATCGGCGCTGGCGCAGTCGGCGCCAGCTTGAGTATTTTCCTTGCCGGCTTCGCGGTGGGGCAGTTGCTGTGGGGGCCGTTGTCCGACCGCCTGGGGCGCAAGCCGATCCTGCTCGCAGGTCTGAGCCTGTTTGTGTTGGGCTGCGCAGGCATGTTCTGGGTCGAGACCGCCCCGCAACTGCTGGCCTTGCGCTTTATGCAGGCGATTGGCGTGTGTTCCGCCGCCGTCAGTTGGCAGGCGCTGGTGATCGATCGCTACCCGGCCGAGAAAGCACACCGCGTGTTCGCCAGCATCATGCCGTTGATGTCGTTGTCACCCGCATTGGCGCCGCTGTTGGGCGCGATGGTGCTCAACCACTTTGGCTGGCAGGCGATCTTTGGCGTGCTGCTAGGCGTGTCGCTGTTGTTGCTGCTGCCGACTTTGTTCCTGCGCAAGATGCCGAAGCGTCCGGCAGAACAAGGCGAGCCTTCGCGTCTCGGGTATGGCCAGTTGCTGACTTCGCGCGTGTTCACCGGCAACGTGATGATCTTTGCCGCGTGCTCGGCGAGCTTCTTCGCCTGGCTGACGGCGTCGCCCTTCATCCTCGGCGACATGGGCTACAGCCCGAATGACATCGGCCTGAGCTATGTGCTGCCAACCTTGGCGTTTCTGGTCGGTGGCTACAGTTGCCGCAGCGCCTTGCAGCATGTGCAAGGCAAGACCCTGTTGCCGTGGTTGCTGCTGGCCTACTGCATCAGCATGGTCGCGTTGTACCTGGTGGCGACCTTGACCGTGCCGACCCTGACCACTTTGCTGATTCCGTTCTGCCTGATGGCCCTGGTCAACGGCGCGAGCTACCCGATCGTGGTGGCGAATGCGCTGATGCCGTTTGCGGAAAACTCCGGCAAGGCGGCGGCGCTGCAGAATACCTTGCAACTGGGGCTGTGCTTTCTCAGCAGCCTGCTGGTGTCGTCGATGATCGAGCAACCATTGCTGATCACCGTGATCGTGATGCTGGCGACCGCGCCGTTGGCGGTATTGGGGTATTGGCTGGCGCGGCCCAAGGCCGACAATTCTGAGCTGGCCAACGCTTAAAGGTCAAATGCAATCAACAGTGTGGGAGGGGGCAAGCCCCCTCCCACCTTTGATCGGGTTTCTTCAGTGACTAAAACGTCACTTCTATATTCAGCGTAGGTGTCGACGTGCGGCTCCCCCGGCCGCCGTCCACGCCGAACTTGTTATGCCAGTACTCATACCCCACCCCGAGATACAGGTTCGGCTTCACGCTTTTACCCGGTCGCACCGCCACCATCAGTGCGGTGCGCATCAGCGCTTCCGGTGCAGTGTCACGGCCGTGGTAGTCCTCGCCTTTTTCCCCGACGTAATTGATAAACCCCTGGAACTTCGCCGCATGGTTGGCGATTTCGAAGGGGCGCAGCCAGGTCAGGTTGAGCATGTAGGTGTCGTCGAAGGTGTGGTTTGACTCCTGCGCGCCGGGGATGCCGGTGTGGTTGCGCTCCTTGTAGTACATCAGGCTCAGGTCCAGCACCCCCACGGTGTTGAATTTCACGGTCGGGCCGATCATCAGGGCGCGCTTTTTTGCCGAGGCGAAGTTGTTGTTGCGGTTGGCGTCGAAGCCCAGGGTCAGCGCGTAATCCTTGATCAGGCCGGTGCCCAGCGGCACATCGAACACCCGGGACGCGTACAGCTGGTGCCGGTACACCGCGTACACCTCGCTGCCACCGTGATCGGTGCCCTTGCGCGGGTCGCGGCTGTCGGACAGGAACACATCCAGGTTGAGGAAATTGCTGCCGTAGGTGTAGCCGCTGGCGTGGGTGAAGCTGTAGATGCGCTTGCTGAATTCGTCGGGGTTGTTCGGGTTGGTGAACTGCTGGCCATAGCGAAAGCCCAGGCTGTTGTTCATCCATTCCACCGCGACAGCCTCCCCGCCGCCGAGGAGGGTCAGTGCGACGGTTGCTCCCTGTAATGCCTTTTTCATGGTTTTTAGTCCTTTGGCGTCCTGGCTCATTGCGGCCGGATTATTTTTGTAACGCCGATGGAGGGTATCTTGTATGACTGATTGTATACAACTCTATGGACATCCAGTCCAAACATTGCATACAGTGGCCGCACAACAAAAATAGAGAACCCCTCACCATGACTATCCCGAAGGCGTCACCGCAGCGGCCAGAAGATGAGAATCTCGGCGTAGCGGCCAACATGGCTTATGGCCTGCAGCATGTGCTCACCATGTACGGCGGCATTGTCGCGGTACCGCTGATCGTCGGCCAGGCCGCCGGGTTGTCGCCCGCGGATATCGGTTTATTGATCGCCGCGTCGCTGTTTGCCGGTGGCCTGGCGACGCTGTTGCAAACCCTGGGCCTGCCGTTTTTTGGCTGCCAGTTGCCGCTGGTGCAGGGCGTGTCGTTTGCCGGCGTGGCCACCATGGTGGCGATTGTCGGCAGCGATGGCGCCGGTGGGATCCCAGCGATTCTCGGGGCGGTGATGGCCGCGTCCTTGATCGGGTTGCTGATTACGCCGGTGTTCTCGCGGATCACCAAGTTTTTCCCGCCGTTGGTCACCGGCATCGTGATCACTACCATCGGCCTGACCCTGATGCCCGTTGCGGCGCGCTGGGCCATGGGCGGCAACAGCCGCGCGGCGGATTTCGGCAGCATGCCGAATATCGGCCTGGCGGCGCTGACCCTGGTGTTGGTGCTGCTCTTGAGCAAGATCGGCAGCGCGACCATCTCGCGCCTGTCGATCCTGCTGGCGATGGTGATCGGCACAGTGATCGCGGTGTTCCTGGGCATGGCCGACTTCTCCGGTGTGACCCAGGGGCCGATGTTCGGTTTTCCCACGCCGTTCCATTTCGGCATGCCGACCTTTCATATCGCGGCGATCATTTCCATGTGCATCGTGGTGATGGTGACGCTGGTGGAGACCTCGGCGGACATCCTGGCGGTGGGTGAAATCATTGACACCAAGGTCGACTCCAAGCGCCTCGGCAACGGCCTGCGCGCCGATATGTTGTCAAGCATGTTTGCGCCGATCTTCGGTTCGTTCACCCAGAGCGCGTTCGCCCAGAACGTCGGCCTGGTGGCGGTTACCGGGGTCAAGAGCCGCTTTGTGGTGGCGACCGGTGGGTTGTTCCTGGTGATTCTCGGCCTGCTGCCCTTTATGGGCCGGGTGATCGCGGCAGTGCCCACTTCAGTGCTGGGCGGGGCGGGGATTGTGCTGTTCGGCACAGTGGCGGCGAGCGGGATTCGCACCCTGTCCAAGGTGGATTACCGCAACAACATGAACCTGATCATCGTGGCCACTTCCATCGGTTTCGGCATGATCCCAATCGCCGCGCCAAGCTTCTACGATCACTTCCCCAGCTGGTTCGCGACCATTTTCCACTCGGGCATCAGCTCGTCAGCGATCATGGCGATCCTGCTGAACCTGGCGTTTAACCACTTCACCGCGGGTAACTCGGATCAGCAGTCGGTGTTTGTGGCGGGGACTGAGCGCAGCCTGTACTTCCACGATGTGGCCGCGTTGCGCGAGGGGGATTACTTCAGCGGCGGCAAGTTGTTTGATGCCGAGGGTAAGGAGATTCCGTTGGTGGCTGAAGCCCCGAGGAAGTCGACAAAGCCTGAGACCACTGAGGTTTAAACCTGTAGGAGCGGGCAATCCCGCTCCCACATTCAGTCTTCAACCGGCTTTCAGGACATTGCCCGAACACACCTCATCCAGGAACTTCACCACGGTCCCCATGCATGCCTGGCGTTCTTCCACATGGGGCATGTGGCTGGAGTCTTCAAACAGCGCCCAGCGCACATCGGCGATTTCATCCAGGAAGGGCTTGACCACCAGCGGTGTCGCCTCGTCGTGCCGGCCGGAAATCACCAGGGTTGGCACGTTGATCGCCGACAGCCGGCCAATGGACTTCCAGTCCTTCAAGCTGCCGATCACATGGAATTCGGTCGGGCCGCTCATGGCGTGGTACACCGTGGGGTCGGAATCAACCTGGGCGAAGGTACGCGCCACTTCCTCCGGCCACGGCACCACCCGGCACACGTGATGGTCATAGAACACTCGCGAAGCCGTGAGGTATTCCGGGTCCTGGTAGGTGCCGGCGGCTTCATGCTTGAGCAGGGTTTCATGCACGCCTTCGGGCAACAATTGGCGCAGCCGGTTGGCTTCGCTGACCCAGGTGCGCATGCACGTCGGCGAGTTGGCCGGGATGAACGCGCGCAGGCCCTTGGGCTGCAGGATCGCGTGTTCACTGCCGAGCATGCCGCCCCACGACTGGCCGAGGATTGCGTAGTTATCGCTGATCTGCAGGTGGTCGAGCAGGTTGTTCAGCTCGTCGAGGAACAGGCTGACGGTCCAGAAGGACGGGTCTTTGTCGGGCAAGTGGGTGGAGCGGCCGTTGCCGAGTTGGTCATAGTGGATCACGGCGTGGCCGCTGGCGGCGACGTCCTTGAATGCGTCCACGTAGTCATGGGTGCAGCCGGGGCCGCCGTGGATCACCACCAGGGGCGTGCGGCCGCTGCAGAGGTCACCGGTGACGCGGAACCAGGTCTGGTAGGCGCCAAACGCCGCATACCCTTCGCGAATTTTTTCGATGAATTCCATTTCGTACCCTGCTCTGAAGAAAAAGGATCAGGGTTACGATAATCCGGGCGCGACATTCAGGTAACTAGCAAAACAGCTAGGTTTTGCTCAAGTTCAGTCTTCGAGCAGGCGGTAATGGGTGGCGCGCACCACTGCCTGTACACGATTTTTTGCCCCCAGTTTATGCATCGCCGAGGCCAGGTGCAGGGTGACCACGGCCAGGGAACGGCTCAACTGCGTAGCGATTTCGGCAGCGGTCAGGCCCTCGGCAGCCCATTTCAGGCACTCGCGCTCGCGTTTGGTCAGGTGGATATGCGGGTAACTGCGTAGCTCCTTGCTGAATAACGGGTACGCCGCTTCCTGCAAGGCGTGGGAAATAAGACTGAAATCCGACAAGGTCTGCTGCGCATCCTGCAACACGGTATGGGCTTTGCCGGTGCGCAGGCCGGTCAGCGAAGCGAAGCCACCCCGCGGCAAGTGCATCGGTACGCTGACGCCGCACGTCAGCTGCTGCTCGTGCAGGTAGGACGAAACCGGGGCGTGGCAGGGGTCGATGATGGCCTGCAGGGCGGTATCGGCCTTGGCTTCGTATGACCATACGAACGGCGACACCGTGCGCAGGGCCAGGTGTTGCACCGGGTCGATCTGGTAATACCCTTTGCTGCACCACAAGGCGTGCCAGTCGGCGGGAGTGTTGCGCAGTTCCAGCACCGTAGGGGTGATCAATGCACCATCCTGGTCGATCGGCACCGGGGTGTAGTCATACACCAGTGCATCGAAGCCCAACTGCTGGGCGAGGATGAACGTGTTGTCCATCTGCTCATCCAGGCTCCTGCCCGGCATCAGACGGTGATTTAAGGCAGTCAGCTTGGCCAGCATCCGTTCTGCTCCCGAATTCATTTGAATCTCGACTTGCTGCAAGTAGAATGCCACGCCCCGGCGAAGGACTGCCAGGCCAAACCTATAAGAAATGCTAGGTTATGGACGCGCGGCATCCTCGGTAGTGTTGGCCTGAAATACGGCCGCTACCTGCCAGGCCGACACAACACAAGGAATGTATGCATGTGGCGTGAAATTGCCCCCGACCAGCAGTACAACGTGCAAGTCGACGGCCATAACCTCGTGGTCTACAGCTTTGGCGAAGGCGATGAGGTGCTGCTGTGCCTCAACGGCGGCCCGGGCCTGCCGTGTGACTACTTGCGCGACGCCCATGGCTGGCTCAAAGACCATAACCTGCGAGTGGTTGCATTCGACCAGCTTGGTACGGGCGCTTCTGCCAGACCGACCGACGTTTCGTTGTGGGAAATCGGCCGTTATGTCGAAGAAGTTGAAACCGTGCGCCAAACCCTGGGCCTGGGCCGTGTGCACCTGCTCGGGCATTCCTGGGGCGGCTGGCTGGGGATCGAATACGCCATCCACTATGCCGATGCGCTGAAAAGCCTGATCCTCGAAAACACCGTCGGCGACATTCCGCACCTGTCCCAGGAGCTCGAACGCCTGCGCGGCGCGCTCGGCAGCGAGACGGTGGCGATGATGCAGCGCCACGAAGCCATGGGCACCCTCGACCATCCGCAGTACCAAGCGGCGATCACCTTGCTCAACTATCGCCATGTCTGCCGCCTGGACGAATGGCCGGCACCGGTCAGACGCTCGCTGGACGACTGGAACATGGGCCCCTACGAAACCATGCAGGGGCCCAACGAATTCCTCTACATCGGCAACCTGAAGGACTGGAACCGCATCCCGCAGATGGCCGATTTCAAGATGCCGATGCTGATCACCACCGGCCAGCACGACGAACTCACCCCCGCTTGCGCGATGCGCATGAAGATGGCGGCGCGCCATGCCGAGTTGCACGTATTTCCCAACAGCAGCCACATGCCCTTTTATGAGGAACCCCAAGCGTACTTCCCGGTGCTGCTGGACTTCCTCGCTCGCCATCGAGGCTGACGAATGAATTTGGCGCGCTACCGTTTTGTGTTGTCCCGGCCGCTGCAATTGCTGCCGGTGCTGTTTGGCATCAGCCTGATCACCTTTGTGCTGGTGCGCTCGATCCCCGGCGACCCGGCGCGGGCCTTGCTGGGGTCGCGCAGCACGCCGGACGCCTTGCTGAAAATCCGCGCCCAGTACGGCCTCGACCAACCGTTGTGGCTGCAATATTTCTACTTCCTGAAGAACCTGCTCAAGGGCGACCTCGGCCAGTCGCTGTTGTACAAGGTCGATGCCTTGAAGCTGATCGTCACGCGCATCGAGCCGACCCTGGTGCTGGTGCTCGGCAGCGTCGTGCTGGCGCTATTGATCGCGGTGCCGCTGGCCACACTGGCCGCGCGCAACAAAGGCGGTTGGGTCGATAACCTGATCCGCGTGTTCACCACCGTGGGCCTGGGCATGCCGGCGTTCTGGCTGGGCTTGATGCTGATCCTGCTGCTGAGCGTGCAATGGGGGCTGTTTCCGGTGTCGGGCTACGGCCGCACCTGGCTGGACAAGGCGCACCACATGGTGCTGCCGTGCTTGACCATCGCTTTGGCGCTGTCAGCGGTGCTGGTGCGCAACCTGCGCGCCAGCATGTTGATGGAGTTGCAGGCCGATCACGTCACCGCCGCCCGCGCGCGCGGGTTGTCGGAGGCCGCGGTGTTCTCCCGCCATGTGTTGCCTAACTCGCTGGTGCCGGCGGTCAACCTGTTGGCCGTGAACATCGGCTGGTTGATCAGCGGCACGGTTGTTATCGAAAGCCTGTTCGCCATCCCCGGCATCGGCCAGTTGCTGGTGCGCGGCATTTTCACCCGCGACTACATGGTGGTTCAGGGCGTGGCCATGGTGCTGGCGTGTGCGACGGTGGTGGTCAACTTCATCGCCGACGTGGCGACCGTCGCCCTCGACCCACGGGTGAAAATGCAATGAGCAGCCGCCCATTGATTGCCCCGTGGCGTCTGCGCCTGCGGTTTGGGTTTCGCAATGGCCGGCTGACCGCCGCGTGGGGCCTGTTGATCCTGCTGGTGTGGTTTGCCCTGGCGCTGTTCGCGCCGTGGATCGCGCCGTATGACCCGATAGCGCAGAACACCGATTTCAGCCTGCTCGGCCCCAGCCTGGCGCACCCATTCGGAACGGACAACTACGGTCGGGACATTCTGTCGAGGGTCATCTGGGGCGCGCGGATCGACCTGCAACTGGCCATCGTCGGGGTGATTTTCCCGTTCATGATCGGCACCTTTGTCGGCGCGGTGTCCGGTTATATCGGCGGGCGTTTCGACAGCTTCTGCATGCGCGTGATCGACGTGATCCTGGCGTTCCCGTTCCTGGTGTTGATGCTGGCGATCATGGCCATCCTCGGCCCGGGCCTGAAGAGCTTTTATATCGCCATGGCCCTGGTGGGTTGGGTGTCGTACGCGCGGCTGATCCGCTCGCAGATCCTGGTGCTCAAGGAAAGCGAATTTGCCCTGGCCGCCAAAAGCCTGGGCTTTGGGCACGGGCGCATTCTGTTTCGGCATTTGCTGCCGAACGCGATGTTCGGCTCGATTGTGTTCTCCATGTCGGACGCGGTGCTGGTGCTGCTCAACGGTGCCGCCGTGAGCTACCTGGGCCTGGGCGTGCAACCGCCGACCGCCGAATGGGGCACGATGGTCGCCGAAGGGCAGGCGTTCATCACCACCGCCTGGTGGATCTGCACGTTTCCGGGCATGGCCATCGTGACCCTGGCCATGGGCTTCAGCCTGCTCGCCGATGGCGTCGCGCAAGTGCTGGGGGACCGCGCATGAGCCTGCTCCAAGTGCGCGACCTGAGCGTGATCGCCAACAACACCGGGCGGGATATCACCCTGGTCGACCGCGTGTCCTTCGACCTTGCCGAAGGCGAAATCCTTGGCCTGGTGGGCGAGAGCGGCTCGGGCAAGACCATGGCCTGTCGCGGCCTGATGCGCCTGTTGCCGTCGCCTAGCCTGCGTGTGCAGGGCGGCGCGGTACGCCTGGCCGGCGAAGATTTGCTGCAGCTGGATGAGGCCGGCATGCGCGCGGTCCGCGGTGGGCAACTGGGCATGATTTTCCAGAACCCCAGCAGCCACCTCGACCCCTTGATGCGCATCGGCGAGCAGATCGCCGAGGGCATCCGCCTGCATCAAGGCGCGTCGAAAAAAGACGCACGCCGCCAAGCCATCGAGGTGCTGCGCCAGGTGGGCATTCCCGATCCCCAGGCGCGGGTCGACAATTACCCCCACGAGTTTTCCGGCGGCATGCGCCAGCGCGCGATGATCGCCGTGGCCCTGGGCTGCAACCCGAAAGTGCTGATCGCCGACGAGCCGACCACGGCCCTCGACGTGACCGTGCAGGCGCAGATCCTGCGCCTGTTGCTGGACCTGCGTGACACGCGCGGGCTGTCGCTGATCATGATCACCCACGACCTCGGCGTGGTGGCGCAGACCTGCGATTCCATCGCGGTGATGTACGCCGGGCGCCTGTGCGAGCACGGCAGCAAATACGAGTTGCTGGCGCACCCGCAACACCCGTACACCGCTGGCCTGATCGATTGCCAGCCGGCGCACAGCAGCGGGCATGCCTTGCTGCGCACCATTCCCGGCCAGCCGCCATTGCTCGACGCGTTGCCCGCCGGTTGCCGCTTCAACCCGCGTTGCCCGCAGGTCGGCGCGTTGTGCACCGAATTGCTGCCGGAAGGCGCGCGGGTGGCGTGCCACTACCCCTTGGGAGGTCAGCCATGAGCCTGTTGCAGATCAAGGACCTGGAGGTGCGCTTCGCCGCGTCCGGCAGTGGTGTGTTCGGCCTGAACAAACAGTGGGTGAGGGCGGTGAACGGTGTGTCGCTGAACCTGGCGGCGGGCGAAACCCTGGGCCTGGTCGGCGAGTCCGGCAGCGGCAAAAGCACCCTCGGGCGGGCGATCCTGCACCTCAACCCGATCAGCGCCGGCCAGGTGCTGTTCGATGGCGTCGACATGGCCCATGGCTCGGCGATCGACATCGCCCGACTGCGGCATGAAACCGCGATGATCTTTCAGGACCCGTACGCCGCGCTGAACCCGCGTCACACCATCGGCGAAACCATCGCCGAGGTGTTGCGGGTGCAGCGCAAAGTCGCCCCGGAGCAGATCCCGGCCCGCGTCAATGAACTGCTTGACCTGGTCGGCCTGCGCCCCGAGCTGGCCAGCCGCAAGCCCGGCT
>NZ_JBAWDE010000340.1:0-3564 GCF_049590575.1 Pseudomonas sp.
TACGGCGGGCTTGCCGTCGTTGGCCAGGCCCATTTGGTCACCGACGCTGAGCAGGCGCATGGCCGGCAGCACGATCTGCGCCGACTGTTCGGCGTTACCCGCGTCCTGGCGCAGGAACAGCAATACATCCACGTAGTCGCCCGGGGTCAGTTGGCCGGCGGCGCCGATCACCTCATCCACCGCGACAGCCAGCGCCCGCTCGTTGGGGCGAATCATGCGGGCGAGCGGGCCGCCGGCGGTGAAGCTTTCTTCGGTCAGCCACGTGCCGGCAGCCAGGGTGCGCTGGGGCATACGGCCAATAGCCTGGTCGAGCTGGGTCAGGCTGCCGGCGGGCGCGGTGCGCAATTTTTCTATGGCCAGGTCTGCGGCAGTCAGCGGCGCGAAGGCGGAGACCTCACGCACCAGGACCACCACCGGTTGACGGTTTTGATCTTCGGCGGAGGGGACGGGGTTTGCGACGGAAACGACAGGTGCTGCGACAGGTTCAGGTTGGCGGCTCAACACCAGCCCCCAATAACCCGCGATGATTGCCCCGATCAGCAGCACGCCGGCCAGGACCATGCTGATACGACTGTTCATGACGGCTCTCCCTTTCCCGTTGCACTGCACTTGCGCGTTATTCCAAACGTGCTACTTCGCAACCTGGCTGTGATGAACATCTAACGATTTGGCTATTTGAAGGTAGCTCAGCTAGGACGAAATGCCATTACCTGACGAAAAATTTAGCTGAACTTTAAAAGTTGCCTGTTAATACCGCGTCCTTGTGGGGGCCACGATCTGACTAATGCTTTGTGATTAATCCGTTATTACAGTTGTGAGGCTGGGGTTTGTTGACAATGCTCTAGTGGCACACCGCAGTTATTCGGTACTAGAGCCCTTCCGGCGTTGGTGGCGTTTTAAGGAGAAGTCTGATGTTCCTTGACCTGATGTTGAAAATTTATGTTCAGTCGCAACTTTTCTTCAAGCGCAAAGACGGCGCTTCAGGTATTGAGTACGCGATCATCGTCGCGCTGGTAGCGCTCGTTATTGTCGGTGCCGGTACAGGACTTGGAACCAAGATAAGTGCTATTTTCACAAACATGTCGACCAAAATGCCGACAGGGACTTGAGGTTAAGTTGCGCTAGCGATTACATATATTCCTTCTTGCAGGTACGGCCATGAGCACATCTTCTTCACGCCAACAAATATTATTGGTGGACGATGAAGAGGACGCGCTTATCGAACTTGCCGAATCCCTCGGTAATGAGGGATTTGTCTGTTTTACCGCCAATTCCGTCACCTTCGCCCTGCAGGAACTGACACTTCACCCCGATATCGCGCTGGTCATCACCGACCTGCGCATGCCCGAGGAAAGTGGCATCTCCTTGATCAGGCGCCTGCGCGAACACACCTCACGTTCACACCTGCCGGTGATTGTGATGTCCGGCCATGCCGAGATGGATGACGTCAGCGACATGCTGCGCCTGCAGGTGCTGGACCTTTTTCGCAAGCCCATCTACCTGGTGCGGTTGATCGACACCTTGAACAGCTTGTTTCCCCTCGGCAAGTCTCATCCGTAATGGACGGCAGCGCCCACTTTGATGGGCGCTGCCTCGGATTAGAGCTGATAACTGAAACTCAACGAATACCGCGGCTTGCGGTTGAAGTTGTCGAGTGCCACGTCCGACATCGGCTTGGCCGCTTCCAGGGCGATGTTGTAATACTTGGCGTCGCCAAAGCGCAGGCCCAGCGCCGCCGATGACAGGTCATTGCCTTTGACCGGCAGGTCGTTGAACCAGGTTTTGGCACGGTCGAACACAACATACGGCTGCAGGATGCGCACCCATTCGCCGGCGCGGTTGTAGCTATAGTTGACCTCGTACGCCGCGCCCCACCCCTTGTCGCCCGAGCCTTGGTCATCGGGGTAGCCGCGACCGAAATTCTGCCCGCCGAAGGTGGCGCGTTCGCTGTCGGGCAGGGTGTCGTCACTCCAATACAGCGCGCCGGACAGCACGCCCTGCCAGTTATCGAAGAGCGTGTTGCTCTGTACGCCCGACAGGCGCACGCGGAAGAAATCCAGGTCCGGCTTGAGGCCGCCGAAATCCGTGTGGGTCTTGGCGCCCATGCCGTTCATGCCCTGGTACAAACCGGCGCTGAGAATGCGCAGTTGCGTGGTGTCGGCCTTGCGCCAGTCGCCCTCGAAGGCCAGTGCGCGCAGGTCGGTTTGTATCTGCAGGCGTTGCGGCAAGCCTTTCAGCTTATAGCGAGTGGTCTGGTCGACGGCGTAGTAGCGCGCGCCCAGGCTCAGTGACTCGTTGGGCGAGGCGATCAGCGGATGGCTGAGGCCGATGGAGTAGCGGTCGATTTCCTGATGCGGCTTGAGTTCGAGCCCGTCGCCCAGTTGCAGGCTGGTGCGTGGGTCGGCGCGGTAGCGTTCGCCGGACAACACCAGTTGCGTGCCCTCGGCATTCACGAATTGGCTGTAGGCCGCGCGGTAGTAATGCTCTTTATCGTCGCCAGGCGGGAACAGGCCACTGATGCTCAGTTGTTCGCCCATGGAGGTCCACGCGTTGCTGGTGGCCGTCAGCAGCGCCTGGGTGCCGCCACGGCTGGCTTCGTTCAGGCTCATGCTGGTGGTGAAGGGCTTGCGGCTGGCGGAAATTTGCATGTGGGTGCCGCCATCCGTGGTGCCCGGCGGCGGCACCTGGGCTTGCAAGGTCACCCCGGGGATGGCACTCATCAGCGTGGTGTAGCGCTCGAAGGTCTTGCGCGTGAGCGGGCGTTCGGCCTTGAGTTTCTCGGCGAGTTTATCGATGTAGGACGAGACCGCGCCGATGTCCCCCTGCAGTTCATAGTCGCGGATATAACCCTCGACCAATACCACGTGCACCAGGCCACCTTCGAAGCGTTGCTCGGGCAGGAACGCATAGGACAGCAGGTAACCATCCTCCTGATAGCGCCGGGTGATGCTGCGGGTGGCTTCGATCAATTGCGCCAAGTCTGTTTCATGGCCAATCAGCGGCTCGAACACCTGCGCGACGTCCTTGAGCGGGTAGACCGTACCGCCGTCGATCTGCAGCTTGGTGATGGTGACTTTGGTGTCCATCAACAAAGGCTGCGCGGCGGTGGCGGCGGGCGTGGGCAACTGGGTATGCGGCGTCGCTGGCCGGTAGGCGTCGGCGGGCAGGTTGGGCACCGGCAGGTTGCGGATGGTGTCGTTGCTGTTGAGGAAGCTGGGCAGGGTATCGGCGTGGGCGTAAGCACTGAGGGTAAGTAGCAACAACGGGGTCAAAGCGCGCATAGGACACTCCATGGTCATAACTGCAGCAGCGTTTCGCAGACTCCCGCCGGGCTCTGGGGGCGCGGTTCGGGTGCTTTCAGGGATCGATCATTGATCCATAAAAAAGACGAGAGACTTATTCGGTCTCTCGTCTCAACCAAGCGTAGGCGCTGTAGGTGAGGCCGTCTAATCGGCCAGGTGCAATTCTATTTTCTGCCGGCCAGGCCACCCAACAGCCCGCCGACAAGACCACCATTGGCACTCGCGCCTGCGCCGGCCGAAGCACCGGCACCCACGCTCACGC
>NZ_JBAWDE010000341.1:0-1895 GCF_049590575.1 Pseudomonas sp.
ATACCATAGAAGACCTATGGAGTCAAGGCTCCTATATATGGATTAGATACCACTCTTTAATTTATGGTAATCATGAAAAGGGGATTATAATAATAAAAATTAAGCTTCGATAGGTGTTCGGTTAATTGAAGAACGGTGGTCAGTGAACTTAAGAGCTCCTTTTCCGTACTCGTATACGAAACCGATTGTTAATAGTACTAAGAATGTAGTAGCGATCCAGAATCCGTAAGCAGTTACTTGGTATAGTGTAACGGCTAATGGGTATAGAACAGCAATCTCAAGATCAAAGATTAGGAACAAGATACCCACTAGGTAGTACTGGATAGCGAACGGTGCTCGAACTTGACCGTAAATTGGGTTAACAATAAGTTATAGTTGGTCATTTAAACCAACCCCTAGTATCACTACTAGGATCAGACTATGTCATCATCCTCATAATTCTTGAAGATGTCGGGCGCTCGTGTCAGGATTATTGCTAGTGCAGCTCACCTGTTAGTCGTTGAACCTGCATATTACTACTATGATAAGTACACTGTAATATGATTGGCTGCAAATTGACTTTAGTTAAAAGTGTTCCTTGCAATTCACCCGATTTAGTTAATGTATCAACATTATTGTGGGCAAAACCTCTACCCACACTCGTAAGGTGTTCTATCCAATCTAATATAGAATGGATTGGACTATATCATAAACCTTTAATGTAACATTACAAAAGATTTTTCTACATGTAGTCTCTGAGGTATTATAATTTACCTACATATTCTATCCTTGTTCTATAAAACAAACTTTACACTGTATCCAATAATTGGCAGTAAATGAGATAGTTCACGTATTTAGTAGAATTGCTATCGTAGTGATAGGGCAACATGGATTACCTTCTCTGTGTCAGGTCGGTGCACAGCTAATAGAACGTTAAGTGCTAATAGGATACCTACTAGAACTGGAACGAAGAAAAACAGAACGATCATTGTCATTAGTAACCATAGATAGACATCGCCATTAACTGAGTGCTATTTAAGATTAGAGATGGTTGTAGAGCGAATACTACTAAGAATAGTGTTAGAACGGCAATTACGTAACAGTGAGCACTTGATAGTACTTCAGGAGATTGACTTCCTGCACCTGCTGGTTGCTCGTCGAAGTAAATTACACGTACCACTCGTAAGTAGTAAGCGGCACTTACAACACTAGCTAAGATGGCTACAATTGAAATGAAGTAGTAACCATTGTGGATAGCTGTGTATAGAACAGCGTACTTAGCAAAGAATCCAACTAAAGGTGGAACTCCTGCCATTGAGAACAGACATAGTAACATACTTAAAGCTAAGATAGGGTTCTGTCGGAACTGTCCACTTAATTGTGAGATGAACTGAACATCGTTGTTCTGTGTTGAACCTGATGATTGTTGGCTGTGGATTAAGTAACCAAAGGCTAACAGAATAAAGAATGTGTTAACACTAGTTAGACTGTACTGGATTAAGTAGAATAAGAACGCGTCGATTGACTCTTGACCACTAACACCAAGTGCTAGTAACATGAATCCAACGTGTGAAATTGTACTGTATGATAGTAACCGTTTAATACGGAATTGTGCTAATCCTACTACTGTACCGATGATCAGTGACAGTAATGAACAAACTAATAGTAGAGCTTGCCATACGTTAACATAAACGTCACCAATTGAAAGTCCAAGACCCTCAGTTAATGAGTGTAGTGTTAATAGTAGAACGAAGATAGAGATTTTAGGCATTACAGCAAGCCATGTTGTAACGATTGTAGGCACTGCGTCGTATACGTCAGGAGCCCAGTTATGGAATGGTGCTGAAGCGATTTTGAATAGGAATCCAACTGTCATGATAACAAGACCAAGGATTACTCCTTGTGTAACGTTATCT
>NZ_JBAWDE010000342.1:0-4552 GCF_049590575.1 Pseudomonas sp.
CGGGGGCAAGCCCCCTCCCACAGGGGGACGCATTCCAACTGTGGGAGGGGGCTTGCCCCCGATGGCGCTGGTACAGCCACCACAAAAAGCTCAACGCAACGCGTAATCCGCCACAATCCCGACAAAAATCGCCAACCCGGCCCAGTGGTTGTGCAAGAACGCCTTGAAGCATTTCAGGCGGTCCCTGTCGCGGGTGTACCAGAATTCCCAGGCAAAACAGCCCGCCGCCGCCGCCAACCCCAGGTGGAACCAGCCTCCCAGCTCGAACCTTGCGCCTGCCAGCAACAGGCATAGCAGCGCCAGGCCTTGCAGGGTGAGGATGATTACGCGGTCGGCCTCGCCGAACAGAATCGCGGTGGATTTAACCCCGATCTTCAAGTCGTCGTCACGGTCGGTCATCGCGTAATAGGTGTCGTAACCCACCGTCCACAGCAGGTTGGCGATATACAACAGCCACGCCGCCGCGGGCAGGTTGCCGGTCTCGGCGGTGAACGCCATCGGCATGCCCCACGAAAACGCCGCGCCCAACACCACTTGCGGGTAATAGGTGTAGCGCTTCATGAACGGGTAGCTGGCCGCCAGCGCCAGGCCGCCGAGGGACAGCAGGATGGTGGTGGCATTGGTCAGCAGCACCAGCAGGAAACTGATGCCCATCAGCACCGCAAAGAACACCAGCGCCTCTTTGGAGCTGATCTTGCCGCTGACCAACGGGCGCTGCTCGGTGCGCTTCACATGGCCATCGACCTTGCGGTCGGCCCAGTCATTGATCACGCAGCCGCCGGCACGCGTCAGCACCACACCGAGCACAAAAATCACGATATTGATCAACGACGGCGAGCCCTTGCCGGCGATCCACAGCGCCCACAGCGTCGGCCACAGCAGCAGGTAGATGCCGATCGGCTTGTCCATGCGGGTCAACTGAATGAAATCCCAGGCCCTGGGGTTCAGGTGGTTGAGGGATTTGAGCAGGCGTTGATACATCAGCAATTCTCCGGGTGGGCATGCAACGCGTGCCAGAAACTCGGCAAGAAGATTTCCGCCACCAGCACGCTCAGCGCCCCGCGGTCGAACCGCGAGCGGCGCGCCCACAGGCCGTCGGCCTGGTCCGCCGTGGGCAGCCATTGCCGTGGGTAACGACACACTTCAAGCGCCTGGCGGGTGAAGGCGTGATCGCAAAACAGCAATTCACCCAGCGAGCGGCTGCCCAATTGATCCATGTGCAAACCGTCGCCCTGCAAGGCACTGCGCGCCGCCACGCTGCGGGCAAACACCCACGGCTGGCCATGCCCGCGCAAATACACCTCGCGCACCCAGCCGATACTGGCCGGGGCCAGGTTCAAGGCGGCGCATTCATCGTCGCGCAGGGGCTGCCAGCCTTCGTACAGCGGCGTCACGCTGAAGCCGTCGTCTGACAGCCACGTCAACCGCCGCGTCAGCGAGCCTTCGTCGAACAGCCAATTGAGGGTCAAGGGCGCAGGCAACGGGCTCAGAAGGCTCTGGGTCAGCCATTGGCAAGCATCGGAAAGGGCGATTGAGTGCGGCACGGTGCGTCAGTATTGGCAGCAAAAGAGGCGGCGAGCTTACCATGGCGTCCTGAGCTTTTGCCGTGCCGAACCGGCCGTTTGCGTCGATCATGCTTGCATCTGCCGGCCCCGATCAGTACAAAACGCCCTGAGCCGCACGGCAACGTAGGTCTATCGACCGTCGGCCAAGATGCCTGGAACCTGAGGAAGCACGTAATGAAGAAGTGGCAATGTGTAGTCTGTGGCCTGATCTATGACGAAAAAGACGGCTGGCCGGATGACGGAATCGCGCCGGGCACCCTGTGGCAGGACGTTCCCGAAGACTGGCTGTGCCCGGACTGCGGCGTAGGCAAAATGGATTTCGAAATGATCGAAATCGGCTAATTTTCAGTTTCAGAGACGTACTACAAGGAGAAAGGAATGAACGCACCTGTCGTGATCATCGGCACAGGATTGGCCGGTTACAACCTGGCCCGGGAGTTTCGCAAGCTCGACAGCGAGACCCCGTTGCTGCTGATCACTGCGGATGACGGGCGCTCCTACTCCAAGCCTATGCTCTCCACCGGCTTTGGCAAAAACAAGGAAGCCGATGGCCTGAGCATGGCCGAACCGGGTGCCATGGCCGAGCAACTCAAGGCCGAAGTGCGCACCCACACGCGCATCAGCGGCATCGACCCAGGCCACAAGCGCCTGTGGATCGGCGAGGAAGCGGTGGGCTACCGCGACCTGATCCTGGCCTGGGGCGCCGAGACGGTGCGGGTGCCGGTCGAAGGTGACGCGGCAGAGCTGATTTTCCCGATCAATGACCTCGAAGACTACGCGCGCTTTCGCGCTGCCGCCGCCGGCAAACGTCGCGTGCTGGTGCTGGGCGCCGGCCTGATCGGCTGTGAATTCGCCAACGACCTGATCCTCGGCGGCTATGAAGTCGACCTGGTCGCGCCGTGCGAACAAGTCATGCCGACCCTGCTGCACCCGGCCGCTGCCGCCGCCGTGCAGGCCGGGCTGGAAAGCCTCGGCGCGCGCTTCCATTTGGGCCCGGTGCTCAATCGCCTGGAGCGCAGCGCCGATGGCCTGGAGGCGCACCTGTCGGACGGTGAAGTCATCCAGTGCGACCTGGTGGTCTCGGCCATCGGCCTGCGCCCGCGTGTCGACCTGGCCGCGGCGGCCGGCCTGCAGACCAACCGCGGGGTCATGGTCGACCGCCATCTCAAGACCTCCCACGCCAATATCTATGCGCTGGGCGACTGCGCCGAGGTCGATGGCCTGAACCTGCTGTACGTGATGCCGTTGATGAGCTGCGCCCGTGCGCTGGCCCAGACCCTGGCCGGCAACGCCACGGCGGTCAGCTACGGTGCGATGCCGGTCACGGTCAAAACCCCGGTCTGCCCGCTGGTGGTCTCGCCACCGCCGCGCGGCACCGAAGGCGTGTGGAGCGTCGAAGGGCAGGGCGCCGACATCAAGGCCTTGTGCCGCGATGCCAGCGGCCGCCTGCTGGGTTACGCGTTGACTGGCAGTGCCGTGATGGAAAAACTGGCCCTCAACAAAGAACTTCCACCGTTGCTGGCGTAAATACCGGTCGTTCTGTCGGAATAAGCCTGTTTTTGCCCCTAGAAAGGTCGCCGCGAGACTGGCGCGGCGTACCTGGGCATGCCATCCTCACTCCCGTCTGCCGCAGAGTAGAGCCTGCGGCGCCTTGGGCGCTGCTCCGTTAGAGAGCAGCACGGACATAACAACAAAAAACCGTCAAAGAGGCTTCACTTATGCGTAAACCAGAACTCGCAGCCGCCATCGCTGAAAAAGCAGACCTGACCAAAGAGCAGGCCAACCGCGTCCTCAACGCCGTTCTCGAAGAAATCACCGGCGCCCTGCACCGTAAAGACAGCGTCACCCTGGTTGGCTTCGGCACCTTCCTGCAACGCCACCGCGGCGCCCGCACCGGCAAAAACCCGCAAACCGGTGAGCCTGTGAAGATCAAGGCGAGCAACACCGTTGCGTTCAAGCCGGGCAAGTCGCTCAAAGACAGCGTCAACCCGTAATAGCGGTACCGTCTGAAGGGAGGCGGGTGGTAGGAAAAATGGGCACGCCGACTGGGTCGGGTGCCCATTTTTTGTGGGGTGTTATTAAGCTTTTTAGTGACTTGCTCGTCTCAAGTAAACTGAGTCAGGAAATAGCCACCCAGATCTCCTTCTTTCATCTTCTTCGCCCGATTATCAGCAAAAATATAGCCGATACCGCCACCGAATAACCCTTCGTGGCCAGGGCTTATTTTTGTGATGTCGGTTTCGGTTAGCTGTGCCAAAAAATAGTAGCGAGGGCTTTCATATAACGGGTCTTGCAACCAAGCGGGTCGTCCTAGAACTTTGCTGATCCCCGCGCCACTGTCCAAGTCTTCCAGCTCTTCTTGCATTTGGTCGGGTGTCAGTGGTTGCTGGGCAATATAGGTTCGTGGGATTGGATCAACCAACATCGCGGGTTTGAGTTCAGAAGGCGCAAGCGTATGAAGCAAAACGCAGCTATGGCCAAGTTGAAGTTTTTCCATCTCTCTTTGTTGATGGACAGCCAATTTGCGTGCCGAAGGCCGTGTGCAGGTGTCATCATTTCGCTCAACGCAAACAAAAACGGTCAGCGCCATCCCTGGAGGTAAAAATGGTACACGTAGAAAAGTAGAGGTCATCGTTATCACAGGCAGCATGAACAGATAAAGGGGACGGATCTATTTAATTGTCGACCCTTAAATAAATCTGTCCCCTTTCCCCGAGGCTTGCCATCCTTCACGCCGACATAGGTGATATGAGTGGCATTGGCCGGGTTACCTGCCCAGCCCCATGGATCAACCCATCCAATCGGATTTGGAGCGTACTGGTAAAGGTTGAATCCACCCAACAACCCAATCGGATCCGGCGTCGTAAACCTCCCCACATCCGGATCATAAAACCGAAATGTGTTGTAGTGCAGCCCAATCTCCCGATCCAGATACTGCCCCTGGAACCGCAAATTCTGCTCTTCGATAAAGTACGCCTCACGCACTT
>NZ_JBAWDE010000343.1:0-19885 GCF_049590575.1 Pseudomonas sp.
TTGGGTGGGCGTGTGTGGCGCCTTGGCCTCGGACCCGCTGGCCACGCCGGTGCTGGTCGGCCTGGGGGTCAGCGAGCTGTCGGTGAGCCCGCCGCAAATCGCAGAAATCAAGGACCGCGTCCGCCACCTGGACGCGGCGCAATGCCGGCAACTCAGCCAAGGCCTGCTCAACCTGAGCAGCGCCAAGGCGGTTCGCCAAGCCTGCAAACACCACTGGCCGCTGAGCTGACAACAACAAGAAAAAGGAGACCCGCCATGTATCAGATTTTCATCGAAGGGCTGCAACGCCTGGGCCGTGCATTGATGCTGCCCATCGCCATCTTGCCGATTGCCGGCCTGCTGCTGCGCCTGGGTGACACCGACCTGTTGAACATCGCCGTGATGCACGACGCCGGGCAGGCGATCTTCGCCAACCTGGCGCTGATCTTCGCCATCGGCATTGCCGTGGGGTTTGCCCGCGACAACAACGGCACGGCCGGGCTGGCCGGTGCGATTGGCTATTTGGTGATGGTCTCCACGCTCAAGGTGATGGACACCAGCATCAACATGGGCATGCTCGCCGGTATCGCCAGCGGCTTGATGGCGGGCGCGCTGTACAACCGCTTCAAGGACATCAAGTTGCCGGAGTACCTGGCGTTCTTCGGCGGGCGGCGGTTTGTGCCGATTGTCACCGGGTTTTCGGCGGTGGCGCTGGGGGTGATCTTTGGCCTGATCTGGCCGCCGATCCAGCACGGCATCAACAGCTTCGGCGTGCTGCTGATGGAAAGCGGCAGCTTTGGCGCGTTCGTGTTTGGTGTGTTCAACCGCCTGCTGATCGTCACTGGCCTGCACCATATCCTCAACAACATGGCCTGGTTTGTGTTCGGCTCGTTCACTGATCCTGCGACCGGCGCGGTGGTCACTGGTGACCTGACCCGCTACTTCGCCGGCGACCCGAAAGGTGGCCAGTTCATGACCGGTATGTTCCCGGTGATGCTCTTCGGCCTGCCCGCCGCGTGCCTGGCGATGTACCGCAACGCCTTGCCGGAGCGGCGCAAAGTCATGGGCGGGATTTTCCTGTCGATGGCGCTGACCTCGTTCCTGACCGGGGTGACCGAGCCGATTGAATTCGCCTTTATGTTCCTCGCGCCATTCTTGTATTTGCTGCATGCGCTGCTCACCGGCCTGTCGATGGCAATCACCAATATGTTGAATATCCACTTGGGCTTTACCTTCTCCGGTGGGTTTATCGACATGGTGCTCGGCTGGGGCAAGTCCACCAATGGCTGGCTGGTGGTGCCGGTGGGCCTGGCGTATGCGCTGATCTACTACAGCGTGTTCAACTACTGCATCCGCCGCTTCAACCTGAAGACGCCGGGGCGCGAAGATATCCAGGTTGCACCGGCTGAAGCAATGAGCGACAACCAGCGCGCCGGTGCCTATATCCGCGCCCTTGGCGGCGCGGAAAATTTGCTCAGCGTCGGCGCCTGCACCACGCGCCTGCGCCTGGACATGGTCGATCGCAACAAAGCGGTGGACGCAGACCTGAAAGCACTCGGCGCGATGGCCGTGGTTCGCCCCGGCAACGGCGGCAGCTTGCAGGTGGTGGTGGGGCCGATGGCCGACAGCATTGCTGATGAAATTCGCCTGGCGATGCCGGGGTTTGTCGCCGCTGTACCGGTGTCGGTTGCGCCTGTGGATAAGCCGGTAGCAGTGAACGTGCAGCACGCCGAGCAGTGGCTGAATGCGCTGGGCGGTCGCGCGAATGTGCGGCAGCTGGATGCGGTGGCAATGACCCGGTTGCGGGTGGAATTGGCAGACGATTCGATACTGTTAGAATCGCAGCTGACCGCGCTTGGGTGCCAAGGCGTCAGCCAGTTGGATAGCGGGGTTTGGCACCTGTTGATGGGCGACAAGGCCTCGGGATTGGGTGAGGCGTTGGAGCGGTTGCTCAGTGGCCGTGAGATCGGCGTCAGGGTTTAGCGCCGTAGCGGCTGTTCTGGCCTCGTCGCGAGCACGCCCAATCGGCCCCCTCCAATACCCCCACCTACTTATCTACCGCTCCCGCCGCAGCGCCATTCTCCAAGCTGAAGCTTCTAACCCTCAGCATGGAGAATGTGCCAGTGAGCACTTCCACCCTGTCTTTCGACGAGATCAAAGGCGCGTTGCACCAGATCGGCCACCACTTGCTTCAATCGCCGACGCCGCTGTTGTCACCCCATAAGCCCTCTGAGGAACAGGCTTATCTGGAGCGGATCAACACCACCCTGCAGGCGTATCACCGGGCATTCCTGCTCAACGGCCGCACCCTCTACCAAGGGTTGCAGGGCAGCGACTTGCACAGTGACGCAGGCAAGGCGCTGGTCGCCTCGCTCAGCGTCAACCTGAACACCCAACTGCTGGACATGGACCTGCGCGACACCATCGGCGGCAGGCCGCGCAAGGCTTTCATGACCCACGAGGCCGGCCTGACCGCGCTGGAAAACGAAGCCCGGCTGGGCGTTCAGGATCGCCTGTTGCAGCCGCTGGATGCCGCGATACTGGGCAAGGCAGGCTCAGTACCTGCGTTGCGCCCAGGCCTGTATGCGCTGACGATGCGTTACCAGGAGCACATCGTCGAATTGGCGGGAGCCTTTGTCGCCACGGAAAAAAACACGCCCGAGGTGAACGACCTGACGTCCGCCGAACCCGTTGGCCGCGTGTTGCTGTTCACACCGCTGCGCGGGATCGAAGCCTTCGACTCGTTGGGTGAGCTCAATACCCGCCTGCAGCAACTCGTCGAGCACCCCACCGGCCGCCGCGAGTTCATGGCCCTGCTGCCCGCGCGTTACCAGGCTTTGACGGCAGCGGGGATCTGGCCAATGGCGCTGGCATCGATCGTTGAAAAACCGTTGTTTGAGCATATTTTCGATGGGCTGGTGAACAAGCGCACTGAGGATGTCCAGCGCGCCCTGAGCTTCGCCGACAACCCGCAGCGCGACGCCGAACAACTGATGCAGGCCCTGGACCTGGCTATCAGCAACGCCCTGCCCGACTTCAGCGCCCGCCTCGAACTGCGTGCCCAGGCGGTACTCGAACGCTGCCTGCGCCTGACCGCGCCCGACTGGTACCGCAGCGCCAGCGAAGCCCGGCGCCTTGAACTGGCCGAACACCTGGGCGACTACAACCTGGCGCGCCAGGCGCTGCTCGACCTGCTGGGCCCGGCCACCACCCCGCAGGCCCTGGCACGCCATCAATGGCTGGAACGCCTGAGCGACGAGCTGGAGATCGATGACCTGGAGCCGGAGCATGTGCAGGTCACCACCCAGCGCATGATGGTCGGCATCGGCCCGTACGAACATCAGCGCAACCTGATCGACCTGGCCCTGCGCGGGCTGCACACCGGCGATGAACTGCCGGGCTCGGACTTTCTGCAAAAGACCACGCTGACCTACCACGGCGCGGCCTTGCCCGACGCCTACCAAGACCTCACTCCGACGTGGCTGGCCCGACAATTGGGCAGCCTGCAACCGCGCCTGGCATTTGCAGACGTACAGAAAACGCTGCATGCACGTGTCGAGGTGCGCCAGGCGATTGAGCAGATGCTGGATCGACGCATCAACGCACTGGCCTACACCGCGGTGCTGCAAAACCACCTGAGCGACAGCGACTACCAGTTGATCCAGCGCCTGCGCACGGGCACCGACCCACTGCTGAGCGCCGCCAGCTTGGGCGCCAGCGCCTTGTCGTTGCATGGGGCACAGCTGCAGGACCTGTGGGTATTGCGCCAGGCCGACGCCAGCGGAACCGTGCAACGCGTGCTGCTGTGTACGCCCGACGCACCGCGTGAGCAACAATTCCAGGCGTTCGACACCGAGGCCCAATGCCAGGCGCATATCCTCGGCTGGGCCCTGGACAACGGCCACAAAGCGCCGCCCGGCACCCTGACCGACTACCTGATCACACGGGTGCCCCTGCGCTTTCGCCAGACCATGCAAAGCGTCCTGAGCGGCCTGAGCTTCAAGCCCGATGCCCAGGAACATCAGGAGCTGACCTTCAACCCCGCCGCCAGCCACCAGGATTGCCTGCGCGCAATGGCCGAGCATGTGCTGCGCACACGCATTGATGACTACGAATTCAGCACGCCGGGGTGGTATCGCGCAGCCAGCAACGAGACCCGGCGCACGCTGCTGACCCTCAGCGACAACGCCGAAAACACCCTCGCCACCTACAACCGCCAGGCGTTCTCGGAAGCCAGCTTCCCAAGCTTCGAGACCTACCTGCACCAACAGGCCCGGCAACGCCTGAACCAACTGCTCGGCCGGCCGCAGAACGATGTCGACCCGGACACGCTATGGGCGTATTCGCCGCCTGCGCTGATCGGTGCATGGACACCGCCCCCGCTGACCTACACCCAGCTGTACCGCGATGGTTATGCCGACGGTGTGGGATTTCTCGATGAGAAGTTTTCACGCTCGGCGCGGTTCAGGGGCCCGCAGGGTATCGACCTGAGTACGCTGAGCGCCGAGCAGGTTGCACGCTCGGTCACAGGGGTGTGGATCGGCCAACGCTACACCCAGGCCCTGCGCGCCGAGTTGCTCAATGCCCGGGAGCCTGCGTATGAGCTCAGGCGCAGGACCGTGCTGGCCATCACTCAATGGCAGATGCACAGCGCCGCGATTGAATGCCAATTGCAAGGGCACCTCGCCGCCATCGATTTGCAGTGGCTGGAACGCAGTATCGCCAGCCTGGGCGACACCACGGTGCGGGTGCGCAACGACTATGCGCTGCACCGCTTGATGATCGACGGGGAATGGGTCATCGACACCTGGCTGTTCAGCCATGGGGATAACCCGGTGCTGCTGTACACCCCACACGCACCGGACGGCATCAGTTTCCGCGAAGCCCGACTGTTCAATTACCTGTTGAAAAAACAGCCGGGCATGCTCGCCTACCTCACCGAACGGGTGGGCGTGCAAGCGCGCAACCGGGTCCGCATCTTCCTCGAGGAAGCCCGGCGCCTGCTCCCCGAACAGCTGGATAAAACCAGCATCAGCCCGGCACGTTACGACACCACCCGCTCGGTGCCGGTGGTGACGGACCTGCACTGGGCGCTGTACGACATGAAGCTGCAACGCAAGATCGATGACGTGGCGGCCACCACCGTGAACCGCACACAGATGATTACCGGCATTCTCTGGAACTGCGTGGAGTGGGTGGCTGCGGTGGCCACCGCGCCGTTTCCGATTGTGAGCCTGAGCACCGGCCTGCTGCTGGCCTTCAAGGACGCCATGCTCGCGCTGCATGCTTACCATCAGGGCGATACCTCGGCGGCCTTCGAGCACTTCCTCGGCTACCTGTTCAACAGCGCCGGCGCGCTGCTCACCGACCTGCGCCCGGCGCTGCGCGCGCTCAACCCCATCGGCAAACCCTTGCGCCTGAGTGGTGGTGCCGTCGAACAAAGCCGCGCACTGCAACTGATCAGCCAGCTTGAACCCACGCCCCCCACAGCCGCCGGCATGCAGCCCGTGGTATTCGAGGGGCGCTCCCTCTGGGCGCCCAAGGCACCGGATCCGATCGGTCGCTATTTGCTGTACCGCCTGGACCCAGCCAGCGGCGGGCTGGTGTCGACCTCGCGCCTGGCCGTGCAAACCCCCGACGGGGCTTGGGTGCGCAGCGGCGTCGTCGGTGGCGCACCGAAGTATGAAAACGTGCCGGAATCACCTGGGCCACATAAGGACTACGGGATCCCGGCGAAATACTGGCGAGATATCGAGTCCCTGCTGGACCCGCAATTCAAAACCAAGATGTTGACCAGCGCCCAGGTCCTGCAGATCCCTCCACACATACAATTGGACGAGTCCATCCGGCATCTGCGCCCGGCGCGGGCGGCCTATGAACAACAGGTGGGACGCCTGACCACGGACGCCCACATCTTTTTCCGGGATTTCGTGCCGCTGCCCGCCGTGACGGACCTGGCCCCCGTCGAAGCCAGCCGTTCATTCGCCAGCCTGATCGCCAGCGAGGCATTCGCCGGCAACAAACACCTGATAGTCGGCGCCGTACCCACCTCCATTGCTGCAAAACAGACGCTGATCGACAATTTCGATGCGCTGGTCGAGCAAGGCTTCAAGACGCTGTACCTGGAATACGTGCCGGGGGATGTCTTCCGGGTCAAGCTGGAGAAGCTCAATCAGGGGAAATCCTGGCGCCATATCAAGCAACACCTGACCCTCGTCGACAGCGCCTTCGGCTTCGCCAGCGACGCGAAAAACGGCTACCTGGCCCTCGTACGCAAAGCGCGGGAAAAAGGCATGAAGGTCAAGGCGCTGGATGCCAGCACCAGCTATCAACTGGACAATGCGCTGCTGATGGGCGACACACCGCCCACCACGCCACGGGGCAATGACCTTAGAAACTTCTATTCGCACAAGGTGATCCAGGCCGACATGACCGATACCCCGCAGGAGCGCTGGGTTGCACTGGTGGAGCCCTCCAGGCTGCGGACCTTCCAGCAGACGCCAGGCCTGGCCGACCTGCAGGACGCCGTTGCGCTGCGCATCGAGGATGTGGGCGCGGCGCAACCGGTCGGCCTCTGGCTCGATACTCCCGGCGCCATACCTGGAGACCCTCTGGCCAAGGGCGACTACCGCCTGACCCTGAACACCACGCTCAAGGCCCCGGCGCCAAGCGTGCCACCGACGGTCGTACCGGTCGCGGTCGAACACTTCGATGCCTTCGATATTGCGCCGTCACTTCGGGACGATATTGCCCACCTGGCCGACCAACCCCATGGGCTGGACAGCCGCTACACGCCGTTTCCGCCGACCCGTGCGAATGCGTTCAGTGCGTTCGTGCAAACCCGCACTCGGTTGCAAACCACCGCCGACGGTTTTTTTGCCGGCTATGTTGCGACGCCACGCGCCGCACTGCCGACCGTGACGGCGGCAACGACGCCGGAATCCTTCCTCAAACAGGTGGCCGACAGCGCCTTTTCGGGGCTGGTGATCGGCGAAGGGCATGGCCACAAGGCAAGCAAAGCCCTGCTGAGAACCCAGATGAAACAGATCAAGGAGGCCGGCTACGAAACCCTGTACATCGAACACCTGCTCACCGACCTGCACCAGGCCGAACTGGACCTGTTCCAGCGCACCCAACGCCTGGCCCCCCGGCTCAAGGCCTACCTCAAGCAACAGGATGCGGGGCACATGCCGCTCTACTCCGGCGCCGACACCTACACCCAGGTGGTTCAGGCCGCCGGCAAATATGGCATCCGCGTCAGAGCCCTTGATTGTGCTGCGAGCTATCACCTCAAGGGCGTGCCGGGCGACGACAGCCTCACGCGAAACCGGATGTTCAGCTATTTCGCGTCCAAGGTCATCGAGGCCGACCAGGCCGCCCAAGGCGCCCATAAGTGGATCGCCTTCGTCGGCAGTGCCCACACCAATACCAACCTCGGGGTGCCGGGGCTGGCAGAGTTGCAAGGCGCGGTCAGCCTGCATGTACGTGATTCGGCGCCGGGTGCCGCCAAAACCATTCACCCCGGCTACTGGGAAAGCGATCTGCATACCCTCGTGTCCCCCGCCTTGCGCAGTGACTTCAAACTTGAAGTCGGCCACGCTGATGCATGGGTGCAGGCGCCGTTTGTACCGGCTGACCACGCGCGGCTGACAAAGGCCGGTCACTACCTGATCGAGCGCCCTTCCACTGCCGAGACCCGGCTGATACACCGCTCGCGAACCGGAGAAATCGTCACCACGCCGATTCAAGTGGACGACAACGGGTGGTTCTTCATTGAGCGTTGGGACAAACAACAACAGCGTTTCCGAAACCTGTTCGCCCTGTTAGAGATGCTAAGGGCAGACATGGATTTGGTCCCTGCGCCATAACCGTCGCGCACTAAAAAACCCGCTGGCCGTCATGGCCCAGCGGGTTTGTTTTTTACAGCCGGCGGATCAGCAATCCGCCAACTGCCAGACTTCATAGGCCGGGGTTTCATAGGGGTGGCTGAGCTTCAATGCGGCCACAACGGCCACGATCAACGCATCGGCCACCACCAGCTCAACCTTCCACTCTTCAACCACTTCCACCTGGCCGACTTGCCCGATGAACGGCTGGCTGCCGTCCAACGCACGGAATTGGCCCTGGCCCAGCACCTGCCAGGCACAGCTGTCGTAGTCGCCGATGCGCCCGCCACCGGCCGCGAAGACGGCGGCTTTTACCGTCTCCACATGGCTGTCGGGCACAAAGAAGCTGAGCTTGTACACCGCCTTAGTTCACCCACACGCGGGCGTTGCGGAACATGCGCATCCACGCGCCGTCCTCGTCCCACTCTTCCGGGCGCCACGAGTTCTGCACGGCGCGGAACACACGCTCCGGGTGCGGCATCATGATGGTCACGCGGCCGTCGCGGCTGGTCAGGCCGGTGATCCCGCGCGGCGAGCCGTTCGGGTTGGCCGGGTAGGTCTCGGTGACCTTGCCGTGGTTGTCGACGAAACGCATGGCCACGCAGCCGGACAGGTCGGCTTCGAGCAAGGCTTCTTCGCTTTCGAACTCGGCATGCCCTTCACCGTGGGCGATGGCGATCGGCATGCGCGAACCGGCCATGCCCTGCAGGAAGATCGAGTTGGATTCCTGCACCTGCACCATGGCCACACGGGCTTCGAACTGCTCGGAACGGTTACGCACAAAGTGCGGCCAGAACTCGCTGCCCGGGATCAGTTCGCTGAGGTTGGACATCATCTGGCAACCGTTGCACACACCCAGGGTGAAGCTGTCATTGCGTTCGAAGAAGCCCTGGAACGCATCGCGCGCACGGCTGTTGAACAGCGCCGACTTGGCCCAGCCTTCACCGGCACCCAGCACGTCGCCGTAGGAGAAACCACCGCAGGCCACCAGGCCTTTGAACGCGTTGAGGTCAACGCGACCGGCGAGGATATCGCTCATGTGCACGTCGATCGCATTGAAGCCGGCGCGGTCGAACGCGGCCGCCATTTCCACCTGGCCGTTGACGCCCTGCTCGCGCAGGACCGCCACTTGTGGGCGGATGCCTTTCTTGATGTAGGGCGCGGCGATGTCCTGGTTGACGTCGAAGCTGAGCTTGGTGCTCAGGCCCGGGTTGTCCTCTTCCAGGATCACGTCGAATTCCTGCTCGGCGCATTCAACGTTGTCGCGCAGGCGCTGGATCTGGTAGCTGGTTTCAGCCCACTGGCGTTGCAGCAAGCGGCGCTGGCCGGCAAATACCGTGTCGCCATTGAAGGAGATATTGATCTCGCCGTTGTTGATCGGCTGGCCGATCACCGCCACGCAATCGTCCAGGCCAGCAGCGCTGAACTGTGCGAGTACGTCCGGGGTAGCATCCTGGCGAACCTGGATCACCGCGCCCAGCTCTTCGTTGAACAGGATGCCGTTGATTTCGGAAGCATCCTCGGCAACGCTGTCGAGCACGATATTCAGACCGCAGTGACCGGCGAAGGCCATTTCCACCACGCTGGTCAGCAGGCCGCCGTCGGAACGGTCGTGGTAAGCCAGCACGTGGCCGTCGGCGTTCAGGCCCTGGATCACGGCGAAGAAGGCCTTGAGGTCTTCGGCGTCATCCACGTCCGGCGCGTGCTTGCCGAGCTTGCCGTGGGTTTGCGCGAGGATCGAGGCGCCCATGCGGTTCTGGCCACGGCCCAGGTCGATCAGGATCAGATCGGTGGTGCCCTTATCCATGCGCAGTTGCGGGGTCAGGGTCTGGCGGATGTCGGTAACCGGCGCAAAACCGGTGACGATCAACGACAGCGGCGAGGTAACGCTCTTGTCGGTGCCGTCTTCGTTCCAACGGGTGGCCATGGACATCGAGTCCTTGCCCACCGGAATGGTGATGCCCAGCTCCGGGCACAGCTCCATGCCGACAGCCTTGACGGTGTCGTAGAGGCGCGCATCTTCACCGGGGTGGCCGGCAGCGGACATCCAGTTGGCCGACAACTTGATGTCGGACAGCTTGCCGATGCGCGACGCAGCGATGTTGGTGAGGGTTTCACCAATCGCCATGCGGCCCGACGCCGGAGCGTCCAGCAGCGCCAGCGGCGTGCGCTCGCCCATGGCCATGGCTTCACCGGTGTACACGTCGAAGCTGGTGGCGGTGACGGCAACGTCGGCCACCGGCACCTGCCACGGGCCGACCATTTGGTCGCGGGCAACCAGGCCGGTGATGGTGCGGTCGCCGATGGTGATCAGGAAGCTTTTGCTGGCAACCGCCGGGTGGTGCAGCACGCGCTCGATGCTGTCGGTCAGGTCCAGTGTGCTTGGGTCGAAATCATCGCCCAGCTCGGTTTCACGGACCGCCGAACGGTGCATGCGTGGAGCTTTGCCCAACAGCACTTCCAGAGGCATGTCGACCGGGCTGTTGCCGAAGTGGCTGTCGGTGACCGTCAACTGCGGTTCGGCAGTGGCTTCGCCGACCACGGCAAACGGGCAGCGCTCGCGTTCGCAAATGGCCTGGAAGCGCGCGAAGTCTTCGGCGCCAACCGCCAGTACGTAGCGTTCCTGGGATTCGTTGCTCCAGATTTCGTGCGGGGCCATGCCCGGCTCGTCGTTTGGAATATTGCGCAGTTCGAAACGGCCACCGCGGTCGCCATCGTTGACCAGTTCCGGGAAGGCGTTGGACAGACCGCCCGCGCCGACGTCGTGGATGAAGCTGATCGGGTTCTTGTCACCCAACTGCCAGCAACGGTCGATGACTTCCTGGCAGCGACGCTCCATCTCTGGGTTTTCGCGCTGTACGGAAGCGAAGTCCAGGTCAGCCGAGCTGGTGCCGGTGGCCATCGAGGAAGCAGCGCCGCCGCCCAGGCCGATCAACATCGCCGGGCCGCCGAGCACGATCAGTTTGGAGCCGACCAGGATCTCGCCTTTCTTGACGTGTTCTTCACGGATGTTGCCCATACCGCCGGCCAACATGATCGGCTTGTGGTAACCACGCACTTCATCGCCACGCGGCGTGGTGATGGACTGTTCGAAGGTACGGAAGTAACCGGTCAGCGCCGGACGCCCGAATTCGTTGTTGAACGCGGCGCCGCCCAACGGGCCTTCGATCATGATGTCCAGCGCGGTGACGATGCGCTCAGGCTTGCCGTACGGCACTTCCCACGGCTGTTCGAAGCCTGGGATCTGCAGGTTGGACACGGTGAAACCGGTCAGGCCCGCCTTTGGCTTGGCGCCACGGCCGGTGGCGCCTTCGTCGCGGATTTCGCCGCCGGAACCGGTGGCTGCGCCAGGGAACGGGGCAATCGCGGTCGGGTGGTTGTGGGTTTCAACCTTCATCAGGATGTGCACCGGCTCCTGCACCGCGCCGTACTGGCGGGTTTCAGGGTCCGGGAAGAAGCGGCCGGCGACGGAGCCGACGATCACCGAGGCGTTGTCCTTATAAGCAGAAAGAACGCCTTCGCTGTGCATCACGTAGGTGTTCTTGATCATGCCGAACAGGCTTTTTTCCTGGCTCTCGCCGTCGATGTCCCAACTGGCGTTGAAGATCTTGTGACGGCAGTGCTCGGAGTTGGCCTGGGCGAACATCATCAGTTCGATGTCGTGCGGGTTGCGCTTCAAGCCGGTGAAGGCGTTGACCAGGTAGTCGATCTCGTCTTCAGCCAGAGCCAGGCCCAGTTCGGTGTTGGCCTTCTCGAGGGCGGCGCGGCCACCGCCAAGCACGTCAATCGCGGTCAGCGGCTTGGGCTCGGCGTGGCTGAACAGGCCGGCAGCCTGTTCCAACTGGCTGACGATGATCTGGGTCATGCGGTCGTGCAGGCTGCTGGCGATCAGCTCGGCTTCGGCATCGCTGAACTGGCCTGCGACGTAGAAAGCGATACCGCGCTCCAGGCGCTGGATTTTTTCCAGGCCACAGTTGCGGGCGATGTCGCTGGCCTTGCTGGACCAGGGCGAGATGGTGCCGAACCGCGGCAGAACCAGGAACAAGCGGCCGGTCGGCTCTTGAACAGGAACGCTGGGGCCGTACTTCAGAAGGCGTGCGAGCACTTGCTGTTCGTCGGCGGTCAACACGCCGGTAACGTCGGCGAAGTGAGCAAATTCAGCATACAGGCCTGTAACCGCTGGAACCTTCTGGCTCAGTTGTTCAAGGAGTTTGCTGTGGCGAAAGGCAGAAAGGGCAGGAGCGCCGCGCAGGATCAACATCTTCGGGACAGCCTCGGGAAGGGGGTGTGCTTTGAGGCCGTGCATTCTAGCGTAAACCTGCGCCAACGGCACCCGAAACGGCACGGGTGGCCGCTGCCGAACGTCAGTTGGCAGGGTTTGCACGCTATCGGGGCATTTTCCAAGGCTGGTGGTGCAGTTATTTTAACCGTCATAAACCGCCCCCAGGCCACGTTTCTGCGGGCTGCAGCACAGTTTTGGCGGCGCTAGCAGACAAGTCCGCCGCTGTCGAGATATGGCGCCGTGGGCCGTTTGCGTATACTGCGCAGATGTTCTCCCCAACTGCTTTGCGCCCGCGCTGCGCCAAATGGCTCATCGCAACCGGACTCTTCCTGATGCTCAGCGCCTGTGTTGATAAACCCAGCACGCTCGAGCGAATCAAGGAGGATGGCGTACTGCGGGTGGTTACCCGCAACAGCCCGGCGACTTATTTCCAGGACCGCAACGGTGAAACCGGTTTCGAATACGAACTGGTCAAGCGCTTTGCCGACGACCTGGGGGTAAAGCTGGAAATCGAGACCGCCGACAACCTCGATGACCTGTTCGGCCAGTTGGGCAAACCCAATGGCCCGGTGCTGGCCGCCGCCGGCCTGGTCAGCAGCGAGCAGCGCCAGAAGCAGGTGCGTTTCTCACATCCTTACCTGGAAGTGACCCCGCAGATCATCTACCGCAACGGCCAATCCCGCCCGACCACCCCGGCGGACCTGGTAGGCAAGAAGATCATGGTGCTCAAGGGCAGCACCCACGCCGAGCAGTTGGCCGAGCTGAAGAAACAGAACCCTGCGATTGAATACGAAGAATCCGACGCCGTTGAAGTGGTCGACCTGCTACGCATGGTCGACGAGGGCCAGATCGACCTGACCCTGGTCGACTCCAACGAAGTGGCGATGAACCAGGTGTACTTCCCCAACGTGCGCGTGGCGTTCGACCTGGGCAATGCCAGCAACCAGAGCTGGGCCGTGGCGGCGGGCGACGACAACAGCCTGCTCAACGAGATCAACAGCTACCTGGACAAGGTCGAGAAGAACGGCACGCTGCAGCGCCTCAAAGACCGCTACTACGGGCACGTCGATGTCCTCGGCTATGTCGGCGCCTACACCTTCGCCCAGCATCTGCAGCAGCGCCTGCCCAAATACGAGAAGCACTTCCGGGCCTACGCCAAGGAAGAAAAGGTCGACTGGCGCCTGCTGGCCGCCATCGGCTATCAGGAATCGCTGTGGCAGCCGGCCGTGACCTCCAAGACCGGCGTGCGCGGCCTGATGATGCTGACCCAGAACACCGCCCAGGCGATGGGCGTGTCCAACCGCCTGGATGCCAAGCAAAGCATCATGGGCGGCGCCAAGTACCTGGCCAAGATCAAGGACGAGCTGGACGACAGCATCGCCGAGCCCGACCGTACCTGGTTCGCCCTGGCCGCCTACAACGTGGGTACCGGCCATCTGGAGGACGCGCGCACGCTGGCGAAGAAGGAAGGCCTGAACCCGAACAAGTGGCTGGACGTGAAGAAAATGCTCCCGCGCCTGTCGCAGAAACAGTGGTACAGCAAGACCCGCTACGGCTACGCCCGGGGCGGCGAGCCGGTGCACTTTGTGGCGAACATCCGGCGCTACTACGACATCCTCACCTGGGTGACCCAGCCGCAGCTGGAAGGCAACCAGGTGGTCGAAGGCAACCTGCACGTGCCGGGCGTGGACAAGACCAAGCCGCCGGAAGATAACCCGTCGTTATAAAAACACTGCAAAAACCAACGTGGGGCTTGCTCGCGAAGGCGCTATATCAGTCGATACATCGGGTGACTGACACTCCCTCTTCGCGAGCAAGCCCGCTCCCACATATGGATCTGCGCCTGGCTTAGAGGCCGATGAGCAGATGCACCACACCGCCCGCCAATACCATCACATCTGGTACACCCGCCGCCTTCAGCGCCGGCTCATTCAACCGCCCCGCATCCTGCAACTGCACGCGCACTCGCGTCAGCGCTACGCGCTGCTGTGAATTGAGGTTATCTGCCCCACCCAACGCCATGAGCACCTCGGCCGACAGTAAACTTGGCTCTGGTGGCGTCTCGGCAATCAAATCAGGCGTGAGGGCTTTCCAGAATGCCCGCTGCAATTTCTCGAACATGCTCAGTGCTCCACGACAGGTGAGGTTTCAACGTTCGCCATCAGGTAAGCCCGCAAGGCCTCGCGCACATGCGCGGCTTCTTCCAGGCCCAGCACCTGGCAGGCGAGCGTCTGGCACTCGACCAGGTCCAGTGCGCGCACGCTGGCCTTGATGGTCGGGATCAGCGGCACGCTGACCGACAGTTCATCCACACCCAGCCCGATCAGCACCGGCACCGCCAGCGCTTCGGACGCCAGCGCCCCGCACACGCCCACCCACTTGCCATGGGCGTGGGCGGCCTTGACGGTGGTGGCGATCAGGCGCAATACCGCCGGGTGCAAACTGTCGGCCTGGCTGGCCAGGCGCGGGTGATCGCGGTCCATGGCCAAGGTGTATTGAGTCAGGTCATTGGTGCCGATCGAGAAGAAATCCACATGCGGCGCGAACACGTCCGCCATCAAGGCCGCGGACGGCACCTCGATCATGATGCCCAGTTTGGGCAGCTCGGTGAGCCCTAGCGCCAGCGCCTCTTCTTCCAGGATTTTGCGTGCCAGGTGCAGCTCCGTCACCAGGCTGACCATCGGCAGCATGATATGCAGGCGCGCCAGCCCGGCACTGGCGAGGATCGCGCGAAACTGTTCGCGCAACAGCTCCGGGCGCTCCAGGCACAGGCGAATCCCGCGCAAGCCCAGGAACGGGTTGGCCTCGGGGTCCATCGGCACATAGGCCAGCGGCTTATCGCCGCCCACATCCAGGGTGCGCACCACCAAATTGCGCTCGGTGCCCAGCGCGCGGGCGATGCTGCTGTAGGTCGCAGCCTGTTCATCAACGCTCGGCGCGCGGTTGCGGTCCAGGTACAGGAACTCCGAACGCAACAGGCCGACGCCCTCGCCTCCCAGGGTCAGGGCTTGCTCAACCTCTTGCAGGGAAGCGACGTTGGCGCTGACGTCGACCTGATGGCCGTCACGGGTGATAGCGGCCATAAAGGCTTGCTTCACATCGCGCTGATGTCGCACTAACTGCTGCTTGCGCGCAGCTTCCAATTGTTCGATTTCGGCCAGGTTCGGGTCCAGGTGCAGCTCGCCTTTGTCGGCGTCGAGCAGCACCTGTTTACCATTGGCCAGCGCCAACACTTGCACGGGTACACCGCAAATCGCCGGCAGGCCGAGCGCACGCGCAAGGATCGCCACATGGCTGGTAGCACCACCGCCGACGGTGACAAACCCCAGCACCTTTTGTGTGTCCAGGCCGGCAGTCTGCGAGGGAGTCAGTTGCTCGGCGATGAGGATCGCGCGCTCGGGTAAATCCCATGCGCGGTCCGGGATGCCGAGGATCAGTTTGAGGACGCGCTGGCCCACATCCGCCAGGTCGGCCGCCCGCTCGGCAAGCAGCGTATTGGCCAGACCCTGGAGCAGCTCGGCGGTCGCCAGCGTGGCGCGGTTCCAGGCATAGGCGGCGCTCTTGCCTTCGGCCAGCGCGGCGTGGGTTTGCTCCAACAAGGTTGGGTCTTCGAGCAGTTCCTGATGGGCACGAAAGATCTGCGCCTGGGCACTGCCGACGGCCTGGGCCTGCAAGGTTTGCAACGCCTCGCTTGCGGCCAGCAGGCTACGTTGCAGTGCGGCACGCTCGGCCGTTACGCCAGCGCCTTGTTCAGTGATCGTCAGCTCGGGCTCAGCCACCTGGACCACCTGGCCAAACGCCGAACCCGGTGAGGCGCGCACACCACGCAGCAGGGTTGCCGACGCGAGCGGCGCAGTCAGCTCGGCCGGTGCTGCAACGGTCTCGCCGCACCCCTGTGCCAACAGCGCGACCAGTGCCTCGATCGCCGCCTCTGCATCCTCACCGGCCGCACTGACTTGCAAGCTGTCGCCCTGCTCCGTCTGCAGCGCCATGATCGCCACCAGCGACTTGGCGTTGGCGCTCCGGGTGTGTTTGTGCAAGTAAATGCTCGCGCTGAACCCTTTCGCCGCCTGGGCCAATACCGCTGCCGGACGGGCATGCAAGCCATTGGCGTTGGGCAAGGTCAGCGGTTTGGAGAACAGTGCATCGCCCTCTGCCTCGGCCGCATCTTCCGCGCCATCGGCGGGCATGACCCGCAGTAACGGCTGGCCCCGCTCCACCACGCCGCGTACCAGCGGGGTGAACGGCTCGCCGCTGACCACCAGCATCAGGGTCAGCAGGCTGCGCGCATTAAGCGCCACGTAGTCGGCATCGAACTCAATCAGCGGTTGCCCGGCCTCTACCCGCTGGCCTTCCCGGACCAGCGCCGTGAAGCCCTGGCCCGCCAGGTTCACGGTGTCCAGGCCGATATGCAGCAGCACCTGGACGCCGTTGTCGTCGGTGACGCTGACCGCATGCCCACTGTCCTGGACGGTGCTGATCACCCCGGCCAGCGGCGCGCAGAGGGTCTGCGAGGTGGGATCGATGCACACGCCGTCGCCAATAACGCGACTGGAGAACACCGGGTCGGGCACCTGGTCCAGCGCCAGCAGCACCCCGGACAGGGGCGCCAGCAGTTCCAGGGGTTGAGTTGTGGTCATGACTTCACCTGTTGTTGTGTTCTTAAAATCATCGGGTGGATATAAATCCTGAGGCAACAAAGCCCCCTCCACACTTATTTCCACCAGTATTCGACTTGCACACCCACATTCGACCCATGCCGCGCGGTGCCATAGGCTCCGGTGTCGGACAACGCCGACCCCGCCGCCAGCTCATTCGCCGCACGCTTGGCGGCTTGGTTCCACGTTGCATAGGTGTAGTACACACGCACTTCCGGGCGTGCCCAGAACTCCGGACCGCTGGGCGACCAGGTCGGGGCGAAGGTAAATTTGCTCAGCTTGCGCGTGCCGCCGCTGGCGTCGACCTGGTCGTGGCCAAGTTCGGTGACCAATTTGAACTGCTCGCTGATCGCATAGGCCGGCCGTACGCCGATGGACATCCAGGTCTGGTCCTGGCTGCCTGGGCGGATATCTTTCTGATACACGGCCTCGACCTGCCCACCAAAACGCGGGGTCGCTTGCCAGTCGAAGAACTCCACGGCGCGGTAACTTTTGCTGCTTTTATCGAGGAAGGTATTGCCGGTGTAGCCCAGGCCGGTGCCGGGCCCTTCGCCGTACTGCAGGGCGAATTTGTTCTTGCCGCCGAGGAAGGGTTTCTGCACGTGCTGCGCCGTCAGCGCCCAACCGCTGTTGGTATCCCGCCCGCCGGCCTTTTCGATGTAGCTCAAGCCCAGCTCCAGCTCGCCGCCGGGGTTGGTCGTGAAGCCTGCGACGTTGAAGTCGTGCCGGGTGGCGTAGTCTTTCTGGTACAGGTTGTCCTTGCGCGAAATCGCGTAGCTGTATTTCAAATCGCCAATCAGCACGTCCTCGATACCGCCGCCGGTGGCGCTCTGGTTCCAGTAGTAAAAGTCGGAGATATGGATGTCGTTCCGCTTGTAGTAACGCCGACCGGCCCACAGCGAACCGCCATTCAGGCTGGGCAGGTTGGACCACTGCGCATACATCTGCGGCATGCGCGCGGTGCCGTTGTTTTCGCCCTGGAACTTGAGGGCGCGGTCGTACTTGTTGTACAGGGAGGCCATGGCGTCGACGCTGAGCACCGAGCCGTCATCAAAGGTCAGCAGGTCCTGGCGCAATTCCAGTTCGGCGTACTGTTCGCATTCGTTGCCCAAGCGGTATTTGGTTTGCGCCCCCGGCAACTGGAAACACTGCTGCTTGCCACTGCCGGTTGAAGTCCCTGCGCCACTGCGCAAGTAACCGGCAAATTCCACGGCTTGAGCACCGAAAGGCAGGCTCAGACAAGACGCAACAAGGCCCAGCTTTATTGTTGTTTTCATAAAGCACTCCGATATTTTTATTATGTTTTTTCAAAGCGCCCCTGCACGCCCATACAGGGGTTACAGCAGGTCTCAGTCCTTGAGGTGCAGCACAAAGGATTCGTAAGGCCGCAACACCAGCGTGCTCGTACGCGGTGGGCAGTCGGGGTAGTTGCTGATCAGCAGGCGTTGCTCGCTTGCGCCGATGACGCCGTCCGGCAGCTGGATTTCGCAGGGCTGACCGTAGAAGTTGTTGAGCACCAGCAGTCGCTCGTCCTGGCCTTCGCGCAGGTAGGCCCACACCTTGGGGTGGTCCTGCAGCAGTTGGCGGTAAACGCCCTCTTGAATCAGCGGTTCGTGACGGCGCAAGGCGATCAGCGCGCGGTAGTGGTGCAGCACCGAGTCCGGGTCGTCCAACTGGTTCTCGACGTTGATCTGCGCCGCGTTGGCCGGAATGCCAATCCACGGCTCACCCGTACTGAAACCAGCATTCGCCTGGCCGTTCCATTGCATCGGCGTGCGGCTGTTGTCGCGCGACTTCTGCATGATCGCCGCCATGCTTGAGGCTTCGGATTCGCCGGCGTCACGCTTGAGGCGAAAGATGTTCAGGGTCTCCACATCGCGGTACTGCGAAATCCTGTCGAAACCCGGGTTGGTCATGCCCAGCTCTTCGCCCTGGTACACGAACGGCGTGCCCTGCAGGAAGTGCAACGCGGTGGCGAGCATCTTGGCCGAGACTACGCGGTGCTCGCCGTCATCACCAAAGCGCGAGACCACGCGCGGCTGATCATGGTTACACCAGAACAGCGCGTTCCAGCCGCCACCGGCCTGCATGCCCAGTTGCCAGTCGGAGAGAATCTGCTTGAGTTGCAGGAAATCGAAGTCAGCCTTCACCCACTTTTGCAGGTTCGGGTAATCGACTTTCAGGTGATGAAAGTTGAAGGTCATCGACAACTCTTTGGACGCTGGATTCGAATAACGAATGCAGTGCCCAAGGCTGGTGGACGACATCTCGCCGACGTTGATCAGGTCATGCCCTTCGAAGACTTCGCGGTGCATTTGCTGCAGGTAGTCGTGCACGTTCGGGCCGTCGGTGTAGAAGCGGCGGCCGTCGCTGCTGTCTTCGGGGAAATCGGCGGGCTTGGAGATCAGGTTGATCACGTCCAGGCGGAAACCGCCCACACCTTTGTCGCGCCAGAAGCGCATCAGCTTGAACACTTCGGCGCGCACCTGGGGGTTGTCCCAGTTGAGGTCGGCCTGGGTGTGGTCGAACAAGTGCAGAAAATACTGGCCGGTTTGCGCTTCGTATTCCCAGGCCGAGCCGCCGAACTTGGATTCCCAGTTATTCGGCTGGTCACGCCAGATATAGAAGTCGCGGTACGGGTTATCGAGGCTGCTGCGCGCCTGCTGGAACCACTCGTGTTCGATGGAGGTGTGGTTGACCACGATGTCGAGCATCAGCGTGATGCCACGCTTGGCGGCTTCGCTGATCAGCAACTCGCAGTCGGCCATGGTCCCGTAGCTGGGGTCGATGGCGTAGTAGTCGCTGATGTCGTAACCGTTGTCGCGTTGCGGCGAACGCAGGAACGGGGTGATCCACAGGCAATCCACGCCGAGCCATTTGAGGTAGTCGAGTTTGTCGACGATGCCCAGCAGGTCACCGGTGGCATTACCCGCGTGGCTGTGGAAGCTTTTCGGGTAGATCTGGTAGATCACCGAGCGTTGCCAGTTTTGCATGGTGGGTTCCTTAGTAGAGTTGTGTGCTGGCCTTGAGGGCCCCTTCGCGAGCAAGCCCGCTCCCACATTTGCAATGCAGTCCCCTGT
>NZ_JBAWDE010000344.1:0-8143 GCF_049590575.1 Pseudomonas sp.
GCTATCGGGGGCAAGCCCCCTCCCACTTTTTGACTGGATTGCTAGGCTAGAAAGGCGCTGGGCACTCGAAGCGCAAGCGCTCGCCACTTTGCGGATGGGTGAAGCTCAACATGCTCGCATGCAGGCACAGGCGCGGCCAGGCGGCCAGGGCTTGTTCGTGGGCATACAGGCCATCACCGAGCAACGGGTGGCCGATCGACAGCATATGCACGCGCAACTGGTGCGAGCGCCCGGTGATCGGCGTCAGCTCAACCCGGCACCAGTCGCCGCAACGCTCCAGCACCTTCCAGAACGTCAGCGCGTGTTTGCCGAATTCATGGTCGACCACGTGGCGCGGCTTGGTCGGCGGGTCGTAGCGCAAGGGCATGTCGATACTGCCGCTGTCCAGTTGCGGCTGGCCCCAGGCCAAGGCGGTGTAGGCCTTTTCGGTTTCGCGGTCGTGAAACTGGCGGGACAGTTCGCGATGGGTATCGGCGTCGCGGGCCAGCAGGATGATCCCCGAGGTTTCCCAGTCCAGGCGGTGGACGATGCGGGCTTCAGGGTAGCCGTTTTCCTGCAGGCGGGTGATCAGGCAGTCCTTGTTGTCGTCGGCGCGGCCAGGCACCGAAAGCAACAGGGTCGGTTTGTTCACCACCAGGACAGCGTCGTCCTGATGCAGGATGTGGATAGTGGACAGCGGCATTAAACAGTCTCGTAACAAACGCCAACGGCGGCTCGCCCACCCAGACCCCGCAAAGGGATCCAGGTGACCGAGCCGCCGTGGCGGCCGCCCTTTCGATTAACGATCAGGCAGGGTGATATTGAGTTCCAGAATCGAGCAGCTGCCGTCGTTTTCCAGAGCGACATGTACGTCATCGTTACCGATGTTGACGTACTTGCGGATCACCTCGACCAATTCCTTCTGCAAGGCTGGCAGGTAATCCGGTGTACTGCGTTGGCCGCGTTCGTGCGCCACGATGATCTGTAGACGCTCTTTCGCTACCGACGCGGTACTTGGCTTTTTGTTGGCGCGAAAGAAGTCGAGAAATTTCATTGTTTAGTTGCCTCCAAAGATACGCTCGAAGAATCCCTTCTTCTTAACATCGAGGAAGCGATGTTCCACGGTCTTGCCCAGCAAGCGATCGACGGCATCGCTGTACGCCTGGCCGGCGTCGCTCTGGTCGTCGAGAATCACCGGTACGCCCTGGTTGGAAGCCTTCAGCACGGCCTGGGATTCCGGGATCACACCCAGCAGGGTCACGGCGAGGATGTCCTTGACGTCTTCAACACCGAGCATTTCGCCATTGCTGACGCGCTCAGGGTTGTAGCGGGTGAGCAGCAGGTGTTCCTTGATCGGGTCTTGCCCCTCTTCGGCGCGCTTGGACTTGCTGGCCAGCAGGCCGAGCATACGGTCCGAGTCACGTACCGAGGAGACTTCCGGGTTGGTCACCACGATGGCTTCATCGGCGAAGTACATCGCCAGGTGAGCACCGGTTTCGATACCGGCCGGGGAGTCGCACACCACGTATTCGAAGGTTTCCTTCAGCTCGGCCAGAACCTTGCCTACGCCTTCTTTGGTCAGCGCGTCTTTGTCGCGGGTCTGGCTGGCGGCCAGTACGTACAGGTTCTCAAGGCGCTTGTCCTTGATCAGGGCCTGTTGCAGGTTGGCTTCGCCGTTCACCACGTTGACGAAGTCGTACACCACGCGGCGTTCGCAGCCCATGATCAGGTCGAGGTTACGCAAACCGACGTCGAAGTCGACGATGACTGTCTTGTGGCCGCGCAAAGCGAGGCCGGTACCGATAGCGGCGCTGGTGGTGGTCTTACCCACACCACCCTTGCCGGATGTAACCACGAGAATCTTGGCCAAGGTGTTTCACCCCTAAGGAAAAAGGACTTTTCAGCCCCTGAAAAACATCTCTTGGAACTCGCTGCAGGCGGACAGCTTTGGTAGGAAAAAGAGGTGGTTTCCTTAGGGGAAACGCCAACTTTCAATGATTCCTACGAAAGTCTTGCCGGTTTCGCTGTGCTATCAGAGTCTAGAGATGCTTGGAAAATGCGGCAGTATCCGTTAAAGACGGATGATGTTCAACACATCGCCCGACAGGCTGACTTGCACCCCGGCCCCCCACAGCGGATCACGGCGCAAATCTTCTGCAACCTTGTACTGGCCTGCGATGGACACGAGTTCAGCGGTCAACTGCTGGCAAAAAATCCGCGCCTTGGTATCACCCTTGATGCCGGCGAGGGCACGCCCGCGCATCGGGCCGTATACATGGATGTTGCCATCGGCGAGAAGTTCCGCTCCGGGGCTGACCGAGGAGATCACCACCAGGTCGCCACCCTGGGCGTAAATTTGCTGCCCACCGCGTACGGGAGTGGTGATGATCTTTGTAGGCTTGATCGTCGGCTCGGGTGGTTTTTCCGGTTTTTTCTTCACTTCGCCGACCGAAGGTTCGAGCGGACGCTCGCGAGCACCGGACGGTGGCAGTACTGGCAGTTCAATGGCGATTGCTGCTGCAATGTCTTCGATGCGGCTGGCGCGAATCGCCAGGGTACGCAGGCCATGGGAGCGGCACACACGCATCAGGCCGGGCAGGTCAATCGACCCTTGGCCGGCCGGCAGTTTGTCCAGGGCCAGCACCAGTGGGGCGTTATTGAAGAAATTCGGGGCCAGGGCGACCTTGGCGGCGAGCTGGCGGTCCAGGGCGTCGAGGTCGTTGCGGGCGAGTTCCAGCACGGTGATGGCGAGCATGCTGCCTTTCAGCTGGAACACGGGATCTTGGTCTAGCGGTTCGGTTTGGCTCATGGTCGGCAAAAGCGGCTTGTCACGAAAAGTGTCGAGACTTATAACGAGAACACTCACTGGCCGCAAGCCGAGTCGAACCGTTGTAGAATGCGCGGCCCTGTCTTTACCGGAATCTGTAATGGATCGCCCGCGTTTTCGAGCTGTATTTTTTCACCCGCGTTTTTGGCTGTTATGGCTGGGACTCGGCCTGCTGTGGCTGGTCACCCAATTGCCGTACCGCGCGTTGCTGACCATTGGTCGCCTGCTGGGAGCGGGCATGTACCGGGTGGCCGGCGAGCGTCGCCGCATCGCCGCGCGAAATCTTGAACTGTGCTTCCCGGAAAAATCCGCCAAAGAGCGCAAGAAGCTGCTCAAGGAAAATTTCGCCTCCACCGGCATCGCCTTTTTCGAGATGGCCATGAGCTGGTGGTGGTCGCGCCAGCGCCTGGCGCGCCTGGCCCACGTCGAAGGCCTTGAGCACCTCAAGCAGGCCCAGCTGGATGGCAAGGGCGTGATCCTGATGGCCCTGCACTTCACCACCCTGGAAATCGGCGCTGCGCTGCTGGGGCAAAAGCACACCATTGATGGCATGTACCGCGAGCACGGCAACCCGTTGTTCGACTACATCCAGCGCCGAGGCCGCGAGCGCCACAACCTCGATTCCCTGGCGGTAGAGCGCGAAGACGTGCGCGGCATGCTCAAGCTGCTGCGCGCCGGCCGCGCCATCTGGTACGCGCCGGACCAGGACTACGGCGCCAAGCAAAGCCTGTTCGTGCCGCTGTTCGGCATCCAGGCCGCGACGGTGCCTGCCACCAGCAAGTTCGCCAAGCTGGGCAAGGCGCTGGTGGTGCCGTTCACCCAACAGCGCCTGGCCGACGGCAGCGGTTACCGCCTTGTGATCCACCCGCCGCTGACCGACTTCCCCGGCGCAAGCGATGAAGCCGACTGCCTGCGCATCAACCAGTGGGTCGAAGCTTCGGTGCGCGAATGCCCCGAGCAGTACCTGTGGACCCATCGCCGCTTCAAGAGCCGGCCACCGGGTGAGCCCAAGCTGTACGAAAAACGCCGCTGACAATAACGACCTTCCCCACATGGAGTGATGCGATGCGCCCAGCTGAACCGGTTACAGGCTTGATTCTTTCCGGCGGCGGGGCGCGAGCGGCGTATCAGGTAGGCGTATTGGCGGCGATTGCCGAGCTGTTGCCGCCGGGCGCGCCGAACCCTTTCCCGGTGATCGTCGGCACGTCTGCCGGTGCAATCAATGCAGTCAGCCTGGCCAGTGGCGCGATGGACTTTCGCGCTGCTATCGGGCGACTCACCGCCTTCTGGCAGGGCTTTCGCAGCCACCTGGTGTTGCGCAGCGATTGGCCGGGGGTGATTCGCCAGGCGAGCCGCTTTTTTGTCCACAGCCTGCTGGGGCTCGGCGCCCAGGTGCCGGTGGCGCTGCTCAATAGCTCGCCGTTGCGCGAGCTGCTGCAAGAGCGCTTGAACCTCGACGGTATCGACGAGGCCATTCGCAACCAGCATTTACAGGCGGTGGCGGTCACCGCTTTTGGCTACGAGTCCGGGCAAGCCGTGACCTTCTACCAAAGCGGCGGCACCATTGATGCGTGGCTGCGCCACCGACGAATCGGCATGCCCACGCAGCTCACGGTCGAACACCTGCTGGCCAGTTCGGCGATCCCCTTGCTGTTTGCCCCGGTGAAGCTCGATCAGGAATATTTCGGCGACGGTGCGGTGCGGCAATCGGCGCCGATCAGCCCGGCGTTGCACCTGGGGGCTACCCGCGTGCTGGTGGTCGGCGTCAGCGGCAACCCACGGGGTAACGAGCCGTCGATGCAGCGCACCTACACCGGCCAGGAACCCACGCTGGCACAGATCGGTGGGCATATGCTCAACAGCACGTTTATCGACAGCCTCGAAAGTGATATCGAACTGCTGGAACGCCTGAACCAGTTCAGCCATTTCCAGCCAGCCGACGGCGCGGCCCGAGGCCTGGCGCCGGTTGACGTGCTGGTGATTGCGCCGAGCCAGCCTATTGATGAAATCGCGGCGCGTCATCGCCAGGAATTGCCGGCGGCCTTGCGCCTGTTTCTGCGCGGGCCGGGGGCGACCAAGACGAGTGGGGCGGGGGTATTGAGTTACTTGCTGTTCGAGGCGGGGTATTGCAGCGAGTTGATTGAGCTGGGGCGCAAAGATGCGCTGGCCAAGCGTGATGAGATCACACGGTTCCTCGGCATCGCACAGGGCTAAAAATGTGGGAGGGGGCAAGCCCCCTCCCACATTTTGTCCTGCTGTGTTCTTTAGAAGTGGTACTTCACCAGGAAGCTCGCCGTGTCCTGGGTGGTCTTGAACGCACCGGTGTCTTCGATCCCGTACTTGTTCTTCCAGTAGTCGTATTCGAAGCCCACGTACAGCTGTTTGTCGCCCCAATGCAGTGCCTTGCCCAGGTCATATTTGACCTGCGGGTTGAAGTGCAGGTTGGCGTGGTAGGTGCCGCGGGCGTTCTTGTCGTTGTCTGTGACCCAGTCCATAAACCCGTCGATCAGGATGTCGGAGCTGCCCACCGGGATGGTGTACGACCAGACCGGGGTGATCTGCCATACACCATCGCCCGGGCGATTGCCTTCGGTCTGGCGCTGGTAGAAGTTCAGCTGGAAGTAATCGAAACCCGGAATGTTCAAGTCAAAGGCAGGGCCCAGCAAGTACGATTCGTTATCGCCTTCACCGAACTCGTAAGTGAAGGCCAACAGCACATCCTTGATCGGGCCGAGTGACAAATCCTTGTCCAATATCTTGCCAAACGACAAGCGTGGGCTGAACTCGCCGTAGTAAGTATTCGGGCCGACGTTGCCGTCTTCCTTGCCGTTATAAAAGATGCGGTCGAGGAAGAAGAAGTTGTCGCCGTACTTCCAGGCGTCAGCATGTTCGAAGGTCACGGTTTGCTGGATCTGCGGGTTAACGGTAAAGCTCTTGCCCCACAGGTAAGTCAGGCTGTTGTTCTGCCATTGCAACAAGTCACCGGCCACGGCCTGGCCACCGGCCAGCAGGGATCCCGCCAGCATCAGGCCTTTGAACATAGGTTTCATTCGGTTGCTCCCGAGTTAAAGTTTTGTGGTTTTTCTTCTACGCAGGCGCTCTGGTGTGGCGCCTTTTGGTTCGCTGCAAAAATCGTCTGTTCGGTCAGCTTTGATGCTTTTAGCAAGAGCTGCGCCAAGGTGTTTAAAAAGCCAAAAAATCCCCGTCGGCTGCATCGGATGCAGTCGAATTCAGAGGACTTTTGCGCACTTTGGCAGCAGACGTGGGGCCGGGATAAGTTGGCCTTGCAGTCAGCTTTTACATTCGCTGTTTTTTTTTGAGTCGATTCGAGCGGGCGCGGAGAATACTGGCTCCAAAGCCTTGGCTCAAGTGCGCTGTTAAAGAGCGCATGGGGCGAGAATGGGGCACGGCGCGTGGCCGGCCCCGGGTGAGTGGTGTGCATGGGGTGTTCCCTGTTTCGTTATTGTTTTTATGCGAACGAAGGAATCAATGCGTGTGAGCGACGGCGGGGCGTTCGGCACCGCCGAGAATGTTGAACAGGATATTCAGCGACAACGCGCTGATCGTCGCCATGGCGATCCCGCTGTGGGTAATCGGGCTCATCCACAGGGGCAGTTGCGCGAAGAACTCCGGGCGCACCACCGGGATCAGGCCCATGCCGATGCTCACGGCCACCAGCAATTGGTTGCGCCGGTCGGCGATGTCGGCTTCCTGCAGGATCTTGATCCCGGTGGCCGCGACCATGCCGAACATGGCGATCGCTGCGCCGCCGAGCACCGCCGGTGGAATCGACGCCACCAGGAACGCGGCTTTGGGCAGCAGGCTGAGCACAATCAGAAAGGCCCCGGCCATGATCGTCACCGAACGGCAGCGCACGCCGGTCATCTGTACCAGGCCGATATTCTGCGCAAACGAAGAATGCGTGAAGGTGTTGAAGAACCCGGCGAAGAACGACGCACCGGCATCACACAAAAGGCCACGGCGCAGCATCTTTGGTGTGACGGCCTGGTCGGTGATCTTGCCCAGCGCGAGGAACATCCCGGTGGATTCGACAAAGATGATCACCACCACCAGGCACATCGACAGGATCGGCGCCAACTCGAACTTGGGCATGCCGAAATGCAGCGGCGTCACCACCTGCACCCACGGGGCTGCGGCCAGGCCGCTGAGGTCGACCATGCCGATAACGCCGCACAGGGCGTAGCCCAGGCCCATGCCGATCAGCACCGAGATATTCACCCAGAAGCCGCGCATGAAGCGGTTGATCAGCAGGATGGTAGCCAATACCAGGGCAGCAATCGCCAGGTAAATCGGCGAGCCGAATGTGGCGGCGGCGCTGCCACCGCCGGCCCAGTTCACGGCCACCGGAAACAATGACAGGCCGATGGCGGTGATCACGGTGCCGGTCACCAGCGGCGGAAAGAAGCGCACGATTTTGGACATGAACGGCGCGATCAACATGCCGAAAAACCCGGCGGCGATGGTCGCGCCAAAGATGCCCTGCAAGCCGATACCGGGCATGCCCGCCATGGCAACCATGCTGCCGACGGCGGCGAAACTGGCGCCCATCATCACCGGCATGCGAATGCCCACCGGGCCGATGCCGAATGACTGCACCAGGGTGGCGATGCCGGCCACGAGCAGGTCGGCGTTGATCAGAAAGGCGATTTCTTCACGGCTCAGGCCGGCGGCCTGGCCAATGATCAGGGGCACGGCGACGGCGCCGCCGTACATCAGCAAGACGTGTTGCAGGCCTACCAGAATCAGTTGCAAGAGGGGCAGCCGCACCATAGCGGGCGCGGCAGGAATCTGCGGTTCGACTAACTCGGTCATGCAACACCTCGGATCTTTTTATTGTTGTGTTGTTTGGCATTCAATTGCCGGGTGTAACTCGATCTCAACCTCACCACAAATCCCTTGTGGGAGGGTGCTTGCCCCCGATGAGGGTGTGTCAGTGAATGCATCTGTAACTGACCCACCGCCATCGGGGGCAAGCCCGCTCCCACATTTGGATCTGTGTGAATCAGTTGTTAATTGGTACGGGCTCCCTGGTTGATCCAGGTGCCGATCAAGTCGCGCTCCTGCTGGGTCATCTGGGTAATGTTGCCCAGCGGCATGATCTGGCTGGCCACGGCTTGCGCCTGAATGCGCGCCGCCTGCTGCTGGATCTGTGCCGGTGTATCGAACATCACCCCGGCCGGGGCGGTGCTGAACAGCGGGCTGGTGGGCTTGGCCGAGTGGCATACGGCGCAGCGTTCCTGGATCACCCCATGCACCTTGTCGAAATCAATCGTCGCCTGGGCCGGCGCAGGTGCGGCGGCAGGGGCTGCGGGTGCC
>NZ_JBAWDE010000345.1:0-27056 GCF_049590575.1 Pseudomonas sp.
TGGCGCAGGCGGATGGGATTGTGGTGAGCGCGCCGGGGACCACACTTGGCCAGGCAGGCAATGGCGTGCCCATCGTCAATATTGCTGCGCCCAATGGCAGCGGGCTGTCGCATAACCAGTTCAAGGACTACAACGTCGGCGCCAATGGGGTCATCCTCAACAACGCCACCGGCCGCACCCAGTCGACCCAACTGGGCGGGATTATCCTCGGCAACCAGAACCTCAAGGGCAACGCGGCCAGCGTGATCCTCAATGAGGTCAACGGCGGCAGCCCCAGCCAGTTGCGCGGCTATACCGAAGTGGCGGGGCAGTCGGCCCATGTCATCGTGGCCAACCCGTATGGCGTCACCTGCAACGGCTGCGGTTTCATCAACACCCCGCAGGCGACGTTGACCACCGGTAAAGCAGTGATCGAGAACGGCCAGATCAGTCGCTACCAAGTCGATCAAGGCAGCGTGTCCATCGAAGGCGCAGGCCTTAACGCCAACAACATCGACCGCTTCGAAATCATCACTCGTTCAGCCAAGCTGAATGCCGAGATCCAGGCCAAGAACCTGACGATCATCGCCGGCGCCAACGACGTTGATGCGAAGACCCTCAACGCCACTGCCCGTACAGCAGACCCGGCGACCAAGCCGCAACTGGCGATCGACTCCTCGGCCCTCGGCGGCATGTACGCCGGTGCAATCAAACTGGTCAGCAGCGAAGCCGGTGTCGGGGTAAAGCTCGATGGAAAAATGGCTGCCAGTGCGGGGGATATCCAGATCGCCGCCAATGGCGACCTGACCATTGCACAAGTGGCTGCCAACGGTGCAGTGAACGTAGAGGCCGTCAGCGCCAACATCCAAGGGCCAGCCTACGCCGGCACCACCCTGGACGTGAAAACCCAGGGCGATCTGACCAGTCAGAACAACCTTGTCGCCAAGGACCGCATCACCCTCACCAGCGGCGGCCAGTTGACTAACAACGGCATCATCGAAAGCGGGGTCAATGCCGATAACACCCGCAACACCAACGCCGATATCAGCATCAGCGCGCAGCGCCTCAACAACGCCGGCAAAAACATCGTTGCCAGCCGTGACCTCGACATCACCACCACCCAGACCCTGAACAACCAGGGCGGCACCCTCAGCGGACAGCGGCAGACCACCGTCACCGCCGGCACCCTCGACAACCAGAGCAAGGGTCGGGTGCTCAGCGCCGACCGCCTGACCTTGACCGCCGACAAGGCCGTGAACGGCCGGGACGGTCTGATCTCCAGCAACGGCAACCTGATGGTCAACGTCGGCGCATTGGGCAACCGTGGTGGGGAAATCTCCAGCCTGGCCGATGTCACCCTGAATGTCGCCAGCCTCGACAATACCTCCGGCTTGATCGCGGCTGACAAGGGGCTCAGTCTCACTGCCAGCCGCGCGATCACTAACCGTGACGGCACCTTGTCGGGTTCAACCCTGGCGACCTTGAAGGCCGTAAGCCTGGACAATACCCGCGGGCAGATCACCGGCGATCTGGGCTTGAGCATCGACCTCAGCGGTGCCTTGGATAACCACGGCGGGACCCTGGGGTCGGGCAAGGCTTTGACCCTGGCCGCCGCCAGCCTCGACAACCGCGCGGCGGGCACGGTGCTGGCGGCGGACGGCACGCTGAAGGCCACCGTTCACGGCGCGCTGGATAACCGCGAACAGGGCAAGCTGCGCGCCACCGGCAGCATCGAGCTGACCACCGGCAGCCTGGACAACCGCGGCGGCAGCCTGGCGGGCAAGGACCACCTGACCGTGCGCGCGGATACGGCGGACAATCGTGGCGGCCTGATCCAGGCCGACAAAGACCTCAAGCTGCTGGTCGATCAACTGGACAACCGCGACAAGGGCAACCTTGTCGCCAAGGCGGCTGCCGGCTTTGAAGGCACTCGCCTGGACAATAGTGGTGGCCTGCTCAGCGCAGTCGGCCCGGTCAGCCTCAAGGCCGGGGAGGTTGCCAACACCCAGGGCCGTATCGCCAGCCAGGGTGACCTCGACGCCAGCATCGACAGCCTCAGCCAGCAGGGCGGGGCGCTGGTGGCCCAGGGTTCCCTACGGCTGACCGGCAAGAGCCTCGACAACCGCAAGGGCGGCACGGTCGCCAGCACCCAGGGCCTGACCGTCAACGTCGAGCAGATCGACAACCGTACCGGCGAGCTGTCCAGCACCCACAGCAGCGTCAGTGTCAGCGGGCGACGTCTGGACAACAGCGATGGCGGCAAGCTGCTGACCGAGACCGATCTTGGCGTCGCCGTGGCGCAAGTGATCAACCAGAACCAGGGCCGGCTGTTCGCCAGAGGCCGCGTCAGCCTGAGCGGCAAGACTCTGGATAACAGCGGTGGCAACATCTCCGCCCTGCAGGGCCTGGATATCCGCCTCGATGGCGCGCTGCTCAACAACACGGGGTCGCTCAGCAGCGAAGGTGCGCTGGGCCTTACGGTCGGCAGTCTGGACAACACCGCCGGCACGCTCGGCAGTGCCGCCGACCTGTCGATCGACAGCCTCGGCGCGGTGCTCAACCAGGGCGGGTCGATCCTCACGGACCAGGGCCTGGTGCTTGCCAGCGGCAGCCTCGACAACAGCCAGAAAGGCCTGATCAGCGGCGAGGGTGCAACCCGCGTCACCACCGGTAACCTGGACAACCGCGAGGGTGGTCGTCTGACCAGTGGCGACCGCCTTGACCTGACCGCAACCCAGGTCAACAACGGCGCTTCCGGGCGCATTGCCAGTGCTAAGGACCTGACGGCCAACGTCACCGGCCTCGACCAACAGGGCGGCGAACTGTTCAGCAAGACCCAACTGAGCCTGGACCTGCACAACGGCCGCCTGGACAACAGCGGCGGCCTGATCAACGGCCCGCTGCTGGTGCTGAAGAACCTCGACGTGGTCGTCAACCAGGGCGGTGAAATCTCCAGCGCCCAGGCTTTTGCCCTGGCCGCGAAAAGCCTCGATAACAGCAGCGGCAAGCTGCTGAGCAACCAAGGGCTGACACTGCGTATCGATCAGGCGTTGATCAACCTCAAGGGGCAAGTGGCAGCGGCGTCTCTCGACAGCCGCAGCGCCAGCCTGGACAACAGCCAGGGCCTGATCAGCAGCCGGGGGGCGGTCGACCTGGGTGTGAGCGGGGCGTTCATCAACCAGGGCGGTACCCTGGTGGGCGACGGCGCTGTCCTGTTGACGGCCAACAGCCTGGATAACAGCAGCGGTGCCGTTTCCGCCAAGGCCGATGTCACCGCCAACATTGCCGCCCTGGACAACCGCAACGGCAAGCTGATCGCCAGCGGCGCGCTAGCCCTGAGCGGCGCCTCTTTGGATAACCGCTTGAACGGCCTGGTAGGGGCGACAAAAGCGCTGACACTCGATGTCGACGCTATCGACAACCGCGGCGGTGAACTCTCCAGCAGCGCCGATATCCGCCTGACCGGCAAGCGCCTGAACAACAGCGACAGCGGCAAGCTCCTTGCCGATACCACGCTGACCGTTGAAATGGCCGACGTGCTCAACCGCAACCTGGGACTGCTCAAGGGCAAGACCGGCGTTACGCTGGACGGTCAGACCCTCGACAACACCGGCGGCCAACTATTCAGCGACCAGGATGCACGACTCACCCTCGGCGCTGACCTCGACAACAGCGGTGGCCTGATCAGCAGCGAAGGCCGGCTGGACGTCAGCAGCGCCGGGCTGACCAACACGGCCGGCAGCCTGTCGAGTGCCGGCGCACTCAACGTCAAGGCCAACGGCGCACTGGGTAACCAGGGCGGACGCCTGGTCAGCGACAGCAGCATCAACCTGAACAGTGCCAGTCTCGATAACACCCGGCTGGGAGTGATCAGCGGTAAAGGTGCGGTGACTGTCACTACCGGCGCCTACGACAATCGCACCGGCAGCCTGAGCAGCAGTGACAACCTCACCCTGACGGCAGGGCAGGTCAGCAACCAGAGCGGCCGCATCGGCAGCGACAAGGCCCTGGTCGCCAGCGTCACCGGTCTGGACCAGCAGGATGGCAAGCTCTTCAGCAACACGGCACTGACCCTGGACCTGAACAACGGCCAACTGAACAACCAGAACGGCCTGATCAACGCACCGTCATTGCGCCTCAACAACCTCAAGGGTGTGAATAACCAGGGCGGTGAAATATCCAGTGCCCAGGCCTTTGTGTTGGCCGCCGACAGCCTGGATAACAGCAACGGCAAACTGCTGAGCAACCAGGCCGTGACCCTGCGGATCAACCAGGCACTGAGCAACCTCAAGGGCCAGATCGCCGCCGCCGCGCTCGATATCCGCAGCGCCAGCCTCGACAACAGCGGCGGCACCCTGACCAGCCGGGGTGACCTCGACCTGACCACCGGCGGTCAACTGAGCAACCGCGACCAAGGCCTGATCAACGCCGCCCAAGCCCTTAACGTCAGCAGCGCCGACCTCGACAACAGGGGCGGCACCCTACTGGGTGCCAGCGCCGTGACCCTCAACACCATGGCCCTGAACAACAGTGCCAAGGGCCTGATCAACAGCGGGGCCGGCCTGACGATCAACGCCAGCAGCCTGGATTCCGGCAATGGCGGCGAAGTCTCGGCCAAGGGCGATATCGACCTGAGCCTCGGCGCCTTGAACCAGAACGGCGGGCGCCTGCTCGGCGACCAAGCCATCCGCCTCGACCTCGCGGGTGGTGACCTCGACAACCGCAACGGCCTGCTCAAGGCCAAGGGTGCCCTGACCCTCAATCGTCTGCGTGACCTGTATAACCAGGGCGGCGAGCTCTCCAGCAGCCAGAGCTTCAACCTCACCGGCCGGACCCTGGACAATAGCGGCGGCAAGCTGATCAGCAGCAACCAGTTGGGCGTGACCGGCAACAGCCTGGTCAACCAGGGCGGCCTGATTTCCGGCTGGCAGGGGTTGGCCGTCAACGGCGCGAGCCTGGACAACCGCAACAGCGGCACGCTGTCCAGTCGCAGCGGCAACCTTGATGTCAACCTCAGCGGCGCATTGCTCAACGGCAATGCCGGTGCGCTGGTCAGCCAGCAGGCACTGACCGTCAACGCGGCCAGCCTGGACAACAGCGCCGGTATTCTTGCCAGTGGCGCGGCCCAGCGCCTGACCGTCAGCGGGTTGTTGAACAACGTCCAGGGCGGCTCCATCGATAGCGCCGCCACCCTGACATTGCAAGCCATGGCCCTGAATAACAGCGCCAGCATCAGCGCGCAACAGGCCCTGGATTTCACCGGCACCTCCCTGGACAACCGCAACGGTACCCTGAGCGGCAAGGCCGCAGTCAGCCTCGACCTGCTCGGCGCCTTGACCAACAGCAACGGCCAGCTCGCCAGCGGCGGACCACTGGTGATCAGCCGCAGCAGCCAGATCGACAACCAGGGCGGCCAACTCGTCAGCCAAGGAGCGCTGAGCCTGCTCACCGGCAGCCTGGATAACCGCAATCGCGGTACCGTCGCGGCCAATGACAACCTGGTGATCAGCAGCGGCGGTGCCGTACAGAACAACAGTGACGGCCTGATCTACAGCCAGAACGCTGGCGTGCGCGTCGACGCCGCGAGCCTCGCCAACGGCAAGGGCTCCCTGCAAGGGCAAGGCTCACTGAACCTGACGGTCAGCGGCGATATCGACAACCAGAGCGGCAAGCTGATCACCCAGAATGGCGACCTGAACGTCAGCGCGGCCAACCTCGACAACCGCGGCGGCACCCTGGCCAGCCTCAAGGGCGCCTTCGAAGCCCATGTCGTCGGCGTGCTGAAAAACGCCTATGACCTGGGCAACAACCGCCAGGGCGGCATCATCCAGGCCCAGCGCCTCAACCTCAGGGCGCTCGGCGGGATCGACAACTACGGTGGGCGGATCGCGGCGCAAAGCGGCGATGCCGTGGTCACCACCGCCGACTTCGACAACCGCAATGGCGGCCTGTACGCCCAGGGCCTGGTGCAGGTCAGCGGCAACAACTTCGACAACAGCGGCGATAACGACGGACAAATTGCCGGCCAGCGAGTCGACCTCAGCCTTAACGGCGCGCTGAACAACCGCCAGGGCGTTATCGAAAGCGACAGCAGCTTGAGCGTGCGTGCGGCCAGCCTCGATAACCAGACCGGGCAGATCCGTGCACTGGGCACCAGCGGCAAGACCGACTTCCAGATCGGCGGCCTGTTCGACAACCGCAACGGCAAGCTGGAAACCGCCAACAGCGACCTGACCCTCAATGCCGGCAGCTTCCAGAACCTCGGCGGCAGCCTGTTGCACGTGGGCAACGGCACCTTTGATATCAGTACCGCGAATATCACCAATGCCGGCGGCAGCCTGTTAACCCGTGGCGGCCTGACCCTCACGGCGGACAGTTGGACCAATAGCAGCGTGATCCAGGCCGGGCGCCTGACGGTGAACGTCAACACCCTCAACCAGACAGCGGGTGGGCAACTGCTGGCCTCGGACAGCCTGACCGGCACCGGCGGCAATTGGAACAACGATGGGCTGATCGCCAGCGACGGCACAGCCAACCTGACCCTGGCCGGCACCTACGGCGGTAACGGGCGCTACAGCAGCGTCGGCACCCTCGGCCTGAGCGCGGCCCAGGTGAACCTCGGCACTGCCACGACCATTGCCGGTGGTGGCGATACCACGATCAATGCCGGAGGCTTGAGCAACGCCGGGCGTCTGACGTCCAACGGATCCATGACGGTCACCGCCAATGGCATCGGCAACACCGGCACGCTGGGCGCGGCCCAGGACCTGACGCTGAAGACGCCGACCCTGGTGAATGACCACGGCCTGATCTTCAGCGGCCGCAACATGGGCCTGCTGGTCAATGACTTCACCAACGACAACGGCGATGTCTACAGCATCGGCAACCTGAACATCTCGGGCCTCAATGGCGGCCGCGCCAACAGCGTGACCAACCTGGCGTCCTCGATCAATGTCGACGGGGATTTCTCGCTGTCGGCCAACAGCTTCAATAACAAGACCGAGGGGGTGATCGGCCAAGAGCGGCTGGTGTCGGGCGATATCACGTTTAACGGCGGCACGTTTTATATCGCTGAAAACTACACCTCGGAATCGACCATCAGCGGCGCGCGCGCGAGCCTGGCGGTGGCCGGAAACATTGATGGGGATGTCGGTCGTTTTTCCAACACCGCTTCGACGATTTCCGCCGGCCAGAATATTCGCCTGAACGTGGACACCTTCGAGAACCTGGGGTTGGAGGCCGGTAACTTCACCCGTAACCGGGTCTATACCGGCGTGCGCAATATCTTCGATAGAAAAACTTACGCGAACGCAGCGCTGGACGCCTACGCGCAACGATATTCCCAGTACGTTTACCGATACCAGAAGAGCGTGCATGAACCCGACAAAGGCGGGACTCACATTGAGCTCAACGATTACGGCAAGCAAAAAACCACAACCGTGAACACCAAGTTTGGCCAGGGACCGGATGTGGCCATTCCCGCCGGCATTCTCGCCGGCACGCTGAGCAGCGATAACAAAGTGTTTACCGCCGGTGGTGGCAGTGTCGCTTCGGTGGTCCAGGCTGGCCAGGCGATACAGATCAACGCCAAGAACACCATCGACAACAGCAACCTGCACGCCAATACCCAGTTCTCCGGGACGACGAAGAACGCGACCGGCACCCAGGTCGGCAACGCGGCCAAGCCGACGGTCGTCTACCTGAACCCACAACTGCCGCCGAACCTGTCCCAGCAGCGGGTGGACCCGGTGGCGTCGCGGGGGTTCAGCCTGCCGGACGGACAAAACGGTCTGTTCCGCCTGAGCGGGCAGGGCGCGTCTGCGACCCAGGCAAGCCAAACCAGTGCCGGGCCACAGAGCTGGAGCATGGGCAGCGCGACAGTCAGCAGTGCCCAGCGCCAACAGGGCGCGGATGACGTCCAGGCGCGCAACCTGCAGTTCAGCGAGGCTGCGCGGATCGCCGCGAGCACTCTTCAACTCGAACAAAGTTCCCGCCAGGCCACCGGCGCCGGGGTTTCCGGCAGCGTGATCAGTGTCAGTGCGCCGGGCGATTCCGGCAGCGTCCAGCTGCCGGGGCAGGGGGGCGTGGTTTCCACGGTGGGCAGCCAGGTCATCAACCGCGTGCAGGGCCTGCCGGACACCTCGGGCAGGTCCAACCCGCAGAAGTACCTGATCGAGACCAACCCGGTGCTGACCGACCTCAAGCAGTTCATGAGTTCGGACTACCTGCTGGCGAACCTCGGCTACAACCCTGATCAAAGCGCAAAACGCCTGGGCGATGGTTTCTATGAGCAGAAGCTGATCCAGCAGGCGGTGGTCGAGCGTACCGGGCAACGTTTCATCGATGGCCAGACCTCCGACGAAGCGCTTTACAAGTACCTGATGGACAACGCCATCAAGAGCAAGCAGCAGCTCGACCTGTCGGTGGGGGTCAGCCTGACGTCCCAGCAGGTCGCGGCGCTGACCCACGATATCGTCTGGCTCGAAGAGCATGAAGTGAATGGCGAGAAGGTCCTGGTGCCGGTGCTCTACCTGGCCCAGGCCACCAATCGCCTGGCGCCGAACGGCGCGCTGATCCAGGGCGCGGATGTGACGCTGATTGCCGGCAAAGACCTGAATAACGCCGGTACGTTGCGGGCCAGCAACAACCTTTCCGCGACCGCGGGTAATGATCTGGTCAACAGCGGCTTGATCGAGGCCGGTAACCGCCTGGATCTGCTGGCGGGTAACGACATTATCAACAAGGCGGGCGGGGTCATCGCTGGGCGCGACGTCACTATGACCGCAATCGCCGGCGATGTGATCAACCAACGCACGGTGGTGGGTAATGACGTCAATTACAAAGGCTACAGCGGGCACAACGAGTATGCCGACAGTGGCGCTCGCATCGAGGCGGCGAATGACCTGACCATCAAGGCCTCGCGGGATTTCGTCAGCACTGGCAGCACATTGCAAAGCGGCGGTGACACAACGATCACCGCAGGCCGGGATGCCTTTATTGCCGCCGCTGAGCAGCACAACAGCGTGGCGGCCGGCGTCAAGAGCAACAGCGTCACCCAGTACGGCTCGGATGTGAGGGTGGGGCGTGATCTCTCTGTCCAGGCCGCGCGTGATCTGGCGGTGGTTGCCAGCCAGATAGAAGCAAATCGGAACATCGACTTTGGCGCCGGCGAAAACCTTACGGTGACCTCGGCTGCCGACGAAAGCCATTCGTATTCCAAGTCGAAGAAAGTCACGAAGCAGGAAGACCACGTCAAACAGATTTCCAGTGTCGTGAGTGCCGGACAAGACGTAACTTTCAGCGCTGGAAAAGATATGGCGCTGATCTCGAGTCGGATCAATGCTGGCAACGAGGCCTACCTGGCGGCGGTCGGGCAACTGGATGTGCTGGCGGCCCAGGACACGGATTACTCGCTGTATGACAAAAAAAGCAAGGGCAGTTGGGGGCGCAAGCAGACCAAGCACGATGAGGTGTCAAAGACCACCAATGTCGGCACCCAGATCACTACGGGGAGTGATCTGACCCTGATCAGCGGTGGCGATCAGCGTTATCAGGCCGCCAAACTCGAAAGCGGCGCAGACTTGATACTCAACAGTGAGGGGGCGATTACCTTCGAGGGTGTCAAGGACCTGAGCCAGGAGAGCCACGAGAAGACCAACAACAGCCTCGCGTGGAATTCCTCGAAGGGCAAGGGGCATACCGACGAAACCCTGCGTCAGAGCGAGTTGATCAGCAAGGGCGACCTGGCGATCACGGCCGCCAAAGGTCTGCACATCGACATCAAGCAGATCGATCAGAAGACGGTCAGCCAGACCATTGATGCGATGGTCCAGGCCGACCCCCAACTGGCCTGGCTCAAAGAAGCCGAGCAGCGTGGCGATGTCGATTGGCAGCGCGTGAAAGAGGTCCACGACTCCTTCAAGTACAGCAATTCCGGCATGGGCATGGGGGCAATGCTGGCCGTGGTCATTATCGTCACGGTAGTGACGGCGGGGTCGGGGACGGCCGGTGCCGTTAGCGCCGGCGCAAGTGGCGCCGCGACAGCCGTGGGCATCACTGGGACCACCGCCGCCGCGATCGGTGCGGCCGCATCGGCAGCCTACACCGCTGCGGTGGTCCAGTCGGTGGTCAGCACGATAAACAACAAAGGCAATCTGGGCGCAGTCCTCAAAGATGTCACCTCGACAGAAAGCCTCAAGGGGTATGTGACCAGTGGGCTGGTTGCGGGCTTCGCATCCGGTGTCCTGGACAAGGCGTTCGGGGTTTCCGCCGAAAATGCCAGTAAAGCGACCCACGGCTTTGAACTGGCCAGTACCGATGGCCTGACCAAGTTTGTCGGCTACACCTTGGCTGAAAAGGGCTTTGGCGCGGTTACCAATACCGCGATCAATGGGGGCAGCCTCAAGAACAATCTGGCCCAGGCCAGTATCAGTGCGGCGGCGGATGTCCTGTCGGCCTCGATCTATAACCGCTTGGGTACCCAGCTGGAATTCACCGGGATCCCGGCCAAAGTCGGCGCACACGCGATTGTCGGTGGCCTGATCGCGGAAGCGGCCGGAGGCAGCTTCCGGACTGGGGCTTTGGCAGCCGGCGCCAATGAGGCCTTTGTTGCCTCGGTCGGCGACAAGATATTCGTCGGCGACATGCATGATCAACTGCTGGCGATGACCTCGCAGTTGATCGGCGTAACGGTCTCGGCAGCGGTCGGCGGCTCTGACAAACAACAGGAAGTGGCGGGCTGGGTCACCCAGCAGGCTACCAAGTTCAACAGCCTCGATCATCCGACCGCCGAACGCCTGCTCAACGAGTTGAAGGCCTGTAAGGCCGGTGGCAATTGCACCGAGGCGAAACAGCGCGACCTGATCGGCAAGTATGAAAAAATCTCGGCCGAACGTTCGCAACTGATTGACTTGTGCGAGACCAGAGCCTGTGTAGAGGGGTTGAAAGCCAACACCATCGCTATGGACGACCCGGTTGCACAGGAGTTGCTCGCGTTCTACCGGACCAAGGTCTCCTACGATATGCCCGGGATGCTGGTGGGCAATCCAGGGTTGATCGCACAACAGGCCCAAGGGTATGACCTTTGGGGCAATACCTATGTGACCGACGACCAGATCATCACGGCCAAGTACATCAAGGAAGGCTGGTTGACGCCCGCCGAGAGCGCCAATCTCAAGGAGTGGGAGAACAAGACCTCGTGGCTGGACGATGCGGCTGGACGTACGCTCAGCGTGGCCGAAAGAGCCGCCATGATCAGCAACATGGGGACTATGTTGCTGACCGAGGGGTGGGGCACCAAGGTTGTTGCGGGTGTCGGTAAAGGCGGGAAGACCGGCAATGGCGTATCGAAGGATGCCGACAACTTCGGTATGAATCCAGGTCCTGGGAAAGGACCGTGCTGCTTCGCTGCCGGCACTATGGTCGCCACCCCTTCGGGCGCCAAGGCGATCGAAACGCTCAACGTTGGCGATATCGTCTGGAGCAAGCCTGAAAACGGAGGTGAGCCATTTGCGGCGGCCATTCTGGCGACCCACAAACGCTCCGACCAGCCAATCTACAAGCTCAAACTCACGAGCATCCGTGCAGAGGGTGCGGCTGAGAGTGAAACGCTATTTGTAACGCCCTCGCACCCGTTCTACGTTCCGGCAAAACATGACTTTATTCCGGTTATTGATCTTGAAACGGGTGATTTGCTGCAGTCTCTAGGGGATGGTGCAGGCGAGAATGTATCGACCCGGGTCACGTCGCTGGAGCTGTTTCAACCGCAAGGCAAAACCTACAACCTCACGGTCGATATCGGTCATACCTTCTATGTGGGCAAACTGAAAACGTGGGTGCACAATACCGGACCGTGCCCGATTAACCCGGTTTCGGGCGGTAGTGCAAATGCCGGTGGAGCCGCGCTGGAAACTACCAGACCCGTTGCTGTCAGCGGGAGTCGACCCATCGACAAAGCGCAGAGCTACGAGGGCGGGGTGCGCGGAATGTATGGTGGTACTAACGCATTTGACGAGCGTCAGTTCAGAACCGTGGTGGATGGAAAAATTGTCAACGGTGTGGCCGACGATGTTGCGGTTATCGGCGGTAAGAGAACCGCGATCGAAGCAAAGTTTGTCGATGATTGGAGTGGCTCGCTACGTAATCCGGCAAGCTCGGCAGGCTCCAAGCCTTGGTCGGTAGCGGAGCAGACGAAAATGGTGGATCAAGCGAAGAGGTATTCTTCAGGCTTTGATGGCGGCGCTATTTATCATACGAACAGCCCAGAGTTGGCCAGTTATTACTCAAAAATATTTACCGATGCGGGAATAAAAAACATCAAGTTTGTCATTACCCCAGCGGCTAAGTGAGGCACGTAATGAGCAGTGATCGGGAAGCGTTGGAGAAAATTCTGGGCGGCGCCATTGAGCAGCGTGGACAGCGTGCCGTACCCGGCTCAAGTCCCGTTGAGGGCGTGGAGTTTGTTTACTACGAGGATGATGGGAAGAGTAAGCCAAAGAAGCAGTTCAACGCGCTTCTGGACTCGGCAGGCGTAATAAGGGCCACCAGCGGTGGGGTTGTGTCTGACAGTTGCAACATTTATCTGCCGGAGGGGCTCCAGTTCCATGCGCTCTCTTACCACGGTGATACAGAGGGCTGGCGGGAGGCAGTTGAGGCAGGAGCAAAGGCTCGTGGATTACTCCTTGCTCGAATTGACGGCGATCAGTTCATTGTGTCCGATGGGCGCTCGATTGCCCTGTCAGAGTGTAAGGTGGAATTCCCTTGAGTCTGTTTATCCGTCCCTCAGGTTTGCCCTGAGCGTGGCAACCCACTGCACGTGCATGGGGATCCAGAACCTCCCGCTTCAATTGGCGGGGGCCAGCCAGGCAACGGCGATAGCCACGCATTATGCGAAGGGAAATGCTTAACGTAGCGAGGTGCAAAAGGTACGGATCGCCTCGCACGCCCGGTTCAATGAAGCGTCATCCAGGGCGTAGGCGATGCGAATGTAAGGGCCAAGACCAAAAGCGCTGCCCTGCACTACGGCCACATTCGCTTCGTCGAGCAGTGCATGCGCGACGTCTTCGTCAGTATGCAGCACCCGGCCAGCCGCTGAGGTACGCCCGATCAATCCGAGACAGGAAGCGAACGCGTAGAACGCCCCAGCTGGACTGACGCATTCAAGGCCTGGGGTGTCGTTGAGCAGCGCCACCATCCAATCGCGACGATTCTGGAATGCCACCCGGCTTTCACGGATGAAATCCTTGGGACCTTCCAGCGCGGCGAGTGCGGCCTGCTGCGATACAGAGCTGGCGCCGGAGGTTTGCTGACCTTGCAGCTTCTCCATGGCGTCCAGCAGCCAGCGTGGCCCTGTGGCGAAACCGATGCGCCAGCCGGTCATGGCATAGGCCTTGGACACTCCGTTCATGGTCAGGGTACGCGGTGCCAGTCGTGGTTCAACCTGGGCCAGGGTGTAGAACGCTTGATCGTCGAAGATCAGGTGTTCGTAGATGTCATCGGCCAAAATCAACACGTGTGGGTGAGCCAGCAACACCTCAGCCAGGGCGTGCAGTTCTTCCTGGCTGTACACCGCGCCGGTCGGGTTGGACGGCGAATTGAGGATCAACCAGCGCGTCTGCGGTGTGATCGCTGCGGCCAGCGCCGAGGGCGTCAACTTGAAACCGGTGTCGGCCTCGCAGGTAACGATTCGGGCTTCACCACCACAGAGTTGCACCATTTCCGGGTAACTGACCCAGTACGGCGCTGGCACGATGACTTCGTCGCCCTCATTGAGCGTCGCGGCCAAGGCGTTGTAGATCACCTGTTTGCCACCGTTGCAGACGAGGGTGTCTTGCCAGGTGACGTCCAGGCCGTTCTCGCGGCGGAACTTGGCGGCCACCGCTTCTCGCAGTGAACGTACCCCGGCGACCTGGGTGTAGCGGGTGTGGCCGTGTTCAATGGCCTGAATGGCCGCTTCGCGCACATGCTTGGGTGTATCGAAATCCGGCTCGCCGGCGCACAGCGAAATAATCTTCGCGCCTTGCGCCCGGCGCTCTGCCACCCGATCCATGATTCGGTATGTCGCGGACGGCTGCGCATTGACCAGACGCTGATTCAGACGCTGGATATCGGCGCTCATGCGCGAGTTCTCCACTCAGTCAGGTTCATCAGTTCCAGGGTCGAACGGCCCTCGGTCAACGCCTGCATCATCTGCGCTTCCTTGTCCGCCCGCGCTTCACCTTCTGCCAGGGTGCGTGCGGCATCCTCCTTGGGAATGATGATCACACCATCATCGTCGGCCACCACCCAATCGCCCTGTGCCACGTATGCACCGTTGAAATTGAACGGTCGGCCCACCGAAGGCGCACTGGCCTTGACCGTGCCTTTCACTGAAATGCCGCGGGCAAACACCGGGAACTGGCGTTTCTTCAGGGCCGCAATATCGCGTACGCCACCATCGATCACCAGCCCGACCACGCCAGCCGCTTCGGCCGCCACGGTGAGCACTTCACCCCAGTAACCAGCGATGAAACTACCCGTCCCGACGACCAGCACGCTGCCACGGGGCACTCGTTCCATGGCCAGGTGCAGGGCGAGGTTATCGCCGGGTGAACATTCCAGAGGGTAAGCGGGGGCGGAGATGAAGGCACCGTCCCAGATCGGGCGGATTGCACTGTCAACCGCGCAAGGCAGATGGGAGGCTTCATACAGCGTCGAGCTGCCCAGCACTTTTGCCCGAGCGTGAGCATCCAGGGGGAGGGGGAGCATGGTCATCAGACTTTCCTCTGCAGGCTGTGATAACCCAGTGCGGTCCGGGCTTCTTTAAGGGTTTTGCCTTGGCTGATCAGGGCGCGAATGTCGGCTTCGACCCGTTCGATTTGACGGGCACACGCGGCCACTTCAGCTGCGCGAGCCCGGGGGACAACCACCACACCGTTGGCGTCAGCGACCACGATGTCGCGGGCACAGACCCGGACGGTGCCGATGGACACCGGCTGGTTGACCGATTGAACCTGCACCCGATCTTTACCGGTGCGCATGAAACGGCCTTTGCTGAAAATGGGGTAGCCATCGCCCAGCGCTTTGTTCACGTCACGGCAAACACCATCGATGACTGTGGCTGCGATCTGCCGAGTACCGGCGTACTGGGTCATGATGTCGCCCCAGACGGTGCAGTCGGTGCGACCGCCGTTGTCGATGACCACCACGTCGCCGGGCGCGACGTCGTCGATGAAATCACCCACGGTGCCGGGTGGTACGCTGGCCGTCACGTACTGGACAGTGAAAGCGGGACCGACGATGACTTTGCTGTAGTTGTCCAGTGGCGCCACACCGAGGCATTGGCCGGGCAGGCCGAGTTTGTCCAGCGCATCGGAAACACCTGGGGTGTCGAGGCCTTCAAACAAGGCGACCAGTTCTTTGTCTTCGATACCCATCAGGCGTGCTCCACGTGGATCGCTTCGAATTGGGTGTCATGCATCACTTCGGCGACCGAGCGACCGCTGCGGACAGCCTCGACCATGCCGTCCTGGCGGCGGGCGATACGCTCGCCAAGGTCGAGCACTTTCTCGATATAGGCTGAGGGCACGAACACGGTGCCGCAGGTATCGGCGATGACATAGTCGTTCTCGCTGACGTCGACGCCGGCCACGTTGATGGTGACGGCGGCATCGATCTGCACCACGCGATTGCGGGCGCTGATCATGGTCACGCCGCGGCCATACACCGGGTAGCCAATTGACGCGCTGCCGTCGATGTCGCGGCTGAAACCGTCGATTACCGTGCCGCGCACTTTCTTGCTGGCCGATGCATTGGCGAGGATATCGCCCCAGCAGGAGATGCCTTCGATTCCACCGGCGATCACCAGCACACGATCATCGCTGTCGATCTGTTCCACCACGGGGGTAATCAGGTGCACAGTGGGGACGTTGTCGGATTTAGGAGCCAGCAGCACGGTGCTGGCGCGGCCGACAATCTTTGGGCAGCTCCACAACGGGCGCAGCCCAACAGTGGCACCCGGCAAGCCGAGGAAGTCGAGCGCATCGGAGACCGTGTTGGTATCCAGCGCCGCCAAGCGATCGAGCAAACGCTTATTGATCATGGGAAAGCCCCAGTGGTGACGGAGGCGCCCAGTGTCGGCGAGGCAGTTTGATAGGTATATTACGAATCACAGATGCTTTAGATACGTTAAACCTATGGATTAATCATGATCAATTTTCGACTGATTCGTCATCTCTGGTTGTTCCTGGCGGTGGCCGAAGAACAGAATTTCGGCCGCGCGGCCAAGCGTTTGGGCATGTCCCAGCCACCACTGAGCGAGCAGATCCAGGTGCTGGAACAGGCGCTCAAGGTCAAGCTGTTTGATCGCTCGCGACGCGGGGCGAAGCTGACCCCGGTGGGGGCGGCGATTCTGCCGGCCGTGCGCAAGTTCGCGGACCAATTGGAGCGGCTGGAACTCGCTGTGGAGGAGGCGGTGGCGGGGCAGTCGGGGATGTTGACCATCGGCGCGATTTCTACGGCCATGTTTGACGTCTTGCCGGGTTTGATCGAGCAACTGAAGATCGATTACCCGCACCTCACCGTGTCTGTACGGGAGATCGACAGCGTGGAAGCGGTGCCGGCGCTGGAAGCCGGGGACATCGACCTGGCCTTCGCCCGGCTGGACGGTGATCTGGGGGCCGCGATCAAATCACTGCCGCTGACTCAGGATCGCCTGGTTGTGGCCCTGCCCAGCGATCACCCCTTGGCTGCGCGCACGCGAATCAGCCTGTCTAGCCTGGCCACTGAACCCTTGGTGATGTTTTCCCGCAAGGTTAGTCCGGTCTACTTCGACAATCTGATCGCGACTTGCCGCGCCAGCGGTTTTTCCCCGCGAGTGCTGCATGAAGTGCGCTCAGTCGCCTCGCAAATTGCCTTTGTCAGCTGCGGCCAGGGCATCGCACTGGTACCGGCGTCGCTGAAAAAGCTGGCACCCGACAACGTAGTGTTTCGAACGCTGAGCCAGAAGCTCAATGTCGTGACCACAGCAGTGGCTTGGAACGCAGATCGGCCTAACGCGCTGGTGGAGGAGCTGGTCACCCGGCTCCAGTCCCGTCCGTGAGTCGACCAAGGCCCTGTGCGTGAACAGGAGTGATAGGTTTGGCGTATGGGAGCCTTCCCGTATTAGGAATTTACAAAAGGCTCGATTCCCTTGAAATTGCGAGTCTGGCTGCCGGCAACCCAGGTTCGGCGCTACCTTTTCGTTCAAGGAGTCAACAACGTGTCTTCTCCAGAAACGTTCACTCATGTGCAACTCCCTCTGACGGTGGAGGGTGTCCAACTGAACGTGGCCGCAATCCATCGCGAAGGAGTCCTTGCGCCGATCGTGTTCCTGCATGGATTTGGTTCGACCAAGGAGGACTATGCCGACATCGTGCAGCAGCCCGCATTCGCCGGTCATCCTTTCGTGGCTTACGACGCACCGGGTTGTGGTGAAAGCCAGTGCGATGATCTTTCCAGGATTTCCATTCCCTTTCTGCTGCAGACAGCGCTGCAGGTGCTGGCACATTTCGGCACCGAACGCTTCCACCTGGTCGGCCATTCCATGGGCGGTCTGACCGCATTGATGCTGGCGCATCAGTTCCCGGACCGGGTGCTCAGCTTCGTCGATATCGAAGGCAATATCGCCCCGGAAGACTGCTTCCTCAGCCGGCAGATCATCGATTACCCGAGCAACGATGCCGAGACGTTTTTTGCCGCCTTCATCGAACGTGCCCGACACGCTCCGGCCTATGCCAGCGCGCTGTATTCCGCGAGCTTGCGGCACAAGGTGCGTGCCGGTGCGGTGCGGGGGATTTTTCAGTCGATGGTCGATCTCTCCGATAACGCCGATCTGATGGGCAAATTCCTCGGATTGAAATGCCCAAGGATGTTCATGTACGGCGAACAGAACGCTTCATTGTCCTATCTCTCGCATATCCAGGCCGAAGGTGTCCGGCTATCGCCGATTCCTGATTGCGGGCATTTCCCGATGTATTCCAACCCGATCGCGATGTGGCAACAGATCGCCGATTTCCAGGCGAGCAGCCTTGCCGGGTGAGCCCTGGGGCGCCAAGGATCTCAACTCTTAGGCTATCTCCGCCTTGGCGCCGTGCATATGGTAGGAGATTCGCCTGGGAATGCCTGGGTGTTGTTCGCACAGGGGATTGCCCGAACACATCAACCTCTCAAGGTTTAGATTCAGATCATCGACTGTCTCTGGGCAAAACAAACAGCGGTTGAGATATCGAGCGATATGGAAGCAAAAGACTTCACCAGCAACGATTCCGGCAAAGCCCAATCCCACTTTTCGCGCAACATATTCTGTACGTCCTCTAAAATCGAATTAAGGTCACTTGGGTCCAAGTCCCCAACAACTGTGAGCGCCTCTCTTACCTGATCGATATTCGCATCGATCTCTATAGCCAGACCCGAGTTATCACAAGAAAGGCCCGCATGATTAAGCAGCAGCCTTAGCGCGTCATTGGCGTAATCACCCAACCAACTAATCAAATAACATTTCCCTCCAGACTCGATAAGATACCGCTCGCCAAGCCCCAATAAGGCAAACGTTTTCCGGGCCTCGTCGAGTAAAGCTTTGGCACCTTGATCGATAAAAGGGCAGGGGCTGGAGTCCGCCAAGACAGCTCGCATCTCATCACGTACGGCGTCATGTACCATTGCGCCCAAGCCATCGAACTGTGGAGGAGCACCGCCGCGTGCCGCTGAGACAATGATGACCTTGGCCTGTAGGTCAACATCACGCACCTGCCATCGACGGCCACCGAAGATAATGCGTTGGTCTTTGGTCAGCGGACGGCTAACGGGGACCGAGCCCAAGGCTTTACCGTCGCATACCAGACGGAATTCTTCATCGCTGGTGAATGCGCTGTAGAACTCATAGTGATTGATCATGCGCTCGCCAACTGTTCCTGGCAGCAGCAATCCTGAGCTGTCCTGGACAATCAATTCGTGCTCACCCAGAGATTTGAGTAGTTTCACAAAGTCTGGCTTTTCAATACCTTGAAATGCGCCTTCAGCAATCAAGTTTTCCCATAGGTCGGCAGCCGAAGCTCCGCCGCATTGAGCAATGATGGAAAGGCATTGCTGAACCAAGGTGGAGGCATGAATGCCCTGCGTTCTGGGAGGTTCAAACCAACCTCTGGTCAGCAGTCGAACCATGGCAATGGTTTGTACCAACCCTTGGCGTAATTGATCAGATAAGCCAGATTTATCCGTGAGCGGTGATTCTTTACAGTAAACGCGTAACGTTGCTTTCTCTCCTGGGCGTCTGCCGGAACGCCCTAAACGTTGACGCAGACTTGCCACGGAAGGTGGGGAACCAATTTGCACCACCGTTTTGATACTGCCGATGTCTATTCCGAGTTCAAGTGTTGTAGTGCAAATCGCAGATGCCGGCCGGTCGCCGGCTTTCAGTGCATATTCAGCCTGCTCCCGCAGGTCTTTCGAGAGACTGCCGTGATGAGGCCAGAACTCGTTGGGCACGCCGTCTTTCTCGCATCGTCGGCGCAGTTGATCTGCGTACAATTCAACCTGTGACCGACTATTCGGAAATATCAAGTTATTGCTGCCGCGTAGTACTTGGTAGAGATGCTCAGCAATCGCGAAGTCGGGGCTTGCCTCATTTTCCGTTTCGTCTTCATTCCCCTCTTGCTCATTGGGTTGGGCAGGTTTCTTTTTAAGCTCGCTCATTGGCGGCTGAATGTAGCCGCGAACTTGCACCTGAAGTGTCTGGTTAGCGGTTTTTGATTCAATAACGGTAACGTTATCGGCATTGGCTGGGCGCAAAAACGCTGACGCCATCTTCATATCGCCGAGGGTGGCTGAAAGCCCAACCCTGGGGAGGCGCCTCCCCGCAGCAAGTTCAACCCTGTGCATCAATGACTGAAGTTGTTTGCCTCGCTCACTGCCGATGAAAGCGTGTAGTTCGTCCACGACGATATAGCGCAGGTGTTGGAATACCCCGCCGAGACTTGAGCCACGGTTGACGAACAATGCTTCAAGAGATTCGGGAGTGATTAGCAGCACGCCCTCAGATAATTTGAGAAAACGGTGTTTTTTGCTGGATGAAACATCTCCGTGCCAAGCGACCACAGGGATCTCAAGCTGCTCACAGAGTCGGCTTAACCTGTCCCATTGATCGTTAATCAAGGCCTTGAGCGGACTGATATACAGCACCGCGCCAGGCGGATCATCGTTATTGAGCAGATTCGTCAGGATGGGCAAGAAGGCGGCTTCGGTTTTGCCAGCGGCTGTTGCTGCGGCGATGATGACGTCCTGATCGGCGTGCACCAGAACAGGCACGGCCCATTCCTGGGCGTCGCGAAGGGAGGTCCAACCTTCAGCCCAAATCCAGCGCTGGATCCGGGGCTCTAGCTGTTCGAAGCCTGATGAATCAGAGTGTGAAGGTGGCAAGTTCATCGTCCGCATCGACCTTCATATCATCTTCACCGCCGGAATCCTTGGCGACCTCGACTGCCCCTAACAGTGTTCGCCAATCGGCCCCTGGGTTTTGCTCCAGGATGGCCAGTAGATTGATGAACGCTGTAATCGTGGTACGCGGTGTGCGGAAGTAGGCCTCCCCTAGGCGTAGGTTGCAGTGAGCCATAAACAGAGGAAGCGCCTCGTCAGGCAGCAAATACTTTTCAGCATCGCCGCCGGCATATACGTGGCGGAGTTTTTGAAGCAGTACGTAGAAGTCTTCAGGGGTAAGACTGGTAAGGCGAATGACCGGCCCTGAGAGATCCACCAGTCCGGTTTTGGCAAACGAGTTCTCAGCCAATCGCGACTGCAGGGCAGGGTAGCTGAATAACCCTCGACGAGTGTCCATCAAAAACTCGGGCGTGCCGCCCAGCACGAAACCTAACCCTTCGGATGACCCTTGCAATGAGTCGTTGAGGATGCGGAGGATCTGTTCGTAGTTGGCATTACGAGCCTGCGTATTCGCCAGTTTGTAGAGGTTAACCAGTTCGTCGAGGCAGATCATCAGGCCACCGAACCCTGCGAGCCTGACGAATCTGGATAGCAACTTGAGCTGGTCGTAGACGGAGGCGTCATCAATGATGGTCCGCACGCCCAAGGCAGCGCGGGCATCGGTTTTGGTGGTGAATTCTCCGCGCAGCCAACGAATGGCGTCGGCCTTCAGTTGCTCATTGCCTTCCTCAAAACCGCGGCAATAGGCAGCGATCACCTCGGCAAAGTCGTACCCATTGACCATCTCGGTCAACTCGGCCAAGTGCTTACGAATAACTGTCTCGCTGTCGGTACCCGCTGCCTTGGCTTCTGTTTTGGCCTGGGAGATGAATTTCTCCACGATGCCTTGCATGGCACCACCGTCAGGCTTTGTGCGCGTTGACATGTTCTTGGCTAGTTCGGAGTAAAGCGAGCGAGCTTGCCCCCCAGTGGCATGCAACCGGCGGTCAGGGTTCAAGTCGGCATGCATGGTCACGAGTTTTCGTTCCATGGCGATAGCACGAACCAGGTTCAGAAAGAACGTTTTACCTGCGCCGTACTCGCCTATCACCACCCTAAACGCTGATCCGCTCTCCACCAGACGTTCGACATCCTTGATCAGCGCATCAAGCTCACCCACACGGCCAACCTGAATCAGGTGCTGACCAACACGTGGCACTACGCCCGCGCGTAACGATTGAATGACCGCATCGCGATCCTTGGCTCTGATAGTGCTCATAGGGCTAATTCTTCCAGGATGTCTGTGTTTATCTCGACCGGGTCGTCGCCTTCTGTGACGGGCATGTCGAACCGTTCAAAAGCCATGTCGTTGATTTGTTCCAGAGCGCCATCGAGCATCAGCTCCATGTCGCTGGCAGCGGCTTCCAGTTCTGCGCGGCTCCATTCCGGGCGAGAGATCAACAGGCGGAGGAAGGCCGAGTGTTCCAGGTCAAGCCCAGGCACGTCCGCGCTCGACTCCGAATTCGGTTCAGCGCTTTCAGTCGGCCGCTCCGCCTCCTCAACCTGGTCCTCAGTGAACACCCTGGCGAGGAGGGCGGAGACCTCCTCCGTCTCCCGCTGAAGCTGTGCAATCCGATCATGATCAAGGACGAAACCTTGTTTCGAAGATGAGGCAGGCTGCGCGCCGGGTTCGGCGGATGGGTAAGTGGTGGCAGGCGTCACGGCAATACCCACACCGGCTGCCGCCCCATGGAGGTCGCTGTAAAGCAACTGGCTATCCAATTGCAGTGCCTTATACACACGCTCCAGCAACTTCACTTCCGTAGGGCTGACGATGCCATCGGCCTGCGCCAGATGAGCGAGGAAGCCGGCAATGGTGCGTTTTGCATCGACGGGCAAGGGATCGAGCTTTTTCTTAAGGCTAGCAAGCGTCGGCGGTTGTTGGAGTTGGATTTGCAGATGTGCCTTGAGGCGTTTGTGATGGGCACCGCTCAAGTGACTCCATGAGTCGATATGCTGAGCAAGCAGTGTGATTTCTTCGTTGGAGGTATCACCGTCGGCCGAAGCCACCGCACTGGCCAAATCAAGGGTTACCGATGCGGCGTTGTATGCAGCAGACGCACGGAGTGATCCATCTTCAGGCTGGGTTACAAACAACGCGATCCGGTCCTCGGCTTTTGGCGTCTTGCTACCCCCCAGTACGTCGGGTTCCATTCCAATATGCAGCGACTCCAATGCGCGGGCCAGAGCGAGTACTTTGTCTCGAGACAATGCGCCCGCGCTTTTAAAGCGCCCTGCGAGCTCTCCAAAACTCATGACGACCAGGTCGTTACCAATCCTGGACTGTAACTCATCCAATTCGTCGTGGGCTGCCTTCGGCCAGAGCGCGACAGGAAGCTGCAGGAGCCCCTCAAGTGCCTCTGCGCTTTCAGGGTTTCTTCCCAAATAACGGCTGTAGGGCTCAACTTCGCTGGTGCATTGCTCGACCAGCAGTTGCAAAATTTTACGTGTGCCCGAGGTTGCCATGACGTCAGGTAGATCCCCCAGGGTAAGCGTTGGGGCCTTTATTACGGCAGAGGCAGGGCGATAGCTGGCCTTGAGCTTGGTTTTGTTCTGCGCCAATGTCAGGCCCGCAGGATAAGTGTTTTCGTACTTGAGCTTGAACAAGCGTGAAAACACGTCTTTGCAGCGTACGACTGGCGTGCGTTTACTGATGTTGGGGTCGGCCAACGCCCATGCCAGTGCCCAATCGGCATTCAGCGGATGCTTATTGGTCGCGTGCTGACCTAAACCAATGCGCAGCGGCAGAGGCATTTCGTAGCTGTGATCGGCCACATTGGGTGGCTGGCCTAGGTAGAGATTCGCGTCAACAGCGCGGTTGCCTAGGTAGTCAAGGAAGCCTTCTGCATAGCCTCGGAATGACCCATTTCCTCTATAAATACTCAGTAGACGCCGGACCTCGTCGACTATTAGAGGAACCTCATTAATGACCTTTGAATCGTAAATGGGATCAATGAGGGCTCGACGTTCCAAACCGTAAAAAAACAAAAATACATATCCGGTGTCCGCCAACGGATCACTACGCCCGCCTGCGAGCCATTGCAGGTATCCGCGTCGCGCTTGCGGTGTTATGGAGTGAAAACTCGGCCAATAAGACATCAGTCGCTCATTGAGGTCGACGTAGTTCTTGGCAATCCGAAGCTTTGGGTTGATCAGTGAAGGCTCTTGAGCATCATGTCGGCTACCTAGTGTGCTCCCGATATAAAACATGCCTCTAGGCAGGGAGAAGCCAGCAACTTCGATGATTTCGCCAGCAGGCACCCAGCGGGCGTCGGCCTTCTGTGAGCTGCTACTTGGAATTTTAAAGGTATTGGCAGGGAGTGAGCCGAGTTGCACCGTATAAAACTCGGAGCTTTCTTCATTGTCCCTATTGTTCGCCGAGACTTCACGCATGGAAAACGTTACGCCCAAGCCTTGTGGCTTTTGCGGGCGTGCATTCTTTGCAGCCGATGCTTGAAGCTGATTGAGCCGGCGTTTTCCACGTTCGGCCAGCAGCCACATAATGGTGCCGATACCCGCTATGACACCGATCGCTATCCAGGCATTTTTGGGGATAGCAGCGAGAGCACTGAATGCCAGCGCAAAAATAATAAGTATGCCGGTGCCACCGGAGTTTTTTGCTTTCTTCCTTGCCATGTGTCATTTCAACCTTGAAAAATGGATGCTGGCGCAATGGCAGTATCCAATATTTCTAACGCTTGAGCCAATGGCTTGGCTGAGCAGATGATCGGAAAGTTGAACGATCTTGGATGGAAATGTCATTTCAGCTCGAGATTTAATGCTTAACGTATTTCATCTGAACGTCGCAACATTTACGTGAGCCATCCTCAGTAATTTCAAGCATCAGTAATGAGACCTGACTGAAAACGACCTGAGTCAAACGGAGCGTTCCGCCCCCATTATTAGATACGGCTGACATATCCGGGGATATATGTCTGTGGGACTCTCGGTTAACGCTGGTTCAACACGCCGTTAGAGCATCCGTGTTTGCCGACAGTGGCGGACTATTTCCTGCACTTGAGCGAATGTGCCGGATCCCCCCTGCATCAGCGGTACGGGGGGCGTAGGCAGTGTCCTGCCGTCCCTCTGCGTCGTTGTACACGATCACTTGCCGCCGCTTTGGGGCGCGGGTTTGTGAAGTGCGCAAGCTAACGGACACATCCATTGATGGTGCGCCACCATGATTGGCGGTCACACAACTATACCCACTTGTTTTCGTACGGAAGTGTAGCCATTAATTGAGGTCATCGACTAGCGCTCAACGGCGGTTGGGAACCGCGTAGGGGAGACTCTTCGAGAATGGAATTGTTGGGCCTCAGGCTGGGGGCATCCTTTTCAAACCATCCAAAGCATGCCCTCAGATGTGCCCCCGATGTAGCAATCCACCGGAAATGAATGGAGCTCCATGGTTTGTGAAAGGCAGAAATGATCAGCCGAACAGCCTGCCCAACGACACCTAGAGACTCTCAGGATCGCCAAAAAACATTTTGACTTGGCTCTAGATCGGTATTTACAGCGTGAAAAAATCGAATTGTGCCCCCAGTTGTGCCCCCGCGCGCACTGGGTCCGCGAGCGATCGCGAATGGCGATTTCTGACATGGGCCTGGGTGGCCGTGGCTGGTATTCAGTGCGCCTCCGTATACTGGATTACCAACCCGTATCTGGCAAACTTTTGGTCGTTAGATGAGTCGATATCCTCAATCGGAGTTGTCTGGGCTGTCTTTCTGTACATGTCCTGAAATCGGGATCGTGAGATGCTCATGCTCTGCGAGATGTTGCAATGGCGCTGGTCGCCAGGGAGATCGATCCGCGTGTCCATCAACAACTGGAGCGTAATGCCAAGCGCCTAGCCACGGAAAACGCTTAAGAGGGGGTTGTTTAGCATTCAATGTGGTACGCAGCGCTGAGCATCGTGCCTCTGATTATGGGGCTCAATAGTCCGGTCGGCCCCAGAACCTCTCGCTTCAACGGGCCACGGAGTCGGATGGCAGCGAGGGCGCTCATGTTGCATATAGATGCGGGCGCCTTACCTTCGCTGTTCATTGCCAGCTAAGCCTTTGAGCTAGGTCGGTCATCAGTCGTTGGGCAGGTGCAGTTGCCCTTCCATGGCGTCATGAAGAAGTCGGACGACCTCGATCACGTCGGCGCTTGCTACACGATAAAACACAATATGGCGAGGGCTCTTGACCGCCCCATGGGGCTGTTTGGCCTGCTGTCGTGAATGGATGAGGTGATAGCTGCGAAGGCCCGGTGCCAGCTCATCGCGTTCGTAGCTGCCAATGCGATAAGGCGTGTCGGCGATCGCTCGCAGCGCCGCGAGGATCAGCGCCTGATACCGCTGGCGTGCTTGATCGCCGAACTGCGCTTGGGAGAGCCTGAGGATGTCGACAATGTCGGCGCGCGCCGCGTTCGAAATCCGATACTGCGGCATGTCAGTGTTTCTCGCGCGCTGGGAGGGCGGCCTCCAGGCTCAAGCCCTCGAGGTAGTGCTCCAGATCCCGTTCGTTCAACTGAGTAAAGCGCCCTTGCTCAAAGTCCATGATGCCGATAGAGGTCGCCAGACGCAGGGCCTCAATTTTGGCGGTGTCTTCGGCGACACGCTGTTCCAATAGCCGCAAACCTTCCCGCATCACTTCGCTGGCATTCTGATAACGGCCAGACTGCACAAGGTCTTGGATAACCTGTTCCTGGTGGGGGGTGAGCACAACGTTTCGCGTCGCCATGATTAGCTCCAACTCTGGTCATACAGGACCTTTCGACTATTGGCATATTATGCCATTTTACCTGCCAGCACATAGTTTGGGATTTGTATCTGGCGGACTGTAAAGTGTGGGGTCATCCTATGCGCCGGACAGATGGCCCGGACTGTATGCGCAGATAGTCCAAGCAAGGCAGTGGCATGCGGAACGTCGTGGACAGCTTAATTAGTGTGGGCCTCGGGCTTTCAGTTTTGCAAAGCCTTGTTTGATGTGTCCGGCGTTCTCTCCAATCGTTTGTAGCGCGCTGCGGACATTGTCGCCTGTGTCCGTCGTACCCTGGCGCTCAATCCATAACGTCAACTCCATCACCGCCGCTTCTAAGGCGAGCTGGTTTTGGTACAGACGCTCAAGGACATCAGGCAGTGAATATTCAGTGGGCATCGTTTCGACTCCAATGAATGAGCCGAAAGCGTAGCAGTGGGGGAGGCGGATGTCCTGAGCCACCCGTGAGTTAAGGGCATGATGAGGGGGCAGCATTCGCCAAAAGCTGCCGATGCGACAGGCAGCAGACGGCCATAAGCAGTCATCCCGTGATCACTCTACAACCTCGACGCGCAGTATCAGCCAAAAGAGCATCAACGCAGTGAGGAACAATACGGTGTGAGCGGTTTATAAAATGCTCTATTGCACAAGCGCGCGGATGGGGATGGATAAGCTGGCATATTTGAGGGTGTGCCGCTGAAAGCCAACGCAGTTTTTGCAGAGGAACTCCCTGAAGAGCGGTTTAGAACCCTATTGAGCTGACCGTCGGGTCGTTGTTCGCCGCAATCCGACTTCTGGGCACTTTGCGTGAGACCAGCGTGATAGTTCAGCCTACAGATGATTCTGCAT
>NZ_JBAWDE010000346.1:0-31896 GCF_049590575.1 Pseudomonas sp.
TGCCAGGCCCGTTCGTGATCCGCGTGCCGCGCCCGCCACTCGGCGCCGGCGGCGTGCTCGGCGGCGTTGGCGCCGCTGTTCTGCAACCGTACGAACCAGTCAGCCGCTTCGCGGGCAATGCGCCGGTCAATGGGGGCATCACTCATGCTGCATGCTCTGGCTGGCGAGTACGATGCATTCTTCGAAAGCCCGCGCAAGGTAACGTTGCACCGAACGCACGCTCAGATTGAGCTGGCGGGCGATCTCTTCCTGTGTATAGCCCTCCACCTGCGCCATCAGGAATGCCTGACGGTTTTTGGCTGGCAAAAGCGCCAGTACCTGGTCGATTTCGTCGAGTGCCTCAAGCACCAGCGCCTGATGTTCCAGGGACGGCGCCAGTTCTTCCGGCGTTTGCGCCAGCGCGGCCAGGTAGGCTTGCTCCAGTGAGCGGCGGCGGTAGTGGTTGATGGTCAGGCGATGGGCGATGGTGGCCAGGTAAGCGCGTGGCGTGATGAAATCCAACGGTTCGTCGGGCGCACGCGTGAGCAACCGCACGAACGTATCCTGGGCCAGGTCCGCCGCGTCGGCAGCATTGCCCAGACGTTTGCGCAACCACCCCTGCAGCCAGCTGTGATGGTGGCCGTAGAGCTGATCGATGGACTGAGGCGGGTGGCTGTTTGCCGAGGAAGTAGGCTGCACGGGATTCGATAGGTACGAATGAGAATTTGTCGCATTCTATCAGTGTAAGCTTGGGTCCGTACAAGTAAAAGGTTCGGGGGGCAGGGGGGTGTCTCCCGGGCCTTGAAATGGGCTGGCCGCAAGGGTGTGAGGTACACCGGCCATTGCGCCCATCCGAGCCGCTTCTGACCGAAAAAGCGGCGCCTTTCTTTGCTAACCGGTCTACCATGCCATCCTCCGGCAGTGGTTCCACGCGCTACCGTTCTCCCTCCTTTAAAGGTATCGCAATGAGCATCGACCAAATCTCCCTGCCGAAAGGCGTAGGCCCTCACGCCGCCAAGCTGCTCGACGCCATCACCGGCGCCTCCTCCCATGAAGAACTCAACCGCGCTGGCGGCAAGGCGGAAGGCTTTGTGCTTGGCCTGGAAGCTTCCAAGGCCATCAAAAGCCAGATCGCCGAGTCGCTGTATGTGGCGTATGACGACGCGGCGAGTAATCGGGCGGGTGAGTTGAAGGGCTGACACCGTGCGCAATCGAGCAAGGTGCAGACATCCTGTTGCGCGCTTCCCGGAAAGCCCCTACATCCCTCCAAATAAAATCGCCTCGTCACAAAACCCTCCAATGCACTGTTGTACTGTCATCGTCTGAAAACGGACCTTTTACGCGGGGATAACCATGACATTGACCGCCGGCACCTTGCTCAACCTGGCCATGGCCAACCCCGTCAACGCGCAGATCTTCGCGCGCCTGCCGGAGTTGGGTTTGGATCAGTGCTTTCTGACGGCGGGGTGTCTGTTCCAGGCGGTGTGGAATCATCAGTCGAATCTTCCCGTTGCGCAGAACGTAAAGGACTACGACGTTTTTTACTTCGATACGGACGTGTCCTACGAGGCGGAGGATGTGGTGATCCGTGCGGCGCAGGCGTTGTTCCAGGACTTGGGCGTTAATGTCGAAGTGCGCAACCAGGCGCGCGTCCACCTGTGGTACGGCCAGCGGTTTGGCCGGCCGTATCCACAATTGCACACGGCCAAACAGGGGATTGATCGTTACCTGGTGGCCGGCACCTGTATCGGGCTGGAGGTGGACACGGGCGAGGTGTACGCGCCGTATGGTCTGGAGGATGTGGAGCAGGGTGTGTTGCGGATCAACCCGGTGCACCCTGAGCCGGAGTTGTTTGCGCACAAGGCGCGCAGTTATCAGGCGCGGTGGCCTTGGCTGCGGATTGTGCAGCCGGATTAACCGTCAGTGAACTTTTACCTGCATGCCGCACGTCCAAGTCTGAAATCATCCGCCAAGGACCGACCATGACTTTCTTTATCTTCCTGCTCGCCTGCGCCGCCGCCGCCAGCACCGGCATCATCTTCAAGCCCGGCGCGTGGTACGAATCCCTCGTCAAACCCGGTTTCACTCCGCCCAATTGGTTGTTCCCGGTCGCCTGGACAATCATCTACCTGCTGCTGGCCTGGGCCGGCTACCGCTTGAGTCTGATCCCTGGCAGCGAAATGATATTGGCCTTGTGGGCGGCGCAGATTGCGTTGAACACGCTGTGGACGCCGGTGTTTTTCGGCGCACATCGCCTCGTCGCCGGGATGGTGATTATCGTGCTGCTGTGGCTGACCGTGGCGGCGATGGTGGTGTTGGCGGTGCGCCTGGACCTGATCACCGGCTTGATTCTGTTCCCGTACCTGGCGTGGCTGTGCGTGGCGGCGGCGCTGAATTTCTCGATCCTGCGGAATAATCGTTAATGGCCCATAAACTTTGGCCCGCCAGTGAGCCTGAACGGTCCCAGATGCGCCGCTTCAATAAGAAGCTCGCCTGGTTGCCACGTTTCAAGATTCGCAATCGCGTGACGCCGCGTTTGATTCAGGCGCTGTTGCGCGTCAGCCAAACCCTCAAGAAGCCGCCGGAAGCAGAGCGCAAGCTCGTAGGATCGGTGCCCGTGCGCATCCTGCGACCGAGCGGCAAACCCAGGGGCGTGGTGCTGGATATTCACGGCGGTGGCTGGGTGATCGGCAATGCGCAGATGGATGACGACCTGAACCTGGGGATGGTGCGCGCGTGCGACGTGGTGGTGGTCTCGGTGGACTATCGGCTGGCGGTCGACACGCCGGTCGAAGGGCTTATGGACGACTGCCTGGCCGCTGCGCGCTGGTTGTTGACTGCTGAAGAGTTCGCCGGCCTGCCGGTATTCGTCGTCGGTGAATCGGCCGGCGGACACCTGGCGGCGGCGACGTTGCTGGCGTTGAAACAATGGCCTGAGCTGCTCCAGCGGGTGAATGGTGCGGTGCTGTATTACGGCGTCTACGACTTGGCCGGTACGCCAAGCGTACGGGCCGCCGGGCCGGATACCTTGCTGCTCGATGGGCCTGGCATGGTGGCCGCGCTGCGCCTGCTCACGCCGGGCTTGAGCGATGAGGAACGTCGACAGGCGCCATTGTCACCGTTGTATGGTGACCTTGCCGGGCTGCCGCCGGCGTTGATGTTCGTCGGCGAGCTGGACCCGCTGCTGGACGACACGCTGCAGATGGCCGAGCGCTGGGGCGCAGCGGCGCAGGTTGAGGCGCACCTGCTGCCGGAATCGGCCCATGGGTTTATACATTTTCCGGTGGGGATGGCGGACAACGTGTTGGTGTATAGCCGGGGGTGGATTACTCGGCACATTGAGCAGAAAAATATTTGCGTATCCTACGCAGGTGGAAAATCTTCGTAGGATTTCGGGAGGTACCCCCAAATTCTTAGTACGTCAGCCCGTACTTCAAACTCGAGCCCAATCTGTTTGACTATTTGCGATATTTCCTCGGTATGGTCAATGAATGTTTGTGGCAGCAGCGCTCCCGCGCGGGGCGCCTCTTCCCACAAGCCAATGTCTAACCATTCGACGTAAGCAAATGGAAAGGGAAGATGGTAAAACCATTCCACGTCCCACCCCGAGATATGGCCCGTGATGGACTTTGAGCGGTAGGACGGCCGCCAGCGTTGAAGCTCGCGGAAGTGGGTGATCAATTCATTCCACTTGGTATTGTTCGATGCGCTCGCCAGGTTTCGAGTTGTAACGAATGCCTGAATGATCTTTCTGTTTTTATCATTTTGGCGCGCGTCGGCCATCGGTAGTTCTGACATGCTCATTTCTTCAGGTTCGAATTCTTTGCGGTGACTTTCATGGCACCTGTCATGGCACCTGTTTCGCTCATGCGCTCTGCATCTGTTCATGCGATGCTTGGACGAACGTAGTGTGTTCACCCCAGGCAACGAGGGCAAGATCCTGAATAATTTCAGCGAGTGTCTCAATGTTTGTATCGCGGGTACTGAAACAGGCTAAGCGGCCAGGTGACCAGTCTATAACTGCACATTTTGGATACTTGCCTAGCAGCGTGGACAGGACTGCCTTCGGCGACTCTGCACCGGTGTACAAAAAATCAAAATACGGCTCGCAATTGTCTTGCAGTGGGTACACGAGTAGCCAAGCACTTACGGGACCGTGGAACCACAGAGTGACATTACGGTACCTCCATTCCGGGCCACCTTGGGCCATGTGGCGAAGGACTTCGATGATCGATTCGCAACCTGGTATTCGTCCGTTGCCCTCGGGGTCAAGTTGGCGTGTGGGCGTCATTGAGTTGCCTTGTCGATCAGTTCCCTCCACAAGGCCTTCGCTTCATCTTGCGACGCAAACGAATGTATCTGTGGCCGCCAGAATTCCCCTTCCTTAACAACGCACTCCAGCGTTGAGTCCTGAAAAGTGAAGATGTAATGGGCGGTATCTTTCAAAAACAGCGCGCGATCATGTCGCGAATGTACGGCGTTTTGACGTTCCAGCTCGGCTATCCAAGGTGAATGGTCGATGCGGTTAACCTGATAGGCCCCAAGCCCCAACTTTGTCAGCGGATGGCCACCCAGCGCCTCATCATTCGGTGAGCCGAATTTGAATACTTTGACCAAAGGAAACTGGATAACCGCACGTTGCTGGTTATCCGCGTGATAACACAAAAATAATTGGGTTTCTGTGGCGAAGACAATGGCGGCAGGGGTTGTGCTTGGTTGTGGCCATGTGTGAAGCAATACAACTGTCGGAGGCGGCATGAGTTAACCGTTAAAAGTTCGATGGCGCAGGTATATCACGAAAGTGTGCATGCGTCGGGAATGAAGGGCAGTGCCGTCTGTGAGCTGCGCGAGTGAACGCGTTGATGCTTCTGCCTGCGAGTGTTTGCGACCTGCCCGCGTCCGCCTTGGCTGTGAATATCACCGCAAGATTCGGATAGCGACCGGAACCTCGGTTTGAGCCTTATAGGCGCTCAGGGGTAGCCTGAGCAGCAGTGGGTATGTAAAGCAGTTGAACTAAAAACCTGATCGATGAGTCAGGTTAATCAGTTGCTCCTCTCCCTTCATCAGGACTCCACCATGCGCGAATACACCCTGAACTACCTGTTCAACGCCGAACCCCGCAGCCATGTGTTCGAACTCAAGCAGCCTGAGTTGCCCGTGCATGAGGCGGCGATGCACCTGCTGCAGCTGCACTTTGGTGATGCGGAGAACGGCCTGATCCTGCCTGCGGCGGATGCCACGCCAGAGGAGATTCTGGAGCAGGCGCAGGTGGTGGGTATTACGCAGATTGAGGTCGCATGAAGGGAAATCCCAGCATTCGGGCGGTGACGGCTGCGGATGTCCCCGAGCTGCTGGCGTTTGTCCTGCAGGCCCGCGCCGAGCTTTTCCCCAAGCTCAATGCGGCGGGCATGCCGGACGACCTGGCGCGCTTCGAGGCCGTTTACCTGGAGGGTGACGGCCAATTTCTGGTGGCCTGTGCCGAGGGCCAGATCGTCGCAGCCATCGGCTATCTGCCGTATGACGGACGTTTTCCGCAATTGAATTACCAGGGCCGCAAGGTTGTGGAGGTGGTGCGCCTGTTCGTGTTGCCAGCATTTCGTCGCTTTGGTCTGGCGGGCGAGTTGTACCGAGCGTTGGAGGCGATGGCGCGGGCAGACGGGGTAGCGGTGGTGTACCTGCATACCCATCCGTTTTTGCCGGGTGCGATTGATTTTTGGCGGCGGCAGGGGTTTGAGATTATCGACATCGAAGCCGACCCCGTTTGGCAAACAACGCATATGCAGCGGTATCTATAGATCCGAAGGCAGCGCCGATCAAATGTGGGAGGGGGCTGGCCCCCGATTGCAGTCTGTCACTCAACGCAGAGGTTGAATGTAAGGCCTTCGGGGGCAAGCCCCCTCCCACAGGGAATGTTGGTGTTCTCGCCTTGCGGCTCATTCAGTTTGAGCGCAACCGCAGGATCTGCGCCCCATCAAACGGGTCTGTCAGGTAATGCGCCTGTACCCCGAACGTGTCCTGCAAGCGCTGCGGCGTCAGTACGGCCAACGGCTTGCCCAGTGCCACCAACCGCCCATGATCGAGCACGGCCAGCCGGTCGCAGGTCAGCGCCTGATTGAGGTCATGCAGCGCGATCAACGTGGTCACCGGCAACCCCTGCACACCCTTCAAGATCGCCAGTTGATGCTGGATATCCAGGTGATTAGTCGGCTCATCCAGCAGCAAGATCTGCGGCCGTTGCGCCAGGGCACGGGCGATGTGCACGCGTTGGCGTTCGCCGCCGGAGAGGCTGCGCCAGGCGCGTTGGCTCAGGTGGGTGGCGTCCACGTCCTGCAGGGCCTGGTGCACGATGGCGTCGTCCTCGCGCGACCACGGGCTGAGTGCCGACAGCCACGGTGTGCGGCCCAGGGCCACGGCGTCGAATACGCGTATGGCGTCGTCGGTGTCGGCTTGCTGTTCCACCACCGCCAGCTGCTGCGCGAGGGTTCGGCGCGAGAGTTCGCCCAGGCGTTTACCGCCCAAACGTACTTCGCCGCTGGCCGGTGTGCGCAAGCCCGCGAGCAGTTTGAGCAAGGTGGATTTACCCGAGCCGTTCGGGCCGACAATGCCCAGGGTCTCACCCCGCTGGACCTCCAGGTGGATGTCGCACAGCAACTCGGCCTCACGCACCTTGAAGCCCAGGCCAGCGCAACTCAGTACGGTCATCGCGCATTTCTCCGGCCAATCAGAATCAACGCAAATACCGGCGCCCCCACCAACGCCGTGACCACGCCTACCGGGATCACTTGGCCCTTGATCAGCGTGCGCGACAGCACATCGGCGGCGATCAGGAACAACGCGCCGCCCAAGGCGCTGACCGGCAGCAAGCGCGAGTGCCCGGTGCCGAGCAGCAGCCGCACCGCGTGGGGGATCACCAGGCCAACAAAACCAATGGAACCCACCAGCGACACCATCACCGCCGTGACCAGCGCGGCGCAGCCCACCAGCACAAACTGCACGCGCCGCACCGGGATGCCCAGGGAGGCGGCGGAATCGGTGCCGAAGGTGAACGCGTCCAGCGCACGGCGGTGCCACAGGCAAACCGCCAGGCCTGCGACCGCCACCGGCACCGCCAGCCACACCGACGGCCAGCGCACGCCGCTGAGGTTGCCGAGCAGCCAGAACATGATGCCGCGCGCCTGTTCCGAGCTGGCCGACTTGGTGATCAGGAACGCGGTGAGCGCATTGAACAGCTGCGAGCCGGCGATGCCCGCGAGGATGATCTGCCCGGTGCCGCTGGACGAGCCACTGGCGCGCGCGAGCAGAATCACCAACGCAAACGCCGCCATCGCGCCGACAAATGCGCCGGCCGACAGTGAAATCAGCCCGCCACCGACGCCGATCAACATCACCAAAACCGCGCCGGTCGAGGCGCCGGCGCTGATACCGAGCAGGTAGGGATCGGCCAACGGGTTACGCAACAACGATTGCAGGATCACCCCGCACGTCGCCAGCCCTGCACCGCACGCGGCGGCGACCAGGGCGCGGGTCAGGCGGTAGTTCCACACCACGCCTTCGTCGATCGGGTCCAGCACATAGCCGGCGGCCCACAGTTTGTTGGCGAGCACCTGCAACACCACCTGCGGCGCGATGGCGGTTTCGCCGATGGCCACGCCGGCGAGCACGGCGATCAGCAACAGGGCCAGGGCAAGCAGGGTACGGATCACGCTGCGGCTCATTTGCGCAGGTCGTAGCCGTCGATGGCCGTGGCCAGTTGCTCAAGGCCATCGAACATGCGAATGCTGGCCTGCAATGCCATGGCGTCGAGGATGATGATGCGGTTGTTTTTCACCGCGTCCATGTTGCGCGTGACTGGGTCGTTGCGCAGGAACGCGAGTTTCTTTTCATGGTCGTCGGCAGGGTAGCGGCGGCGGTCCATGCGGGCGATTACCAGGAAGGTCGGGTTGGCCTTGGCGATGGTTTCCCAGCCGACGGCCGGCCATTCTTCATCGGACTGCACCACGTTGTGCAGGCCCAGGGTTTCCAGCATGAATTCGGGAATGCCCTTGTGGCCGGCCACGTATGGGTCGCTGGCCATTTCGGAACTGGAGAACCACACCAGCGCGCTGGCTTGCTTGAGGCCTTTGCTCTGCACCGTGGCCACGGATTTGGCCAGGCGTGCCTTGAGTTCGTCGTTCAATTGCTGGCCGCGATCCTGTACATCGAAAATCTGCGCCAGTTGGCTGATGCTTTTGTAGATCGTCTCGATGCGAAACGGCTCCAGCCGCGTGCCGTCGGCGCCCACCAGGTTGTCCTTGCCTTCGCAATCGGAGGGCAGCAGGTAGGTGGGGATGTTCAATTCGTGAAACTGCTCGCGGGTGCCGACCACGCCTTGCGGGCCAACCACCCATTCCAGCTCGGCGGCCACCAGTTGCGGGCGCTTGGCGATCACGGCTTCAAAGCTCGGCTCGTTATTGGCCAGCCGTTCGATGGTGTCGTTCTGCGCCTTGAACTGCGGCAATACGCTGTTGAACCACAACGAGGTGCCGACCACGGTTTTGCCAACGCCCAGGGCGTAGAGCATTTCGGTGGCGGCCTGGCCGATGGTCACGCTGCGTGCGGGTGCTTGTTGGAAGGTCAGGCGGCTGCCGCAGTTCTCTACGGTCAGCGGGTACTGAGTAGGCGCGGCTTGGGCCAGGGCGCAAAAGCCCAGGCCGGTGATCAAGGCGGTAACGCGTGGCAGCATGGGGCAATCTCCGTAAAGCCGTACGTGGAACTGGTGAGGTACGGTATTGGAAATACGCCCTCGAACGCTGCCGGGGGGCAGGGCAAGGATGTCCTTCCCGGACACCCCGCCGGTTAGTGATTGTGCTGGGCCGGCAGGTCTCCTGACTGATGCGTCGTCGCCCCACCCCGGCCTTCCCGGACCTAGTCCAGTGGCGTTACGGAGCAGGCTCAGCACCTACAGTTGCGGGGGCAGTTCCGATTGGCGCGCTGTGCTGCGCTTCGGATTCCCTATTAGTCCCGTTTGGGAACCGGCGCGGAATGGTAGTCCATCTGAGGCTTGAGGGGGAGGTTCAATCACACACGGGACGCTGTTATAGAAGTCGCGTGTGCCGATATCACCTCAAGGAAGGCGAGGTTGATGCGTTTGGGGAAGGGCGCGCTGTGGCAAGCCTGCTCGCCACAGGGAGCAAGCCTGCCATTGCTGGATTACTTGCGATCCAGCCACACCGTCTGGGCGTTGCAGAATTCGCGCACGCCAAAGTGTGACAACTCTCGCCCGAACCCACTTTTCTTCACACCACCAAACGCCACCCGCGGGTCGGACACGCTGAACGCGTTGACGAAGATCCCGCCGGTTTCCAGCTGGTTGGCGATGTCGCGTGCCTTGGCCGGGTCGGTGGTGAAGATGCTGGCGGTGAGCCCGAATTCGCTGTCGTTGGCCAGGGCCACGGCGTGGTCGGCGTCGCGTGCAGTGATGATCGAGGCCACCGGGCCGAACAGTTCCTGCTTGAACGAGGTCATCTGGTCGGTGACGTCTGCCAATACGGTCGGCGCGTAGTAGTTGCCGGCGCCGGCGACTTTGTTGCCGCCCAGCAGCAGCGTCGCGCCTTCTTCCAGGGTGGCCTGGACCTGGCCGTGCAGCTCGTCGCGCAAGTCGAAGCGGGCCATAGGGCCAACGTAGGTGCCGGTTGCGGTCGGGTCGCCCATCACCAGCGCGCGGCTGGCTTCAAGGAATTTGGTGGTGAAGGCTTCCACCACACCGGCTTCGATGATCAAGCGCTTGGCGGCGGCGCAGACCTGACCGCTGTTCTGGAAACGGCCGATCACGGCGGCCTGTACGGCTGCGTCGAGGTCGGCATCGTTGAGCACGATGAACGGGTCGGAGCCGCCCAGTTCCAGCACACATTTCTTCAGCGCGGCACCGGCTTGCGAGCCGATGGCCATGCCGGCACGCACGCTGCCGGTCAGGGTCACGGCGGCGATGCGCGGGTCGGCGATGGCTTGGGACACGCCGTCCGGGGTCACGTTGAGCACTTCGAACAGGCCATCGGCAAAGCCGGCTTTTTCAAACGCGGCTTTCATCAGGTAGGCGCTGCCCATCACGTTCGGCGCGTGTTTGAGCACGTAAGTGTTGCCGGCGAGCAGGGTCGGCACGGCGCCGCGCAGCACCTGCCACACCGGGAAGTTCCACGGCATCACGGCGAGGATCGGGCCCAGCGGGCGGTATTCGATCTGGGCGCTGCCGTTGTCCACCAAGGTGGCTTCCGGAGCGAGCATGGCCGGGCCTTGGGCGGCGTACCATTCGGCGAGTTGCGCGCATTTTTCGATTTCGGCACGCGCCTGGGTGATGGGTTTGCCCATCTCCAGGGTGATCATCTGTGCCATTTCTTCGGCTTGCTCACGCAGGGCAGCGGCCAGCGCCAGCATCCGCTCGGCCCGCTGGCTCACCGGCTGGCGGCGCCAGGTGCGGAAAGCGCCGGTCGCGCGGTCAAGCGCGGCGTTCAGGTGCACCGTGGTTTCGTAAGGGTAGCTGGCGACTGTTTCGCCCGTGGCGGGGTTGATCGACAAAGCGTGGGTCTGGTGAGAAATAGCGTTCATGGCACCGTCCGGCTGAATGAGTGGAATGAGTCCAGCCTACGGGGATGCATGTTTTCTGGAAACTGAATAATATTAAGCAATACATTCACGATTGGAGAATGACTTGGATCTGGTGCAGCTGGAAATCTTCAAGGCCGTTGCCGAGCAAGGCAGCATCAGCGCCGCCGCGCAGTTGATTCATCGCGTGCCGTCGAACCTGACCACGCGCATCAAGCAACTGGAGCAGGATTTGGGCGTGGAGCTGTTTATCCGCGAGAAGAGCCGCCTGCGCCTGTCGCCGGCCGGGTGGAATTTCCTCGGGTATGCGCGGCGTATTCTCGACCTGGTGCAAGAGGCCCGCGCGACGGTAGCGGGGGAGGAGCCCCAGGGCGCGTTCGCCTTGGGCTCGCTGGAAAGCACGGCGGCGGTGCGCATTCCGGCCTTGCTGGCGGCCTACAACCAGAAGTACGCCAAGGTCGAACTGGACCTGAGCACCGGGCCGTCGGGCACCATGATTGAGGGCGTGCTGTCGGGGCGCCTGACGGCGGCGTTTGTCGATGGCCCGGTGCTGCACTCCACCCTTGAGGGCGTGGCGGTGTTCGAAGAAGAAATGCTGGTGATCGCGCCGCTGCACCACGCGCCGATCAACCGCGGGCAGGATGTGAATGGCGAGAACATCTATACGTTTCGCTCGAACTGCTCGTACCGGCACCACTTCGAGCGCTGGTTCTCACAGGATGGTGCGGTGCCGGGCAAGATCTTCGAGATCGAGAGCTACCACGGCATGCTCGCCTGCGTCAGCGCCGGGGCTGGCCTGGCGCTGATGCCGCGCAGCATGCTGGAAAACATGCCGGGTTTTGCAGCGGTGAGTGTATGGCCGTTGGCAGACAGCTTCCGCATCCTGCATACCTGGCTGATCTGGCGCCGGGGCACGGTGTCGCAGAGTTTGAACAGTTTTGTAAAGTTGCTGGAGGAGCGCGGTCTGGTAGCTGCTTAGATCTAATGAGGGAGCGGGCTTGCTCGCGAAGGCGAAGTGTCAGGCGGTACGGCTGTGACTGACCCGCCGCCTTTGCGAGCAAGCCCCGCTCCCAAGGTTGATTTTTGTCAGCCGCCGAATTGCAGGGTGCCCATGGCGAGTTTTGCCATGATGGCGGTCGCGCCAAGTTGCACCAGCCACAAGGCCAACCCACCGAGGAACACGCCGAGGGCCACTTGCAGCACCAGGCTTTTCTGGCGTTTGGCCTGCGGCGCGCGTGGGGTGAAGTCATGCAGTTCGTCGCGGTCGGCGCGCAGGTCCAGGTCGTCGTTTCTCATAAGGCTCTCAAAGCAAAGGGGCAGTCGGGGTTCAGTCTAGTGTGTTCGCCAATAAAAAGGGGGAAGCCATAAGCTTCCCCCTTCGCATGACGCTGGCAGGTTTATAGAACCTGAACAATCGCCTTTGTTACCGCACCAATGTTCGACTGGTTCAGCGCCGCCACACAGATACGACCGGTGTCGAGTGCGTAGATGCCAAACTCGGTCCGCAAGCGGGTGACTTGCTCAACGGTCAGGCCGGAGTAGGAGAACATCCCACGCTGGCGCCCGACAAAGCTGAAGTCGTGGCCAGGAGCCGCCTTGGCCAGTTCAGCCACCATCTGCTCGCGCATGCCACGGATGCGCAGGCGCATTTCGGCCAGCTCGGCTTCCCATTGGGCGCGCAGCTCGGGGTTATTCAGCACCGCCGCCACAATCGCCGCGCCGTGGGTCGGCGGGTTGGAGTAGTTGGTGCGGATCACACGCTTGACCTGGGACAGGATGCGCGCGCTTTCTTCCTTGGATTCGCTGACGATCGACAGCGCGCCCACGCGCTCGCCGTACAGCGAGAACGACTTGGAGAACGAGCTGGACACAAAGAAGGTCAGGCCCGATTCCGCGAACAGGCGCACCGCGGCGGCGTCTTCGTGGATGCCGTCGCCAAAGCCCTGGTAGGCCATGTCGAGGAATGGCACCAGGTTTTTCGCCTTGACCACGTCCAGCACGTTTTGCCAGTCGGCCGGGCTCAGGTCGACGCCGGTCGGGTTGTGGCAGCAGGCGTGCAGCACGACGATGGACTGCGGTGGCAGGGCGTTGAGGTCTTCGAGCAGGCCGGCACGGTTCACGTCGTGGGTGGCGGCGTCGTAGTAGCGGTAGGTCTGCACCGGGAAGCCGGCTTTTTCGAACAGCGCCTGGTGGTTTTCCCAGCTAGGGTCGCTGATGGCGACCACGGCATTGGGCAGCAGTTGCTTGAGGAAATCTGCGCCGATTTTCAGCGCGCCGGTGCCGCCAACCGCTTGGGCGGTGATCACACGGCCAGCGCTCAGCAGGGGCGAGTCAGCGCCAAACAGCAGCTTTTGCACGGCCTGGTCGTAAGCCACGATACCGTCGATCGGCAGGTAGCCTCGCGCGGCGTGTTGCGCCACGCGAATGGCTTCCGCTTCGGCAACGGCACGCAAGAGTGGAATCTTCCCCTCCTCGTTGCAGTAAACGCCCACGCCAAGGTTGACCTTGGTGGTTCGTGTATCGGCGTTGAATGCTTCGTTGAGGCCCAGGATTGGATCGCGTGGTGCCATTTCGACAGCGGAGAACAGGCTCATTTTTGCGGCAGCTCTATGGGGAATGGAGGGACGTGTCGCGCTCCAGCCGAATGCACTAGAGCGGTGCACAAACGGGGAGCTAGTATAGAGGCCCGCACCGCCTGAGGCGACAGCTGAAACGGCTTTTCGGCCAAGTTTTTCGGTTTATTGGCCCACCGTTAGTCTTATTGCAACCTTGATCCTAGACGGCAGGTCAGATGAATGCCTTGAAACCCGTCACATTCGGCACCACTTCTATGGCTATCATGGTTTTTTCCTGCAACCTGCGATGATTTTTCGCGGGTTGCTGAGCTTTTTTCGTCCCTGGCAGTTTCGCGTCTGGGGTGACTTCACGAGGTACGTTATGTCGGATTTCCAGCTCGTCACCCGCTTTGAACCCGCCGGCGATCAACCGGAAGCCATTCGCTTGATGGTCGAAGGCATCGAAGCCGGCCTGGCACACCAGACGCTGCTCGGGGTGACCGGTTCAGGCAAGACCTTCAGCATCGCCAACGTGATCGCGCAGACCAATCGCCCGACCTTGGTGCTGGCGCCGAACAAAACCCTGGCAGCCCAGTTGTATGGCGAGTTCAAGGCGTTTTTCCCGAACAACGCCGTGGAGTATTTCGTTTCCTACTACGACTACTATCAGCCCGAAGCGTATGTGCCGTCCTCGGATACCTTTATCGAGAAGGATGCGTCGATCAACGACCACATCGAGCAGATGCGGCTGTCGGCAACCAAGGCGCTGCTGGAGCGCAAAGACGCGATCATCGTCACCACGGTGTCGTGCATCTATGGTTTGGGCAGCCCCGAAACCTATTTGAAGATGGTGCTGCACGTCGACCGTGGCGACAAGCTCGACCAGCGCGAACTGCTGCGGCGCCTGACCAGCTTGCAGTACACGCGCAATGACATGGACTTCGCCCGCGCGACCTTCCGGGTGCGCGGCGACGTGATCGACATCTACCCGGCCGAATCCGACCTGGAGGCGATCCGCATCGAGCTGTTCGACGATGAAGTCGAGAGCCTGTCGGCCTTCGACCCGTTGACCGGCGAGGTGATCCGCAAGCTGCCGCGCTTCACCTTCTACCCGAAAAGCCACTACGTGACCCCGCGTGAAACCCTGATGGGCGCCATCGAGGGTATCAAGACCGAATTGGCCGAGCGCCTGGAATACTTGCGTTCCAACAATAAGCTGGTGGAAGCCCAGCGCCTGGAGCAGCGCACCCGGTTTGACCTGGAGATGATTCTGGAGCTGGGCTACTGCAACGGCATCGAAAACTACTCGCGCTACCTCTCGGGCCGCGACTCCGGGCAGGCGCCGCCCACCCTGTTCGATTACCTGCCGGATGACGCCTTGCTGGTCATCGACGAGTCCCACGTCAGCGTGCCGCAGGTCGGCGCAATGTACAAAGGTGACCGCTCGCGTAAAGAAACCCTGGTGGAATACGGCTTCCGCCTGCCGTCGGCGCTGGATAACCGGCCGATGCGTTTCGACGAGTTTGAAAGCATCAGCCCGCAGACCATTTTTGTCTCGGCCACGCCGGGCAACTACGAAGCCGAGCACGCCGGCCGCGTGATCGAACAGCTGGTGCGCCCGACCGGTCTGGTCGACCCCGAAATCGAAATCCGCCCGGCACTGACCCAAGTGGACGATTTGCTCTCGGAAATCACCAAGCGCGTGGCGCTGGAGGAGCGAGTGCTGGTGACCACGCTGACCAAGCGCATGTCCGAAGACTTGACCGACTACCTGGCCGACCACGGCGTGCGCGTGCGCTACTTGCACTCGGACATCGACACCGTTGAGCGCGTGGAAATCATCCGCGACCTGCGCCTGGGTGTGTTTGATGTGCTGGTGGGGATCAACCTGCTGCGCGAAGGCCTGGACATGCCCGAAGTGTCGCTGGTGGCAATCCTGGACGCGGACAAGGAGGGCTTCCTGCGCTCCGAGCGTTCGTTGATCCAGACCATTGGCCGTGCGGCACGTAACCTCAATGGCCGGGCGATTCTGTACGCGGACCGCATCACCGGTTCCATGGAGCGCGCGATTGGGGAGACTGAGCGCCGGCGTGACAAGCAGATCGCCTTCAACCTGGCCAATGGCATTACCCCCAAGGGCGTGTTCAAGGACGTCGCCGACATTATGGAAGGCGCCGTGGTGCCGGGCTCGCGCAGCAAGAAGCGCAAGGGTATGGCCAAGGCTGCCGAGGAAAGCGCCAAGTACGAGAACGAATTGCGCTCGCCGAGTGAGATCACCAAGCGGATCCGGCAGTTGGAAGAGAAAATGTACCAGTTGGCGCGGGATCTGGAGTTTGAGGCCGCCGCTCAGACGCGCGATGAGATTGGCAAGTTGCGCGAGCGGTTGCTGGCGGTTTGATTTGAGAGGATCAACTGGCCTCATCGGGGGCAAGCTCCCTCCCACATTTGACGGTGTTCACAAATCAAAGTGTGGGAGGGGCTTGCCCCGATGGCTTTACCGCGGTCTGCCAGAATCACCCAAGCTGGTGTTACCATTCGCCCCTTGTTTCAATTTTCAGTTTTATCGCCCATTCGAGACCTGCCATGACCACCGTCCGCACGCGCATCGCGCCATCGCCTACTGGGGATCCCCACGTCGGCACTGCCTACATCGCCTTGTTCAACTACTGCTTTGCCAAGCAGCACGGCGGTGAATTCATCTTGCGGATCGAAGATACCGACCAGCTGCGTTCCACCCGTGAGTCGGAACAGCAGATTTTCGACGCCTTGCGCTGGTTGGGCATTACCTGGGCCGAAGGCCCGGACGTCGGTGGCCCGCACGGCCCGTATCGCCAGAGCGAGCGCAGCGATATTTACAAGCAGTACACCCAGCAACTGGTCGACATGGGCCATGCGTTCCCATGCTTCTGCACCGCCGAAGAGCTCGACCAGATGCGCGCCGAGCAACAGGCCCGTGGCGAAACTCCGCGCTACGACGGCCGCGCGCTGCTGCTGTCAAAAGAAGAAGTGGCCCAGCGCCTGGCCGCCGGCGAGCCGCACGTGATCCGCATGAAAGTGCCGAGCGAAGGCGTGTGCGTGGTGCCGGACATGCTGCGCGGTGACGTCGAGATCCCGTGGGACCGCATGGACATGCAAGTGCTGATGAAGACCGACGGCCTGCCGACGTACTTCCTGGCCAACGTGGTCGACGATCACCTGATGGGCATCACCCACGTGCTGCGCGGCGAAGAGTGGTTGCCGTCGGCGCCTAAACTGATCCTGCTCTACGAATACTTCGGCTGGGAACAGCCACAGCTGTGCTACATGCCGCTGCTGCGTAACCCGGACAAGAGCAAGCTGTCCAAGCGCAAGAACCCGACCTCGGTGACCTTCTACGAGCGCATGGGCTTCATGCCCGAAGCGATGCTCAACTACCTGGGCCGCATGGGCTGGTCGATGCCGGACGAGCGCGAGAAGTTCTCGCTGCAGGAAATGGTCGATAACTTCGACCTGTCGCGTGTGTCTCTAGGTGGGCCGATTTTCGATATCGAGAAACTCTCGTGGCTCAACGGCCAATGGCTGCGTGACTTGCCGGTGGAAGAGTTCGCCAGCCGCGTGCAGCAATGGGCGCTGAACCCCGAGTATATGATGAAGATCGCGCCGCTGGTGCAGGGCAGGGTAGAGACGTTCAGCCAGGTCGCACCGCTGGCGAGCTTCTTCTTTGCCGGTGGCGTGAACCCGGACGCCAAGCTGTTCGAGTCCAAGAAGCTTTCCGGCGACCAGGTTCGCCAGTTGATGCAGTTGATCTTGTGGAAGCTCGAAAGCCTGCGCCAATGGGAGAAGGATGCGATTACTGCGACGATTCAGGCCGTGGTCGAATCCCTTGAGCTGAAATTGCGCGATGCCATGCCGCTGATGTTTGCCGCGATCACCGGGCAGGCCAGTTCAGTGTCGGTACTCGATGCGATGGAAATCCTCGGCCCGGACCTGACGCGTTTCCGTCTGCGCCAAGCCCTTGATTTGCTTGGTGGTGTGTCGAAGAAAGAAAACAAAGAGTGGGAAAAGCTGCTGGGCGCTATCGCTTAAGCCGGCTGTGGTAACGACGAAACCCCGGTTTTCCGGGGTTTCGTCGGTAAGTGATTGTTATCCCGGCAAAAAATTTTGGAAATAGTTGAAAATAAATTTGACACGTTTCCAAACCGCCATTAAGATTCGCCCCGTCCTCACCGATGAGGGGCTATAGCTCAGCTGGGAGAGCGCTTGCATGGCATGCAAGAGGTCAACGGTTCGATCCCGTTTAGCTCCACCAATTTACAGGTTCAAGGTCTGGCCACACCGTCCTTGAATTGATCAGCGCTCAACGCTGGTCAGGTGTACAGAAGGTTTTGTCCCCTTCGTCTAGTGGCCTAGGACACCGCCCTTTCACGGCGGTAACAGGGGTTCGAGTCCCCTAGGGGACGCCAGTTTCAACAAGCAGCTCGCAAGGTCTGCTGCGTCGCGAGACGAAAAATCCGGGGCTATAGCTCAGCTGGGAGAGCGCTTGCATGGCATGCAAGAGGTCAACGGTTCGATCCCGTTTAGCTCCACCAATTTTACAAGTTCAAGGTTTTGGCCACTCCATCCTTGAATCGATCAGTTCTCAGCGCTGATCAGTTGTATAGAAGGTTTGTGTCCCCTTCGTCTAGTGGCCTAGGACACCGCCCTTTCACGGCGGTAACAGGGGTTCGAGTCCCCTAGGGGACGCCACGATTACCCGCTCTGCGGGATTTTTAAGGGTCATTCAATTATTGAATGGCCCTTTTGTTTGTCTGGCGTTTGGCCAATTCTCTCCTCAATTCCAATCCTGTGTTCTGACCAGTGGTCACGCCTGTCGCTTGCGAAATATTATTATGGTAATAATATTCAACCCATGAAAGTCGGAGGCAACGATGAACGATAAAAAAGCGCAAACCCGCGAACGTATTCTGCAAGCCGCCAGCGCCGCATTGATCCAGCGTGGCCCGGCCGAGCCGAGTGTGGGTGAAGTCATGGGCGCGGCGGGGCTGACCGTCGGTGGTTTCTACGCGCACTTTGAAAGCAAGGACGCGCTGATGCTGGAGGCCTTCACGCAGTTGTTGGCCCGGCGGCGTGCGTCGATTGACGATATGGATGCCCAACTGACCGGCGAAGAGCGCCGTGGCCTGGTGGCGGCGTTCTACCTGTCGCGCAAGCATCGCGACTCAACCGCCCAGGCATGCCCGATCCCGGCCACCGTGGGTGAGATGGCGCGCCTGCCGGACGCCTTCCGCGATGCCCTGAACGAGCATGTGGAGCTGATGGCCGCCCAGCTCGCCGCCAGCCCCGAAGACACCGACAAGGCGCTGGCGGACATGGCCCTGATGATCGGCGGGTTGGCTTTGGCGCGCGCCCTTGGGCCGGGTGAGTTGTCGGACCGCGTATTGCGCGCTGCCAAGTCGGCAGTGCGCTAGGGGAGGGATTGCAGGATGGGCGCGTTAACCTGGATTCGTCGTATTAACGGCACACTGGGGCACCTGGCACCGCAAACGGTCGCCCACAAGATGCGGCGTGCCTTCATGACCCCGCGCGACCTGCCGCCACGCGACTGGGAGCTGCCGCTGCTGGCGCAATCGGAGCGCATCACCTTACGCTTTGGCCTGTCGGCGCTGCGCTGGGGGCAAGGCCCCGCAGTGTTGTTGATGCACGGCTGGGAAGGTCGCCCGACCCAGTTCGCCAGCCTGATCCGCGCATTGGTCGATAACGGCTATTCAGTGATCGCCCTGGACGGCCCCGCCCACGGCCGCTCGCCGGGGCGCGAAGCGCATGTGCTGCTGTTTGCCCGTGCCATGCTCGAAGCGGCTGCCGAGTTGCCGCCGCTGCACGCAGTGATCGGCCATTCGATGGGCGGCGCCAGCGCGATGCTGGCGGTGCAGCTGGGGCTGCGTACCGAGGTGCTGGTGAGTATTGCGGCGCCTTCGCGCTTTCTGGATGTGCTGCGTGGCTTTACCCAAATGGTCGGTTTGCCGGCACGCGCGCGCGCTGCGTTTATCCGGGAAGTGGAGCTGGCCTTCGGCATGCCGCTCAAGCACTTGGATGTGGCCCACTACCAGATGAATATCCCCGGGCTGATCGTACACGCCGAAGACGACACCTTCGTCCCGGTCAAAGCGTCTCATGCCATCCACGAAGCCTGGTTCGACAGCCGCCTGCTGCGCCTGGAGCAGGGCGGTCACCAGAAAGTGCTGGCCGACCCGCGGGTGATTGACGCTGTGCTGGCGCTGTTGGCCGGTCCTGCGCTACAGGCACGGCAAACCGCCTGATACACTGCTGCCCGCCGACACTAATCGACTGGGAGCACCGCATGGGCTGGGATTTGGCAACGCCGTTTATCATCGATCTGCAGGTCGTCGCTGAAGATATCGACGGGCTGGGGCATGCCAATAACGCGGTGTACGTGTCCTGGCTGGAGCGCTGCGCCTGGCGCCATTCCCAGCGGCTTGGACTGGACCTCACCGAATACCGCCGCCTCGACCGCGCCATGGCGGTGGTGCGCCATGAAATCGACTACCTGGCGGCCGGCTACGAGGGCGACGAGCTGCAGTTGGCCACCTGGATCGTCGACTGGGACCAGCGTCTGAAGATGACCCGCCGCTTCCAGCTGGTACGCCCGCGCGACGGTGTGACCTTGCTGCGCGCGCAAACCACCTTTGTGTGCATCGAGCTGTCCTCCGGCAAACCCAAGCGCATGCCGACGGAGTTTCTCTACGGTTACGGCCCCGCCCTGACCGGGGGTTAACGGTTGCCGTAGGAAACCCAGTAAACTGCGCCACGATTTTTGTTGAGTGTTTTCCATGCAAATTGCTTTGGCGCCCATGGAGGGGTTGGTCGACAACATCCTGCGGGACGTGTTGACCCGTGTGGGCGGTATCGACTGGTGCGTGACCGAATTCATCCGCGTCAATGACCGACTGCTGACCCCGGCGTATTTCCACAAGCTCGCTCCGGAACTGCTGCACGGTGCCCACACCGCAGCCGGTGTGCCGTTGCGCGTGCAATTGCTTGGCTCCGACCCGGTGTGCCTGGCGGAAAACGCCGCGCTGGCGTGTGAACTGGGCTCCCAGGTGATCGACCTGAACTTCGGTTGCCCGGCCAAGACCGTCAACAAGTCCCGCGGCGGAGCGGTGCTGCTCAAGGAGCCTGAGCTGCTCAACCAGATCGTCGAGCACGTACGCCGCGCCGTCCCGGCGCATATCCCGGTCACGGCAAAAATGCGCCTGGGCTTCGACAGCCCGGATGGCGCGCTGGTGTGCGCCACCGCCCTGGCTGAAGGCGGCGCGGCGCATATCGTGGTGCATGCGCGCACCAAGACCGACGGTTACAAGCCGCCGGCGCACTGGGAGTGGATCCCGCGGGTGCAGGAGGTGGTCAAGGTACCAGTGTTCGCCAACGGTGACATCTGGAGCGTTGAAGACTGGCGGCGTTGCAGGGAAATCAGTGGTGTCGAAGACATCATGCTCGGTCGCGGCCTGGTGGCGCGCCCGGACCTGGCCCGGCAGATTGCGGCGGCGCGTGCGGGGGAAGAGGTGGTTGAAATGACCTGGGCACAGATGCAGCCAATGCTTCAAGCGTTCTGGCGGCAATCGGTGGCGCAGTTGACAGAGCGTCAGGCGCCCGGTCGATTGAAGCAATGGTTGGCGATGTTGACCCGCAACTATCCCGAGGCGGTTGAGTTGTTCACCGCGATGCGTCGCGAAACAGACTTGGAGCAAGTAGGACGATTATTAGGGATGCCCGGTGAACCGTCCGAGGCTCAGGGCTCGTAATATCGGCTTTATATATATCTACGTTTCAGTCGTTAACGTGAAAGGCGCTGCGGGCGCCTTTTTTTGTGGCTGAAATAAAGTGAAGGTGCATTACGTTCAAAGCAGTGGTTAATAACCAAACATGCCTGGAGGATGAAGTGGTTTCCGAGTGTGTGTAAAAAATAATGATGTTTTTGTTTAACTGATGCAAAAATTTTATAGCCGGTAGTTTTTGAAGTTGGCGCGCGATAGTTGCGCGTGCGCTAACTAACATGCTCATGCTTTGATGATAACGTGTGGGTGATGTCATCAAGTTTCACCGCGAGCTGACTGTTGCGCTTTGTATCGGGGTTTGCGCGTTGGCCGCGCGCTACGCCTATGGTTTGCTGGCTGTCCATAGGAAAAAGTCTCTGGTGGGCAATTGGTTTCCTTATGTTAGCTCGGATTATAGGAACTCAACGCTCTGGCGCTCCACGAAAGTAGGGAGTGTCAGCACTCGCACTTCATGCACATCCCAATAACGTCGAGGTTTTCCCGGGCCGTGTGCCGCCCCGGAGAAATACTGAACAAGGAAAAATATATGTCTAATCTGCCGATTACTAATTCAGTGTCCATGAACCAAAACTATCTTCCACAAGCGCGGGAGTTGCCTAAGGCTGATAAAGCTCGCGACCCGCTGTTGTCCAAAGCGTTTACCAACGCAGTGGTCGATAATAGCGCGGCGCTGAAAGACGGTAACGTAATGATTAACAGGGACGCCTTGGAGCGGTTATTCGACATGTTCGAATCGGCCGTTCGGGCGATACGCACTTTGTTGTCGAACCAAGGCATATTGCCCAAGTCGACGCCCGATGCGGATCCTTTGAAAAAAGCCCTGTCAGAGTCCAGCCCTGATCTGAAATTGAATTCAGATAAATCGCTGAAGCCAGGCAATAAGATGGATTCGAAATTAACCACTGCGGCAGAGGCCAATGCCAAAACGAAGTTGCTTTCGAATGCTGCCTCAACACTCGTCATGGGGGAGGGGACACAGCCACAAGCCCCCGCAACAGGTACGCTGAAGTCGAAATTGCCCTCTGAACCGGCGTCTGACAAGCCGCAGACTGCTGCCATGACGCCTAAGGCGCTCAAGGCTGACACGAAATTGCTGTCCGATATCGCGGCCAAGGCAATGCCGGATGCGCATTCTCGGGCTGAGTTGTTGTCAGGGAAAACCAAGTCAACATCGCCAGTCGACGTCACGCCCAAGGAAATCAAGGCTGATGGGAAATCGCTCTCGGAGATCGCCGCAAAAGCGCTTTCGGACGCGGCCAAGCAGGTCAAGGTGACGCCAGAGACCAAAACGCTATTGCCGGTGTTACCCGGCAAGGACCTCAAGAATAGCCCTGATGGGGTGACGCAGACAAAAACACTGCACCGCGATGCGCCAGGAGTGAAGGTGGATACGGCGCAGGAAAACAAGCAGGGGACTGATATCAACGTGAATGTTCAGGTGTTCAACTGCGGCTTTCACCACCCGGAGGCGAACGTCATTTCATACCGCAGCGACACGCTACACGTTGATGGCCAGCCAGCGCCAAAGTTGAACACGCCGAACCAGCCAAAGCTCGACGGTCAGCCGAAGCCGACGCCAGGCTTGAAAACGCCGGACCAGCCAAAGCTCGACGGTCAGCCGAAGCCGATGCCAGGCTTGAACACGCCGGACCAGCCAAAGTTCGACGGTCAGCCGGAGCCGATGCCAGGCTTGAAAACGCCGGACCAGCCAAAGCTCGACGGTCAGCCGAAGCCGATGCCAGGCTTGAAAACGCCGGACCAACCAAAGCTCGATGACCAGCCGAAGCCGATGCCGAAGTTCAATAAGCCGAACGAACCGAGGGGTGACACCCCTCCGCCAATGGTGCGGAGCACGCCAAACACGCCAAATGGCGATAACAAGCCCCCGGTAGGAACACCGGGTACGAATACCAAATCGGAAGGACCGCTCCCGGCTTTCACGCCTGAACCCCGCCCCAAGCTGGATCTCACTGCGCCTGGGCCTGCCGATGAGCAATCAGTGGGGATCTTCAATAGCCGCAACCGGAACCGGTTCGATAATGCCTGGGCGTCCAACGCCGGTCGCCCGATCAGGGCGTAAGTCACACGACTTTATTCCTGACCTGTATCAATGAGGTGGCCCCCTTGGCTGTTGATGCAAGGGGGTATTTTATAAAGGTGAGTTTATGTCTGGTTTGTCGATTAATAATCCGTCCGTTATAAGGCCCGACTATCAGTTGATCGAGTCGTACCGCCCCACGTTGGTAACCAATGCTTCCAGAGGGGGGAGCATCCGAGGCCCTAACGTTCCAACTTATGGCCATGAGTTGCGCGATCGCTTTAATAAACAATCAGCGATGTCACAGATGCTTGAAAGGGTCTTCGGGTGGATTACTTCTCTACCCCGCATGCTGGGTTGGCAGCGTCCCGGCATCGCACCTCAGGTGCCATTTGTGCCCAAGCCGCAAGTGCAGCCCGAATCCGTACCGGCGACAACTGACCCCCAGGCCAATCCACTTCCAGCGCTTTCCAGCAAACGTGATGGCGCCAAGGCCGATGACATTTTTGGCGATTTCCGTCAGGGGCCTGGTGGCAACTGTGTAACGGTCTCGGCCATTAAGGTCGCCATGGCTAAGTTTGGTCAAAGCCCGACGGATATATTTAAAGAAGTTCGAAAAGAGCGAGACGGTTATCAGGTCACCATGCGCGACGGCTATTCGCTCTTTTTAAGCCAGCAGGAGTTGTCTCAGGGCGCGCGCGCTTCGAGGTTTGTTGGCCGCGATAAAGAAATGCTCAAGGACGCCCATTTTTTGTTTGCAGTCAGCGCCAAGCGAGCTCAATTGGAAAACAATGATGGCACTGCAAAGCGCAGCTTCACACACGCATTACGTAGCTTAAACAATGGTGAGGATGAATATGGCCCCGGTGAGGGCTTACTGCGCTTGGGCTTGAGTCGGCACATCGAAAGTGTACCCGTCAGTCAACTTGCCGATGGCGAACTCGGCATGGTCAATCGCAGGGGGCACTCTGCGGCGGTGATCAATGGTGTTGAAGAATTCTATGGGAAAAGGGGCCGTTCTCCGCGGCGCGGCGAGGCGCTGGCGTTGAGGTAATGCCGGCCGCTCAATCGGCTCGTTAGTTGTTCATAAATAATCCGTTATTCATTTAATCCCGAAGGAACACGAGATGATGACCTCAGTTTCAGGCATGTCTGTGCCTGTAAAGAACACACACTGTGCGCATTACCCGCAGGGCACATCCGCCGCATTTTTCGCGAATTCACCTGCACACATGAGTGCTGAAAAGCCCAGGGATATCCTTCATGCATTTAACGCCACGGAGCGTCGGTTTGGTGAGTTGTTTGATGTCAGCACCCATGCCGCGGTGATCAAGATGATGATGCTCAGGTTTGGTCAGAGCCCAGCGCACGTATTTGCTCAGGTTAAGCCAGTGGCAGATGGGTACAACGTGATGATGAAGGACGGCTTGGAGGTCCACCTTGCGCAGCATGAGCTGCAGCTCGCCGCCAGTGCCACACGGTTCGCCGGCAATGATCAGGGGGTGATAAATGACGCCAACTTTATCTTTGCGGTGTTTGTTAAACGCAAACAGTTGGAAGTGCCTGGCCGCAGCTTTGAATCGGCCCTGGCGAAGACACTGGAAGGCGAAACGGCCCAACGCGTCTTGAAGGGCATGGGCATGATTGGCTTTATGCAGTATGTCGCCAGCGATCAGATGCGCGGCAGGGGCGCGGTCGGCGTGGTCGACACGCAAAACTTCGCGTCGGCGCTGGTGCTGGAAGGGACCCGGCACAATTACCAGCAACAACAACCGGTCGCACGCACTTACGGTTACATGCTGACTGGGGATGACGCAGTCGCTGATGACCGTTCGATCGAGCGCGGTAGCGTCAGCGTTTCCAACGTGCCGGTAGGCGTCAAGCCGGGTGATATCTGGGGCGGCTTTTATCAGGGGGTCGAGGGCAATTGCGTGACGGTTTCGGCGATGAAGGCCGCGATGATGAAATTCGGCCAGAGCCCGACCGCTATTTATAAGAACATCACGGCCACCGCCAACGGTTATCACGTCACCATGCGCGACGGTTACTCACTGCGTTTGACTTTTGATGAGCTGAAAAAGGCCGAGCAAGGTTCAAACCTGAGGGGCCATGACAAAGACCTGCTCAGGGACGCCAACTTCCTGTATGCGGTGAGTGCCAAGCGGGCGATGCATGAAAATCACGATTTCCGCGCCGCAGAAAGTTTTGAGACAGCAATGGAGACCCTCAATGATGGCGAGTTCCCCGGCGAAGCCTTTCGGCGCTTGGGGCTGTACGCCTATACGCGACCGAGTACCGCCCAGGAATTGGCCGACGGTGCGCTGGGTACCCTGGCAGGCTCGGGGCACTCCGTTGCCGTGGTGAATGGCAACCTGGACTGGTATGGCTTCAAGTCGAAGCTAGCGGGAACGGACTGGAATAACCCCGATTTTCAGGCGATCAAACTGGTGTAGAGCGCTACAACAGCAGTCGCCTGAAACCCTCCACCGGCAACGGGCGACTGTGCAGGTAACCCTGGTACAAATGGCAGCCAAGTCCCTGCAAAAAGGCCAATTGCTCGAGGGTCTCCACGCCTTCGGCAATCACCTCCAGGTTCAAACTGCGCGCCATTGCCACAATCGCGCGGATGATTTCTGCGTCGTTCGGGTCATGGGTCGCGTCACGCACAAACGACTGATCGATTTTCAGCGCATCCACCGGCAGGCGCTTGAGGTAGGTCAGTGACGAATAACCGGTGCCGAAGTCATCCATGGCGAAACTGATGCCGAGCTTTTTCAAGCGGCGCATTTTGCTGATGGTGTCGTCCAGGTTTTGAATCACGATGCCTTCGGTAATCTCCAGCTTCAACAGGGTAAACGGCAGTTGATGGGTGCGCAGGCTGCGCTCGACCCGTTCGACAAAGTCGTTCTGGCGAAACTGGCGGGGGCTGATGTTGACGCACAGGCTGAAATTCAGTGGGTCCACCAAGCCTTCAGCGATCAGTTTAGCGAAAGTTGCGCAAGCTTCGTCGAGGATCCAGGTGCCCACTTCCAGGATCAGCCCGCTGTCTTCCAGCACCTTGATAAATTCCGTCGGCGATTGCGCGCCGAGCTGCGGGTGCTGCCAGCGCACCAGGGCTTCGGCACCGACAATGCGGTTGCCGCGTGCATCCACTTGGGGCTGGTAGTTCACGCTGAACTCGCCGCGGGACAAAGCCAGGCGCAAGTCGGTTTCCATGCGCAGCCGCTCGCTGGCAGTTTTTTGCATGCTGTTGTGGAACATCTGGGTGGCGTTGCGCCCTGAATCCTTGGCGCGGTAGAGGGCGATGTCGGCACGCTTGAGCAGGTCGGCCGGGGTCGAGCCGTGGTCGGGAATCAGCGCCACGCCAATGCTCGGCGTGACCTGCAGGCGGTGGCCATCCAGGAACATCGGCTCCGACAGCAGTTCGCGCAAGGTGTCGGCCAGCTCCTGCACCTGGGCGCTGACCTCCGTGCGCGTGCCCTCCAGGCCGCTGAGCAGCACCACGAATTCGTCGCCGCCCAGGCGCGCGACCGTATCCTCCATGCGCACACTGGCTTCCAGGCGCGCGGTGACGATTTTCAGCACGGTGTCACCCACCGGGTGGCCGAGGGAGTCGTTGATGTGCTTGAAGTGGTCGAGGTCGAGAAACAGCAGCGCGCCGCGCAGGTTGTGGCGCTTGAGCAGGGCGATCTGCTGGCTCAGCCGGTCCATTAGCAGTGCGCGGTTGGGCAGGTTGGTCAGTGGGTCGTGGTAAGCCAGGTGGCGGATCTGCGCCTGGGCATTCTTCAGCAGGCTCACATCCCGCGCGGTCAGCAGCAGGCACGGGGTTTCGTTGAGCGTGATCGGCTCGACCGAGACTTCCACCGCCAGCACATCCCCGCGCTTGTTGTGCCAGAGCATTTCCAGGTGATGGATGCGCCCTTTGATCTGCAGTTCCGCCAGCAGCGCCGAGCGCTGGTTTTCATCGGCCCAGATGCCGATCTGGTACAGCGTGAGGCCGATCGCCTCTTCGGCCCGGTAGCCGGTGAGGCGGCAGAAACCGTCGTTAACCTCGACATAACGGCCGGTGTCACGCTCGGTGATCGAAATCGCATCGGGGCTGGAATGGAAGGCTTTGGCGAATTTCTCTTCGCTGGCCTTCAAGGCAGCCTCGGAGCGCTGCTGCTGGGTGATGTCGCGCAGGGTGGTGACGATGCACGGCAAGTCGCCGACCTTGATCAGCCGGCTGGAAATCACGCAGGTCAACGCTCGGCCGTCCTTGTGGTGCACCACGATGGCCACATTGCTCAGCGCCTGCTCGCGAATCACCCGCTCAATCCGCTGCAGGCGTTTGCTCGACTCGTCCCACAGGCCGATCTGCTCGGCACTCTTGTCGATGATTTCGGCTGCCGTCCAGCCAAAGGTCAGGGTGAAGGCCGGGTTGATCTCGATAAACGCGCCACTGTCCAGGCCGGTGACGCAGATGGGGTCTGGGCTGGCCTGGAACAGGCTGGCGAATTTTTCTTCGGAGGCGGTCAGGCGTTGTTCGCGCTCGACCTGGTCGGTGATGTCCAGCAGGGTGCCGGCCATGCGTATCGGCGCGCCCACGTCGTCGCGGTAGAGGCGCGCGCGGCTTTCCAGGTAGCGCGAGCTGCCGTCCTCGATTTGTACGCGGTAGGTCAGCTGGTAATTGCCGGCCGGGCCTTCGCGCAGGGTGCGATAGGCGTTGCGCATGTTTTCGCGCTCTTCATCGGGCATGCCCTCGAAAAACGCCTCGAAGGACTCGTGGAAGGGCTCGGGCGGCAGGCCATGCAATTGGGCGGCGCGGGCCGAGCCGTAAAGCATGCCGCTGGGGATGTGCCAGTCCCAAGTGCCCAGTTGTGCGGAGTCCAGGGCCAGGTCGAGGCGCTCCTGGCTGTCCTTGAGGGCCTGCTCGGCGTTTTTGCGTTCGGTAGTGTCGAGGAAGGTGCTGAGTAAATACGCCTGGCCGTCCAGCTCGACCTTTTGCGCGCTGAGCGTACCGTCGTGAATCTGGCCGTTGCTGGCGCAGAACTGCACCTCCATGGTGATCGGCTGGCCCTTGCGCTGGGTGGCCTTGACCAATTGCGCGCGTTGCTCCGGGTGGCGCCACAGGCCCAGGTCCAGAGTGGTGCGGCCGATAGCATCGGCCAGCGGCCAGCCGAAGAGCTTCTCGAAATACTGGTTGGCTTCGCTGATCAGGCCGTCGGACTGACGGGTGAGTAACACCATGTTCGGGCACAGATGAAACAGCGTGGCGAAGCGTTTTTCGGAGTGGCTGAGGGCGTGCTCGCGCTCGCGCTGGCGGGTGGTCTCGCGGATCACCCCGATCATGCGGCGCCGCCCGGCCTTGTCCGGCGCCAGGCTGCCGTTGATCTCCAGCCAGTGATGGCTGCCGTCCGGCCATTGGATATGGTGGTGCATGGCCTGCTCGAACGGTTCGCCCGCCAGCACCGCATGAAAAGCCCGCACCACCCGCGCGCGATCCTGCGGCGCGAGCAGGTCAAGGTAGTCAAGGTCCTTGGGCAGCGGTTGGCGCGGGTCGAAGCCGAACAGCGCCTGGGTGCCGCGTGACCAACTGATTCTGCCGCTGTCGATTTCCCAGCACCATGCGCCCAGCCGGGCAGCATTCAAGGCTGCCAGCAACTGCGGGGCGCTCTCCCAGCTCTGCTCCGCCTCTTGAGGGTCAAGGGCGTAGATACGCGGCAGGGGTGGCACGGAATCGACGGGGTTGCGCATTATCAAAGGGCCTTCGCTCAATGGGCGTTCGGCGCGGTTTTAATCAAACCTTGAGGCCGCACAGCTTCATGCCGGAATCCCTGGCAGATCGACTTGTGCATCCAATAGGCTCATGAAAGCCCGCGCAGCATTCGACAGCGTCCTTTCGGTGTGCACGATATAGCCTAGCTGGCGACTGAGTTGTATGCCCGGCAAAGCGATACTTGCCACCTGATCGTCGAGCATGGTGCGCGGCAACACGCTCCAGGCCAGGCCGATCGACACCATCATCTTGATAGTTTCCAGGTAGTTAGTGCTCATCGCGATGTTCGGCGTCAGGCCCTGGGCCTCGAACAGACGGCTGACAATATGGTGTGTGAAGGTATTACCCCCCGGGAAAACCGCCGGGTGCCGGGCAATATCGGCCAGGTTGACCGTACCGTTGGTCGTCAGGCTGTGCTCCGGCGCCACCACGAAATCCAGCGGGTCGTCCCAGACCGGCGTTGCCCGCACCAGATTATGTGGGTCGGGCGCCAAGGTGATCACGGCTACTTCAGCGCGACCATGGAGGATTTCTTCGTAGGCCACTTCCGAATCCAGGAACTGAATATCCAGCGCCACGTTCGGGTATTCCCGGGTAAACGTGCGCAGCACCGGCGGCAGACGGTGCAGGCCGATATGGTGGCTGGTGGCCAAGGTCAGGCGGCCGCTGACTTCGCCGGTGAGGTTGGTCAGGGCGCGGCGGGTGTCGTCGAGCACATTCAGAATCTGATAGGCGCGGGGCAGCAGGGCCCGGCCGGCTTCGGTCAAACCGACTTCGCGACCCAGGCGGTCGAACAAACGCACCTTTAATTGCTGCTCGAGGCCGGCGATGCGTTTGCTGATGGCCGGCTGGGTCAGGTGCAGGCGTTCACCCGCGCCGGAGAAGCTGCCCGTCTCGGCGATGGCAATAAAGGCATTCAGGTTGGACAGATCCATGGTTGTATTCCAGTTGGTAATCCAAAGCATAAAAAATATGAATTTGAGTTATTTAATCTAGCGCCATACCATCAGCCTCACAAGCCAAAGGGTTATTGAAAAGCCCGGCATAGAGAAACACCGCTGATGAGGACCGACTGATGGCCGGCAAAACGCTTTACGACAAGCTTTGGGATTCCCATGAAGTGAAACGGCGCGACGATGGCTCGTCGCTGATCTATATCGACCGTCACATCATCCATGAAGTCACCTCGCCTCAAGCGTTCGAAGGCCTGCGACTGGCCGGGCGCAAGCCTTGGCGCGTCGACTCGATCATCGCCACCCCGGACCACAACGTACCGACCACCCCGGAACGCAAGGGCGGCATCGACGCTATCGTCGACACCGTGTCGCGCCTTCAGGTGCAGACCCTCGACGACTACTGCGACGAATATGGCATCACCGAATTCAAGATGAATGACGTGCGTCAGGGCATCGTCCACGTGATCGGCCCGGAGCAGGGCGCCACCTTGCCCGGCATGACCGTGGTCTGCGGCGACTCCCACACCTCCACCCACGGCGCATTCGGCGCGCTGGCCCACGGCATCGGTACTTCCGAGGTGGAACATGTGTTCGCCACCCAGTGTCTGGTCGCCAAAAAGATGAAGAATATGTTGGTCAAGGTCGAAGGCAAGTTGCCGTTCGGCGTGACCGCCAAGGACATCGTGCTCGCAGTGATCGGCAAGATCGGCACCGCCGGCGGTAACGGGCATGCCATCGAGTTTGCCGGCAGCGCGATTCGCGACCTGTCCATCGAAGGCCGCATGACCATCTGCAATATGTCCATTGAAGCCGGTGCGCGTGTGGGCATGGTCGCGGCGGATGAAAAAACCGTTGAATACGTCAAAGGTCGTCCTTTTGCACCGGCAGGCGCCGATTGGGACGCCGCGGTAGAGGCCTGGAAAGACCTGGTGTCCGACGCCGACGCGGTGTTCGACACCGTGGTTGAGCTCGACGCCGCGCAGATCAAGCCGCAAGTCAGCTGGGGCACGTCCCCGGAAATGGTCTTGGCTGTCGACCAGAACGTGCCGGACCCGGCCAAGGAAACCGACCTGGTCAAACGCGGCTCCATCGAGCGCGCCTTGAAATACATGGGCTTGCAGGCCAACCAGGCAATCACCGACATCCAGTTGGACCGCGTGTTTATCGGTTCCTGCACCAACTCGCGGATCGAAGACCTGCGCGCCGCGGCGGTGATCGCCAAGGGCCGCAAGGTCGCCTCGACCATCAAGCAAGCCATCGTGGTGCCCGGTTCGGGCCTGGTCAAAGCGCAAGCCGAAGCCGAAGGCCTCGACAAGATTTTCCTCGAGGCCGGTTTTGAATGGCGTGAGCCGGGCTGCTCGATGTGCCTGGCGATGAACCCGGACCGCTTGGAGTCAGGCGAGCATTGCGCGTCCACCTCCAACCGTAACTTCGAAGGGCGTCAGGGCGCCGGTGGGCGTACCCACCTGGTCAGCCCGGCCATGGCCGCCGCCGCTGCCGTCAACGGTCGTTTCATCGACGTTCGCGAATTGATCTGAGGAGTACCCGATGAGAGCTTTTACCCAACACACAGGTCTTGTCGCGCCGCTGGACCGTGCCAACGTCGACACCGACCAGATCATCCCCAAGCAGTTCTTGAAGTCGATCAAGCGCACCGGTTTTGGCCCTAACCTGTTCGACGAGTGGCGCTACCTGGACGTGGGCTACGCCTACCAGGACAACTCCAAGCGCCCGCTGAACAAGGATTTCGTGCTCAACGCCGAGCGTTACCAAGGCGCCAGCGTGCTGCTGGCCCGCGAGAACTTCGGCTGCGGCTCCAGCCGCGAGCACGCACCGTGGGCCCTGGAAGAATATGGCTTTCGCAGCATCATCGCGCCGAGCTATGCCGACATCTTCTTCAACAACAGCTTCAAGAACGGCCTGTTGCCGATCATCTTGAGCGATGCCGAAGTGGATGAGCTGTTCAAGGCGGTGGAAGCCGATGTGGGTTATCAACTGACCATCGACCTGGCCGCGCAAACCGTGACCCGCCCGGATGGCAAGGTGTATCACTTTGAAGTCGACGCCTTCCGTAAGCACTGCCTGATCAACGGCCTGGACGATATCGGCCTGACCTTGCAGGACGGTGATGCGATTGCCGCGTTTGAAGCCAAGCACCGGGCGAGCCAGCCTTGGTTGTTTCGCGATGCCTAAATTGATG
>NZ_JBAWDE010000347.1:0-12701 GCF_049590575.1 Pseudomonas sp.
GCCGAGCAGGCGCACGGCGGCCAGGCGCACCAGCGGGTCGCTGTCTACCAGTTGCAGGTTGGCCAGGGCCAGGCTGAGGGCGGTGTGCACGTCCTCGTTGGTCTCGGCGGCGACCTGCTGGTCGAGGAATTTGAGTTGCGCAGGTTGCGCGGTTTTTTGCAGGGTTTGCGCAGCGGCCAGGCGCACCTTGGGGTCGGCGGCGAGCAATTGCTGGCTGGCTTGTACATTATCGATCAGGCCGCGCAGGCGGTTGTTCAGGCGTACGGTTTTGGTTTCGCCGTTGAGCGTGAGCTGGCCTTGTTCCAGGGCGTCCACCAGTTCGATGCGCGCCGGGTCGGGCTGGGCGGCCCAGTCCTGCAGCAATTTGGCTTGTTGCGCCGGGTTGGCTGCGAGGAAGTCTTCGGCGTCGCCTGCATATACCGCCAAAGGCAGCAGCAACAAGGCCGTGAGGATGAAACGGTGCAGGGCAGTGGGCATAACAAAATGTCCTGATCGTGTGGGAGGGGGCTTGCCCCCGATAGCGGTGTCTCAGGCAATGCATCTGTCACTGATCCACCGCAATCGGGGGCAAGCCTCCTCCCACATTTGACCTGTGGTGGGGCTTAGTTACTCTTCACCGCGTAATCCGGCTTTTTGTCATTGCCAGGGATGTACGGGCTCCATGGCTGTGCACGAATCGGCTCGTTGGTCTGCCACACCACCGAGAACTGCCCATCGGCCTGGATCTCGCCGATCATCACCGGCTTGTGCAGATGGTGGTTGGTCTTGTCCATGGTCAGGGTAAAGCCCGACGGTGCGGCGAAGGTCTGCCCGGCCAGCGCTTCACGCACTTTGTCGACGTCGGTGGATTTGGCTTTCTCCGCCGCCTGCGCCCACATATGGATGCCCACGTAGGTGGCTTCCATCGGGTCGTTGGTCACGGCTTTGTCGGCGCCCGGCAGGTTGTGTTTCTTGGCGTAGGCTTTCCAGTCGGCGACGAACTTCTTGTTGACCGGGTTTTCCACCGACTGGAAGTAGTTCCAGGCCGCCAGGTTGCCCACCAGCGGTTTGGTGTCGATGCCGCGCAGTTCTTCTTCGCCTACCGAGAACGCTACCACCGGCACGTCGGTGGCCTTCAGGCCCTGGTTGGCCAGCTCTTTGTAGAACGGCACGTTGGAGTCGCCATTCACGGTGGAGATCACCGCGGTCTTGCCGCCGGCGGAGAACTTCTTGATGTTGGCGACGATGGTCTGGTAATCGGCATGGCCGAACGGGGTGTAGACCTCTTCGATGTCTTTGTCGGCCACGCCTTTGGAATGCAGGAACGAACGCAGGATTTTGTTGGTGGTGCGCGGGTACACGTAGTCGGTGCCCAGCAGGAAGAAGCGCTTGGCGCTGCCGCCTTCTTCGCTCATCAGGTATTCCACCGCCGGAATCGCCTGCTGGTTCGGCGCCGCACCGGTGTAGAACACGTTCGGCGACATCTCTTCACCTTCGTATTGCACCGGGTAGAACAGCAGGCCATTGAGTTCTTCGAACACCGGCAATACCGATTTGCGCGACACCGAGGTCCAGCAGCCGAACACCACCGCGACCTTGTCCTGGGTCAGCAGCTGGCGGCCTTTTTCAGCGAACAGCGGCCAGTTCGACGCGGGGTCGACCACCACCGGTTCGAGCATCTTGCCGTTCACGCCGCCCTTGGCGTTGATCTCGTCGATGGTCATCAACGCCATGTCTTTAAGGGACGTTTCGGAGATGGCCATGGTGCCGGACAGCGAGTGCAGGATGCCGACCTTGATGGTCTCGGCGGCCTGGACGGTCCAGGTCAAACCCATGGCGGCAATGGATGCCGACAGTGTGAAAGCCTTGATCAAGCTGCGACGCTTCATTGTGCAATCTCCATGACTCAATGATGTGATGCAGGAGCGATTGCAAAGGCTGTGCCGGAGAGCTCAAACGTGGTGCTTGGGCGCCCCGCTTTGGCGTGTGACGAGTCGCGCGCACCAGTGCGGAGCCGAGGTTGCACGCGAGTGCACGCCAGCGCACCGTAACGGTGCTGGCGTCCTATCTATCTAACGCCTTTCGAAGGCCAGACGCTTGAAAGTGAGGCGTGCCTGGCACGCCGCCGAAATTCGAGGCGACGCCTGGGTTTTACTTTCAATCAAACGGCAATCGATATGGACACTACAGAGATTCAAAGCGACAGGCCCAGTGTGATGGCGCCGTTGGGGCCGGAATTTATTACCGGCAACGACGCGGCCTTCTGGGTCCACATGCAGATCAGCATCCTGCGTAACCGTGTCTATGGCGCGGTGATTCTCAAGCGGGCCGACGGCAGGTATCTGCCCACGCTGCCCGTGGCGGGTACTGCAGACGGTTTCACCTTCGCCACCCTGCTGAGCGAGGACGCTGACGAAAACCTGATGCACCCTGAGGGTTACAGCGTGTATGCGTTCTTCACCTCAAGGGCCGCACCGTCCCCGGAGCGAGCCCGCGACCTGTCACAGTGGAGCCCTGCGCAACGGCGGCTCGAAATGAGTTTTTTCTCAATGAAAGGGCTGGCGTTCGTGATCGGGCAACGCGATTTCTGCCCGATTTATTATTTGTCGGGGCCGCACGACTCGCTGATCAAATATGAAAGCAGCGGTTCCGAGGACGAGCAGAATTTCTTCCGCCAGATCACATCAACCCGCGAACCGACCGACTTTGAAAACTTCCTGTATCTGATCAATCGCACAGCACGCGCGGGTGTACTGCGCGTTGTGGTCGCCAACAAGGAATTGGGCGGCAAAGCCGGGCAGATCGTCGAGCCATGGACCCTCAACCAAGCGGTGGCAGCGCAGGCCCAAGCCCGTCAGTCGCTCCCCGCTACCCAGGTTTTCCCGCGCTGGCAGGATGCACTGCGCTCAGCCCTGCCGCCCCTCGACGCACCGACCCAGGACAGCCATTTTGGCTACCTGCTCAAGGATGATGCGGGCGAGTATGTGGCGATGCTGCCGGATGAGGACCTCAAGCGTATCTTTGTCAGCCACCCGGCGGGTATTGCGTTGCCCGAGGGCCGGCCAAAGTTACCGAGCGGCTTTTATCTGCACGCGATTTATTGCTCGCTGGCCAGCCAGCACTTCCCCACGGTGCCCAAGGAACAGTGGCTCAGCGAAAACTTCTTTACCGGCGCTGCCCTGGCGGCGGCGGTAGCCCTGGTCGGTGCCGATGAGCCGGAGCTGGCGCTTTACTTGCGCGCCAACGATGGTGCTCTGCTGATGTACCGCTGCACGGGGTCCGAAGCGCAAACCCGGCTATTCGGCACTGAGGGTGCAGACATAGACAAACGCTTGAAGGACGGCAGCCTGAGCCCTTCGGCGTTTGTTCGGCAAGTGGCCGACGTGGGCACCTTGACGGTCATGGAGGCCGGGCGGGTGTGGGATAAGGTCGGAGTGGTCGGCCCGCAATGGCAGGCCTTTGCGAAGATCCATGACCGCCTGAGCCCGGCCTTCGTCAAGACCGACGACGTTGCACGCTACCTGCATTACAAGGTGGGCTCCCCCCACCGTTCTTTTCTCCAGGCCTATCTCTTTAAACGCAACGATGGGCTGTTTGTCGCCTCGATGCTGTCAGACCCCGATAACTGGCCGTTGCTATGGGGTGGGACATCGCCCCCCGACAACGTTCTGACGCGTGTCGAGCTTGAAGGTTACCAAATGGTTGGCGAGTTCAATCGACCCGTCTACGACATGGCCGATGTGCGTGCCCTATACCCTGAAAAAAACCCACGACAGCTGAAGTTTTTGCTCAGTACACCGGCGACTCATGCAATCGACTCGGCCCTGTTTTATTCCAATCAGATCAAAGTGCTTTACGTCAGCGGAACGAACGGCACGTTGATCAAATACGCTCTCAGCGGCTCCCAGGCCGAGCGTCAATTCGGCGAGTACCTGTCAAAAGCCATTCAGGACGGTAAAACCGTGGCCCGTGTACAAGGTTTCGACGGCACGCGTGAAGGGTTGATCAAAGAACTGGTAAAACTCGGCGAGGTAACGGTGCTGCTGGCGGATGAAGGTTGGTACAACGTCCAGGGCCGGGTCCCGGCCACCTGGGAACCCGACGCGCCTTTCACGGCAACGGCCTCCATTGATACGCCACTGAGCTGGGTCTTCACTGACCTGGCAACCGCCGCCCGTTATGCCAATGACCGTATGCGGTCAACGTCGGGTGGCCGGCGAGTCGGTTGCATCCTCAAGCACACGAATTTACAACAGTACGTGGTCAGCGAGCCCAGCGCCCCGGTATCTGCCGACCAGGCGCTCTTCGCGCTGTCGAATGTTTTCGGCAATGCCAGCCTGCCGCCAGGTTTTGCCTTGCGCGGTTGGTTCTGCCGCAGCGAGCCGGATGCCAGCGGTATCGCCAGCGAGCCCTGGCTGTACGAAACCTTTGTCGCCAGCGCCGATCTGGCCCAGGCCATCGCTGCGCTGCATGCGGACGGGCAAAGCCATCTGGCGCTTTACCTCAGCACGGCGGATGGCGCGCAACTCGCCTATGACACCTCCGGGTCAGCCGAGGAAGCTCAACTCTACGCTGTGCTGCCCGATGGCAGCGTGACGGATAATGGCGTGGCGGGCGAATTGCGCGCCGGCACGCTGACCCCCCGTGAGCTGATCCTGAAAGTCGCCGACGCCGGAGCACTTTCAGTGCAGCAGACCGGCACGCTATGGGATGTGCCCGGCCTGGTAGATCAGGACTGGCGCGCTTATGCATTGGCGGCGCGACCGCCATTGAGCCCGCCGTTTCTGCACATGGAGGACGCGGCACGTTACGCCCATGGGCAAATCGGCGACCAGCGCGAGCGTGAATACTGCGGCTATATCCTGCAACGCCCGGACGGTCACTGTGTGGCGACCGAGCCGATGTACGCCAGCGATGCCGGGCGCTTTGCGCTGGGGGTGGTGTACCCGCGTGACGTCAAGGGCCGCTCGTTGCTGCCGTCCGGGCTTGTGTTGAAAGCCGTGTACGCTTCCAGCCGTGGGGTGTCGCTGCTGGCCCCCGAGCGTTTGCTGCGCGAGGGCTGGTCCCGCGACGATGCCTACCTGGAAGCGCAGATGTTCAGCGCCGGGGATATCTACGCGCTGATCCAGAACCAGTCGCAGGTGGCCGTGGCCTACCTGTCCGGCGCCGAGGACTGCTTACTGGCCTTTGATCTGGCTGGCGCCGCGGATCTGACGAGTTTATTCAAGGCCGTCACCCCATCGGCTCAAGGCAGCCCGACGTCACGCAACCTGGCCAACGGTACGCTGTTGGCGCCGGAGTGGGTCAGGCAGGTGGCGGCGGCCGGTAGCTTGCGCGTAGTGTTGGGCAACCCGCTGTGGGGCGCTCCGGGGATGATCACCGAACACTGGCGGCCACGCCTGCCAATACCGCGTCGCGAACGCCCGGAGCAGGTCTCCTACGGCCCGGTCTGCGCCAGCGCCGCCGATGCCGCCCTGGCATTGCATGGGCGACTGGAGCGTGGAGCGCCGACGCAAACCTGTTTCGGCTTTATTCTCAAACACCGCGATCAGGCCACTTTTGTCAGTTCCGAGCGGGTGCCGTCCTGGGACAAGGCTGGGCTGTTCGCCTTGAGTGACGTGTTTGGGGTGGATGATGAAGGCGCGTTCATTTACCCGGCCGGCTATCAATTGCATGCCTTGTTCTACGCGCGCCACTGGATGCCCCAGGGGCTGACCACCTCCGACCAATGGCTGGCAGAGCATTTTATCTCGGCAGAGGATTTGGCGATTGCCACGGTCCAGGCCAAGCGCCAGCGCGACACGGGCACGCTGGTGGGGTTGCCGGTGTTTGTCTCGACCCTTGATCGGGCCCTGCTGCGGGTGCAGACACCGCTGTCATCCTCGCTGTTCAACCCGACGCGCCAGGCCTCGGGCGTTTTTGAAGATGTGCAGACCTTGATCAGCAGCGGCCAGATGACGGCCGCGGGGTTCGTCAACGAGGTGGCGAAATTGAGTTGGCTGAGTGTGCTGGTCGCCAATGAATGTTGGACGGTGACGGGCAAGCTCGACGTCAGCCAGGCGCCCTGGAACGCCTTTGCCGGCTTCCTGCGCCGCTCGTTGAGCCCGTTGTTCAGCAACCAGGCGGATGCTGTGCGCTACGCCCATCAGCAATTGGGCACGCAGCGCGATCAGGTCTATGGCGGCCTGGTGCTGCAACGCAACGGTACGTTTGTCGCGACCCTGGCCATCCCGGTGTTGAGTGAAGACTTTGACCCGAACGTGATCCTGCCCGGCCTGGACGTCAGCCAGGCGCTGCTGACGCCGGGCTGGAAGATGGTCGCGCGCTATCGCTCGCGGGCTGCGCAGGTGCTGCCGTTCTGGTTGGCCGCCCAGGACAACGCGACCTATCAGAATCTGTTTTCCACCAAGACCTTGGACACCGCCCTGAAATCGGGCCACCTGTGGACCCATGAATACCTGCTGACAGCCGACGGTTCATTGATCGGCTTCAGTACCCAGGACGCCCAGCGCAGCCTGATGGGCAGCGCCGAGCGCAACGAAGCGACGCGGTTGCTCAGCGCACTGGAAGTTTCCCTCGCACCCAACCGTCTGGCGCCCCAGGATCCCTACAGCAATACCCTCGAACAGCAACTGCGCGCAGGCCGCAAAACGCCGACCGAACTGGTCAATCAACTGGCACGGGTGGGCACCTTGCAAGTGCTGGAGGGCGGCCCGTTGTGGGGGACTGCCCAGCGCGTGCAGCCGGGCTGGTTGCCGGGCCTGGCTTACATCCCACCTGAGGCGGTGGCGCACGCGGTGGCGGACCGGGCGTTGGGCCCGGTGTTCAAGCATGCCGACGATGCTGCGCGCCATGGCCACCAATCCACCCTTGCGCGTGCGCAACTGAGCTACGGCCTGATTCTCAAGTCGTCCGACAATGGGCACTTTGTCGCGTGCGCGCCGGTCAAGGGCGATGACCTTAAATTCAGCCTCGACCGCGCCTTTGCGCGCGGCCAATTGCCCACCGGCTACACCCTGCAGGGCCTGTACCTGCGGTTGCCACAGCAGGCCGCAGCGCAGCTGCCCCAGGGCGAGGGTTATGCCCAACTGCCGGCGCCTGCCGTAGTGCTCCAGGCACTGAGTTTCCTGCAGGTGCTGACGGCGGGAAATGGGCGGTTCCTGCCGTTGTACCTGTCGTGCCCCGACGGTTCGCTGTGGCGTTATCGGGCGATGCAATTGGACCCGGACTGGTCATCCCAGAGCCGGCAAGCGGCCTATCTCAAACGCCTCAATAGCCTGGGCAGCCTCGACGGTTATGCGATGAAGCTGCTCGAATCCGGCGAGGTGCGCGTGCTCGACAGCAGCCCGTTCTGGGACGCATTGGTGCCGCGGCTCAAGCGCCGTGCCACGACCCTGGTGGGGTTCGACACACGCCTGGCCCTCGGGCCGCTGTGTGCCCACCCGGACGACGCAGCGCGGCTGGTGTGGCAGCGTTTCGCGCGCCTGCAACCGCAGGCACGCCTGGGGGCACTCCTGGGCAATGGCGACAGCGATACGTTTATCGCCGTGCAGCCGGTGGCGGATGTCGGGCCGTCGGTGGCGGTGGGGCTACGTTCGCAAACACCGGCTTTCAAGACGCTGTTCGAAGGCGTGGTGAACCTGGCCTATACCAGCACCTCGACCCGCTACCCGGCCGGCTACAGGATTATGGGCGTGCAGCAACTGTACAAACTCGACACGCAGCGCCAGCGCCTGTCGGACCGGTACGAAGAGGCCCTGGCCCACAACTTTATCGCCCAGCCGGAAATTCGCGGTTTTATCGAGATGCTGCGCGAGGACCGGGTCGCCGGGGCGCGCTATTACTTCACGCCGGTCCAGGGCGGCCTGATAGCCTATGAACCCAGTTATCACGTAGATGAAAGCCAGTTACTGCGCGATGACTGGGTGGACGCGGCCACTGGCGAAATGAAGCTCAAACCAAGCGAGGTGATCCGCCGGTTGGCGACCTCGGGCACTCTGACCATCCTCGAAACCGACCGCTTCTGGCAGCCACGCAGCCAGGTTGCGCAGCGCCTGTTGCATGCGCTCAAGGAGGCTAGCCCGCGCACTTAACGCTTGCGCATCAAGCCGATAAAAAACAGCCCGCCGATGGCGGCCGTGGCCACCCCGATCGGCAGGTCCTCAGGCGCAATCAGGGTGCGTGCGGCGACGTCGACCCAGACCAGGAACACGCTACCCAACAGCCCGCACACCGGCAACAGCCGCCGGTGTTCGGCGCCGACAAGACGCCGCGCGATATGCGGCACCATCAGCCCGACAAAGCCGATGGAGCCGCTGATCGACACCAGCACGCCGGTCATCAACGAGGCGACCAAAAATACCTTGAGCCGCACCGTGCGGGCGTTCAGGCCGAGGGTCACGGCGGTCTGTTCGCCGGCCATCAGTGCGTTCAATGGCCGCGCCATAGCGAGCAGCAACACCAGCCCGAGCAACACCGTGGCGGCGGGAATCGCCAGCAGTTCCCAGCGCGCCAGGCCGAGGCCGCCGAGCATCCAGAACATCACCGCCGACGCAGCGCGATGGTCGCCCATGAACAACAGCAAGTTCGCCGCTGCCATCATCACGAACGACACCGCCACGCCGCACAGCAACAGGCGATCACTCTCCAACCGACCGTTGCGACTGGCCACCGCCAGCACCACCAGCATGCTCAGCAGCGCGCCGATAAAGGCGGCGATGGGCAGGGTCAGCAGGCCGATGATTTCGCCCACATGCAGCACCACGATCACTGCGCCCAAGGTTGCGCCGGAGGTGACGCCAAGCAGGTGCGGGTCAGCCAGCGGGTTGCGCGTGACGGCCTGCAATACCGCGCCGATCAACGCCAGCCCGGCACCCACCAGCGCGCCCAGCACCATGCGCGGCACGCGGATCAACCACACAATATGTTCCTGGCCGGTGTTCCAACTCACCTCGCCCATGCCGAAGGTTTTGTGCAGCAGAATCCGCCACACCACGTCCAGCGGCACCCGCGCCGAACCGAACCCCAGCGACACCACGCAGGAGACCAGCAGCAGTGCGCCCAGGGCACTTAGCAGCAGGGCGTAGCGGCGCGTGATCATTCGCCGTGGAACCCCTTCGCCAGGGTTTCCACCGCCAGCACGTTATCGATGCCCGGCGTGGCCTGCACATACGGGATCACGATAAACCGCTGGTTCTTGATCGCGTCCACCGATTGCAGCGCCGGGTTGTTGAGCAAGAACTGCTCTTTTTGATCGGCGGTGATTTCGCTGTAGTCGACGATCACGATGACCTGCGGGTTGCGCTCGACCACGGTCTCCCAGTTGATGCGCGTCCAGCTGGCGTCCACGTCATCGAGGATATTGCGCCCGCCTGCCGCGTCGATCAGCGCCTGGGGCATGCCGAGTCGGCCGGAAGTCATGGCGCGGTCTTCGCCGCTGTCGTAGAGGAACACGCGTGGTTTGTCGGCCGGCAGGTCTGTGCGTATGTCGGCGACGTGCGCCTGCATCTGGGCGATCAGCGCAGTGGCGCGGTCCTGCACATCGAAGATTTTGCCCAGGTTGCGCAGGTCGTTATAGGTGTCGTCCAGGGAGGCGGCGGGGCGCTTCATCACGAAGGCGCAGGATTCGCTCAGCTCATAGACGTTGATGCCCAACGGCTGCAGGGTCTGTGGTGTGAGGTCGCCGCCCACGCGCATGCCGTAGTCCCAGCCGGCAAAGAAAAAATCCACGTTGGCATCGAGCAGGGTTTCCACCGACGGGTACTTGCGCGCCAGCTCCGGCAGGCCATCGAGGGTCTTGGCCATCTCGGGCGTGACCGACTTCCAGCCGGTCACGCCGCTGTAGCCGGCCATGCGCGGCTTGAGGCCGAGGGCGAGCATCATCTGAGTCATGTTGATGTCGTGGCTCACCGCGTGTTTCGGCGCTTGCTGAAAGGTCACGTCGCGGTTGCAGCTTTTGACGGTGACCGGGTAGTGGGTGGCTTCGGCGAAAGCGTGCGACGTCGCGAGCAGCAGGGCAACAACAGAGAAGGCGCGCAGGTTCATGGTTGGGTTATCCAAGTGATTCGGGGGACGCCGGACAGGGGATGTTCGTCGATCAACGCTTCGACGCCGAACACTTCGCGCAGCAGCTCGCAGGTCAGTACTTCATGGGGCGTGCCGCTGGCGACGATGCACCCGTGGTTGATCACGTACAGGCGATCACAGAAGGCTGCGGCCAGGTTCAGGTCGTGGATGCTGGCCAGCGTGCCGATGTTCAGGCGCTTGACCAGCCGCAGCAGTTCCAGCTGGTAGCGCGGGTCGAGGTGGTTGGTCGGCTCGTCGAGGATCAGCAGTTGCGGTTGCTGGGCCAGGGCGCGGGCGAGAATCACGCGCTGCTTTTCTCCGCCCGACAGGGTGGCGAAGGCGTGCTCGTCAAAGCCCTGCATGCCGACCGACGCCAGCGCCTGTTGCACGCACTGCCGGTCCTGCGCGGTGTCGCTGTCGAACAGGCCCTTGTGCGGCGTGCGGCCCATGGCGACCACTTCATCCACGCGCAGGCCGAAGGCGTCGGGGAATTCCTGTAACACCACGGCGATGCGTTGCGCGCACCATTTGGCGCTCTGCTTCCACAGGTTCTGCTGGGCCAGCAACACGTCACCCTGTGCCGGCCTGGTAGACCGATAGGCACAGCGCAACAGGCTGGTCTTGCCGCTGCCATTAGGCCCGATCAGGCCCACGAACTCACCCGCACCCACCTGCAGGCTGGCGTCACGCAGTTGGAACCGGTGATGGCAATGGCCGTGATCGGACGGTGTCCAGGTCAGGTCGGTCAGGGTGAGCGAGGTCATCAGAAGGTGTAGTCCGCCGTGACGAAGAATGCGCGTGGCTCACCGAGAATCCACTGTTGGCCGTCGTTGTACTGGCTGACGGCGTAGGTGCGGTCGAACAGGTTGTTCAGTTGCAGGCCCAGGGTGGTGTTGCGCATGGCCTGCCACGACAGCGTCGCGTCCACCACGGTGTAGCTCGGCAGCTCGTTCTGGTTGGCCATGTCGGCATAGCGCGCGTCGACGTAACGCACGCCGGCACCGGCGCGGATATCGTCGGTCACGGCCTTGCTCAACCACAGGTTGGCGGTACGGCGCGGTACGTCCACCGGGCGGTTGCCGTCACGCGAAACCTGCACGCCGCCGACGTCCTGTTTGAAGTCGTCGTACTGCGCACGCACGATGGCCGCGTTGGCTTGCAGTTGCCAGGCGTTCGGCAGTTGCAGATCAAGGCTGGCTTCCAGGCCGTTGGAGGATTGCTGGCCGACTTGCTGCTTGAAGTCCGGGTTGCCCGGCACGTCGGTCAGCAGTTTTTTCTTGACGATATGGTAGGCGGCCAACGTCCATTCACCGCGCTGGTTCCAGAAGGCTTGCTTGATGCCGATCTCGCTCTGCCTGGCCGTGGACAGGTCGAACTGCTGCTGGCTCGGGCTCAGGGAGATCAGGCCGCCGACGCCGTCGGTGCTGGTGGCGTACTGGCCGTAAACCGAGGTGTCCGGGCTGATCGCGTAGACCAGGCCGGCCTTCCAGTTATTGCCGGTGAGGGTCTTGTCGCTCTGGCTGCCGTCGCGCAAATCGTCGCGGTCGACATGCGCATAGTCGCGGCGGATGCCGGTGACCAGCGCCAGTTTATCGGTGAGCTGCAAACGGTTTTCCGCGAAGCCGGCGACGGTTTTGGTGGTGGTGGCGAACAGCGGCTTGAACGCATCCTGGCTTTCGAAGGGACCCGGTTGCGGGTGATTCACATCGATAGGCAGACCACCGGACAACAGGTCGTTAAACGGCGAGTTGTTGGCCAGGCGGAAGCGAATGCGGTTGTACTCGACACCGGTGACGGTCTGGCTGTCGAGGCCGAACAGGGTGTGCTTGAAGGTGAACGTCTGGCGATCGCCGACCTGTTCCTGGTTCTGTTTGATGCTGAAATAACCGCTGCGGGTCAGTTGGTTATTGGTGAAGTTGTAGTTCTCGGCGTTTTGCCAGCGCCGCTGGTTTTTCAGGTAGTACAGCGCGTTGCTGGCGCTTATGTTGTCATTGATCTGCCACTCGCTGGTCAGGCGCGTCCACTGGTCGTTGTAGTGCTGGGTGTCGTTGCTGACGTTGTAGTTTTTGTCGCGCAGGCCCTTGTGCAGCTGCCCGTTGATCAGCGGCGTGCCGAAGTAGTTTTGCGGGCGCTGGTCGCCGTAGTCGCTGGCCAGGCTGAAGCTCAGGTTGTCCGCAGGCTGCCAGCGCAGGGCGGCACTGATGAAGTCGCTGCCAGAGTCGCCACGGTCGATGAAACCGTTGCTGCGCAGACGGTTGAGGTTGAGACGGTAGCTCAGGGTGTCGGTCAGCGAGCCGCCGCTGTCCAGCGCTTGCTGTTGGCGGTCGTAGGAGCCATAACCCAGGCGGACGTGGTTTTCGATCTCGCCGGTAAAGGGTTTTTTCGACACGGTATTGATCACCGCACCGGTCGCGCCTTCGCCGTACAGCACCGAGGCCGGGCCGCGCAAAACGTCCACGCGTTCCACCGACCAGGTGTCCACCGGAAAGGTCGAAGTGCCCATGCCCATGTACATGCGGTTGCCGTCGTACAGCTGCATCACCGAGCCCTGGCCGGTAAAGCCACGCGCCGACAGCGAGGTGCCGCCATCGCCGGGCGAGCCGGTGCGGCTGATCCCGGTGGCGCGGGAAATCGCGTCCTGCACGCTGGCGTCGCCC
>NZ_JBAWDE010000348.1:0-7070 GCF_049590575.1 Pseudomonas sp.
GTGCTCGACAGCGACGACATCCCCGCGCCGCCACGCCTGCCGGATGTGCGCGGGCTGGTGTGGTTCGATTACGTGTTGGCGCTGCTCGCCACCGTGGTCGCGGCCGCCGTGGCTTGGGGCGTGTCCAGCGTGTTGCCCCTGCCGAATATCTCGCTGGTGTTTCTTGCCGCCGTGTTGCTGGTGGCGGTGCGCAGCAGCCTGGGCCCGTCGCTGGTGTGCGCGGCATTGTCGTTCATGACCTATGACTTTCTGTTTATTCCGCCGAATTTTTCTTTCGCTATCCAGCGTGAAGAGGACGTGCTGACGCTGCTGTTCTTCCTGCTGATGGCGGCGCTCACCGGTAACCTCGCCGCACGCCAGCGCCGGCAATTGCAGGCATTGCGCGACACCCAGGAGGAAACCAGCGAACTGCTCGACCTGTCACGCAAGCTCACCGCCGCCACGGATCGCCAGGCGGTGGTCAGTGCTGCCGCCCATCACCTGGAAGGGTGGAGCGATCTGGATTTATGCCTGGTCAATCGCGACGGCCAGGGCGGCTGGAAGGTCGAGACCGGTGGCCCGCTGACGCTTACCGAAGCCGAACGTGCCGCCGCCGATTGGGCCTGGCAGCACGACCAGCCGGCAGGCATGGGCACTGGCACCTTGCCGTTCGGGCGTTGGTGGTGGTGGCCGCTGTCGAGTGAAGAGGGGCCGTTGGGCCTGCTTGGCGTCAGTGCGAAACCGGGCCAGGAATTGAGCGGCCAACGCCGGCGCTTGCTCACTGCACTGAGCCAGCCGCTGGCCCAGGCCCTGGCGCGGGCCCAGCTGGCGCAGGAGTTGGAATCGGCGCGCCTGCACGGCGAAACCGAGCAATTGCGCAGCGCCTTGCTGGCCTCGGTGTCCCATGATCTGCGCACGCCGTTGACCTCCATGCGCGGCAGCATCGACAGCCTGCTGGCGCTCGGTGAGGCGATCCCGCTGGAGGATCGCCGCGAGTTGCTCGAGGGCACCCGCGATGAAGCCGAGCGCCTCGACCGTTACATCCAGAATTTGCTCGACATGACCCGCCTTGGTCACGGCGCGCTGAAACTGGCGCGCGACTGGGTGTCGCCGGGGGACATCGTCGGCAGCGCACTCGGGCGTCTGCGTGCGGTGCTGGCGCCGCTTACGGTGAGCACCGAGGTGCCGGCAGAGTTGCCGTTGCTGTATGTGCATGCCGCGCTGATCGAACAGGCTTTGGTCAATGTGCTGGAAAACGCCGCGCGCTTTTCACCGCCCCAAGGCCGACTGCAGCTGAGTGCCGGGGTGGCGGACACTCAACTGTTTTTCGCCGTGGCCGATGAGGGGCCGGGGATTCCCGAGGAGGAGCGTGCGAAGATCTTTGATATGTTCTACACCGCCGCTCGCGGAGACCGGGGCGGGCAGGGCACGGGCCTGGGCCTGGCGATTTGCCAGGGCATGGTCGGCGCCCACGGTGGGCATATCAGCGTCGCCGATGGCATCGACGGGCGCGGCACCTGCATCACCTTGTTCCTGCCGTTGCCAACACAGCCTGGCCTGGACGGCGAGGCGTGAGCTACCCTCTTTTCTCCACGGATTTTGATTGGACACCATGAGCCAGACCGCGACGATTTTGGTCATCGATGACGAACCGCAGATCCGCAAATTCCTGCGCATCAGCCTGGCCTCCCAAGGCTACAAAGTGATCGAGGCCGGCACCGGCAACGAAGGCCTGGCCCAGGCCGCGCTGAGCAAGCCGGACCTGCTGGTGCTCGACCTCGGCCTGCCGGACATGGACGGCCAGCAAGTGCTGCGCGAGTTTCGCGAGTGGTCGATGGTGCCGGTGCTGGTGCTGTCGGTGCGCGCCAGCGAAGGGCAGAAGGTCGAGGCCCTGGACGGTGGGGCCAATGACTACGTGACCAAGCCCTTTGGTATCCAGGAATTCCTCGCCCGTGTGCGTGCCTTGCTGCGCCAGGCGCCGACAGGTGAGTCACAGGAAGCGGCCTTGCGTTTTGGCCCGTTGACCGTCGACCTGGCCTATCGCCGCGTGTTGCTGGACGGTGCCGAAGTGGCGTTGACGCGCAAGGAATACGCCGTGCTGGCGCAGCTCGCGCGGCATCCAGGGCGGGTGATTACCCAGCAGCAATTGCTCAAGGATATCTGGGGCCCGACCCATACCGAAGACAGCCACTACCTGCGGATCGTGGTGGGCCATCTGCGCCAGAAGCTGGCGGATGACCCGACCCAGCCGCGCTTTATCGTGACCGAGGCGGGGGTGGGTTACAGGTTACTGAATGCCTGAATTGAGCGGCGCCAGAGTCGCCCGTTCCCACATTCGATCGCATTTAAACGCTGAAACTCGCTCAACTGTGGGAGGGGGCTTGCCCCCGAAGAGGCCGTCAGCAACACCCACAATTTCAGCGCTGCTCACTCTCATACCGATCCAGCGTATCACTGGCAATTTCACGCCCCAAGGCGATCAACTCCGGCGCCTTGTAGAACTCGAAAAACCGGCACACCCGCTTGGGCACGTTGATCAGCACATCCGGTGGGTAGCCGGCAATTTTGTACTGCGCCAGCGACGTCTGCATCACCTCGAAACTCTGGTTGATCAAATCCAGCAGTGACGCCGGGCCAACGTTGTCGATGATGAACGAACCGGTCGCCGACTTCGGCGCCCCGGCTTTTTCCGGGGCGGCGGCGGGTTGCTGGGATTCGGGCTCGGCGGAGTCCAGCCACGGGTTGATCTCCGCGGCCTGGGCTTCCAGAGCCTCTTGTTCCAGCTTCATCAATTGTTCGGCCTGCTTGCGGCGAAAGGGCAGGTGTGATCCCAGTGATTTGGCCAAATTGTTGAAGCGGCTCTTGAACGCCGGCGGGCGCTGGATCACCGGCAATTGGTAGTGTTTCTGGTTGGTGGCGTTGAGGTTGACCGCGATGATCAAGTCGCAATGGCTCGACACCACCGGCACGATGGGCAGCGGGTTGAGCAGGCCGCCATCCACCAGCATGCGGTTGCCTTGCATCACCGGGGTAAACAGGCTGGGAATCGCTGCCGAGGCGCGCATGGCCTGGTGCAGGCAGCCCTCCTGAAACCAGATTTCCTGCTGGTTGGTCAGGTCGGTGGCCACGGCGGTGTAGGGGATGCGCAGTTCTTCGATATTGATCTCGCCGACGATCTTGCGGATTTGCCCGAAGACTTTCTCGCCGCGAATCGCCCCCAGGCGAAAACTGACGTCGACCAGGCGCAACACGTCGAGGTAGTCGAGGCTTTCAATCCAGTTTCGATATTCGTCCAGTTTGCCGGCGGCGTAGATGCCACCCACCACCGCACCCATTGAACAGCCGGCGATACAGGCAATGTCGTAGCCGCGCCGTTCGATCTCTTCGATCACCCCGATATGGGCGTAGCCCCGGGCGCCGCCGGAGCCCAGCACCAAGGCAACACGCTTCTTCATGGTCGATGTCCTCCCCTAGGCAGGTGCCCACAATGCACCCTTTGAGGGGGCGGCTTCAATCTTCCTGGGGCCCTGCAATATTTTTGCAGAATAGCCATGCTGCTCGGGTATGCTCTGGCAATCAGCGAGTTTGATTTCGGGCTGACTGACAAGGCACTTTTCCTTGTAGGCAACGTCTACAGCGTACGACTGTTTTTCTTTATTTGAGGTGTCATCGATGAAAGCCTGGATGTGTGTGCCTGTGATTCTGTTGGCCCTGGCCGGTTGTGCCGGCAAAACCGCTTACCGTGACAGCTGCGGCAGCCAATTGGATGCCGCCTGGAAAGAACTGGACCTGGCCAAGGCCGAAGGTTTTGCCGGCACCGTGAGCTACTCCAAGGCCTTATCCCTGTTGACCGGCGCCAAGACCCAGCAACAATTTGAAGCGTTTGAAGGTTGCTCCAACAAGGCCGAGAAAGCACGCTTCTATATTCGTGAGTCGCGCGCCGGGCGTTAAGCCGTCCAGGCTGGCGTGAGACAGTAGGGGTTTTCATCGTCAAGGGGAGGAAGGGATGTCAGCTTTGGTCGATCAGTTAGTCGCTCAGGTCATTGGCCTGGAAGTAGGGTTACTGAGCTGCCAGGCTCGCCTCGCCGCCGTTACCGACGATGAAGCCCTGCATGATCTGCGCACCACGGTGCGTCGCCTGCGCAGTCTGTTGCGCCCCTTGCGCGGGCTGCCGGGCGTGGAACAGCTCGAAGCCGCCGCCAGCGCGGTCGGCCAACTGACTACGCCGCTACGCGACCGCGAGGTGCTGGCGGCGTATTTGCATCAGCATCATCATCACGAAGCGGCGCAGCGCCGCCTGCGTCTGCAACCCGCCGCCTATCGCCAGGTTGCGCAGGGTGCAGAGCTTGCGCAATTGCTGCAGATCCTCGATGCATTCCCGCGTTTTATCCGTGCCTGCGAGCATCAGAAGTTACTCAAGGGCCTGCGCGCGCGCATCGAGAAACGCCTGGCCAAGCAATGGCGCAATCTGGGTGAGGCGCTCAAAGACCCCGATCACGATCGCCACCGCCTGCGTTTGTTGATCAAGCGCGTGCGCTACGCCGCCGAAGCCTATCCTGAATTGGACAAGCTCCCGACCAACGCCATGTCCCGCCTGAAAAAAGCCCAGGGTGCCCTGGGCGATTGGCATGATTGCTGGCAGTGGTTGGCCCAGGCCGAACACCAGGCGGATCTGCAGCCCTGCGTTGCGATATGGCAGCGCACCATGGCCAAGGCTGAGCAGCAGGCGGACCGGGTGCTGGACAAACTCAGCGCGGATTGTTTCTGAGTCGGTCCGGCTTTTGGCCGGAATAGGCGCTGTACCTTGTCACTGCGCTGGTTAAGATCCGTCATCTGTTTAATTTGATGTGAGGTCGCCATGCGCTTTAGTGATTTGCTCGACGCCGCCCGCCGCAACCCGTTGGATGTCACTATTCCGGCCGAATGGGCCCAGGGCCGCGCGACGTTTGGTGGCCTGGTTGCGGCCTTGCAATACGAAGCGCTGCGCGCCCAGGTGCCCGCGGATCGCCCGTTACGCTCGCTGGCGATTACCTTCGTGGGCCCGGTGGCGCCCGATGTGCCCGCCAGTTATCAAGTCGAAGTGTTGCGCGAAGGCAAGGCTGTCAGCCAATTGCTTGGCCGCGTGGTGCAGAACGGTGAAGTGGCTACGCTGGTCCAGGCGAGTTTCGGCGCATCGCGCGAGTCGGAAATCGACGTGTCGAGTGAAGCACCACCCGTGTTCAAGCATTGGGACGAGTGCCAGGAGTTGCCCTATATCAAGGGCGTCACGCCGGAGTTCATGCGCCACTTGGCGATGCGCTGGAGCATCGGTGGCCTGCCGTTTACCGGCAATAAATCCCGCGACATGGGCGGCTGGGTGCGGTTGCGTGGGGATGTAAAAGAGGAACCGCTGACCGAGGCACACATCCTCGCATTGGTCGACGCCTGGCCCCCGGCTTTGCTGCCGCACCTGAAAAAGCCCGCGCCGGGCAGCACCCTCACCTGGACCATCGAATTCATCCAGCCGCTGCAAGACCTCACGACCCTCGACTGGTGCCAGTACCACGTCAACATCGAGCACGCCCGCGACGGCTACGGCCATGCCGCGGCTGCGCTATGGAGCCCGACCGGCGAACTGATCGCCCTCAGCCGCCAGACCGTGGTGGTCTTCGCCTAACCTTTAGAAGCGCTTGCTGGCTTGAGCTTCCAACTTATGGCCGTGGCGCTGCAGCGCCACGCCTGCCAGCACACCGTCCACACCCACGGCAACACTCGCCAGGCTCAGACTGAACACCCCGGACGCCAGCAGCAGAAACCCTATGATCAGCAGCGGTACGGCAATCAACTGCAGCCCCAGATTGGTCGGGTTCTGGTGGCTTTGCGGTTGGTTGCGCCATTGCCAGGCGGGGAGATTGGGATGACGTTTGCCCATGATGGTAAATCCTCTGTCCGTTTAAACAACATGGGCAGAGTTTAGGTGGGGCGGGTGGAGGGGGGCGAATTGGGGTTGGCTATGGGGGCTATAGGTAGTTTAGATTCATGCACTTATAAGCTTTAAAAGAAATAATCATCAGGTTCATTTATGTACACATTTGGATCGCAAAGTGAAATATATTTAGCACTGAATTCAATTGAGGCGTTTTCGGTGCTTGCTTGGAAGTGGAACTGATCATCATCACGTGTGATATTCACACAAAATACTTCACGAATGGGAAGATTTTGAATTTTTAGATCGCAGACTCCATGACAGTCAATCCCCATTCTGCAAGTGTTATAGCCTTTACCTTCCCATTTGAGCGGTAGTCTGTCTGGAAAGTCAGGGATGTCGAACCCTAATCCCAGCGACGGTTTATCGTTTTCTATCTGCAAAGAAAATAATGCAATTTTTCCAATCGGTACAGGTTTGCTAAATAGCTTCTCGAAAAATATATTGCGATCTAGTTCATTCCAGTATTTCATTTTTTAATCCTGAAGTTGTAATATTCTTTCGCTCCGGAAACCTATCCGTTGCGGGGCTTGTCTGATGGTCGTAAGTTGAAGAGGATTTAAGGTGTCAGATTTATTTGGTTTATTTCGGCGCGGATGTTAAATGAATTCGTCCAAATTAGCTGAAATTAGCTGTCCCAATTAGCTCAAAAATCCTCGTCATTGCCCTTGATATAAACGTTAGGGTCGCAGATTGATATGCTCTGGGCCTGGAATTCAATTAAAGAGTTTTCATTGATCGCTTTAAAGCAGAATCGTCCATCTTGCTTTTTTATTCTCAAATAAAAACTATCTTTATCGGGTATGTTGAGTATTTTTAAACCGCTAATGCCATGGCAATCAATGCCTAGTCTGCAAACGTTGTAACCTTTGTTTTTCCATTTTTCCGGAAGAATATCTGGGAATTCGGGGATGTCGAATCCAAGCCCCAGGGACGGTCGATCATTGTCTATTTGTAATGAGAATAGAGTGATCTTTCCTATCTCTACAGGTTGGCTGAAAATTCTTTCAAAAAAAATGTTTTTATATAACTCATTCCAGTATTTCATTTTTTTCCTGAAGAAATAATGTGATTCTGCGTCGGTGACTTTACCATTGTGCGGTTGTTCAATGATGTTAAATAAATC
>NZ_JBAWDE010000349.1:0-23365 GCF_049590575.1 Pseudomonas sp.
GATCAAAGGTGGGAGGGGGCTTGCCCCCGATTGGGCCCTCAAGGGCCGCACAAAAATCGGATCAGAACTTATCGAGGGTCTTGAAGTTGGTCTCGCGCACCACTTCTTTCGGCTTGTACGCGCAATACCCAGGCCGCGGGCCGATCTTCGGGTGATTGCGACAGGTATCCGGGCGCTTGTCATAAATAGTGCAGAAGCGCGTCTTACGATCCAGGTACAGGCAGTCGTTGTTGCTCATGCGCTGCAAGGTAAAAATTTCGGATTTGTTGTTGTAGCGCTCGACAATGCCTTCCTTCTGCAAACGCTTGGCGATGTTCTTCGGCGGGTCGCCGCGCTCGAACTCATCGACGATGCCAATGCGGATCAGGTCCTTGATCTTCACTTCGACCGGCAGCGTGCAGCAGCTGGACACGCAGCCGCCGCACATGTGGGCGGAATATTTCTGCCAGGTCTCGAGACGGTCGAGTTCCGCGGCGGCGATCAGTTGAGGCTTCATCAAGGTTCCAGGGTGAGGCGGTATCAGGGCGCGCGATCATACCGGGATTGGTGGTTTTTTGAACAACATTTTGCAGGTTTCAGCTCAAAGGCCTGGCAAGTGGCTGATCGGGCACGACCCCTGCATCTAATTCATGCAAAGGTGAATGAGTTAAAAAACTGCCGAACCAGAGCGTCTACCGTCTGTCAGACCGTCTAGGCTCTAGCAACTCCTTCTATCTCGCCCGAGGTCGCAATTGATGTCTCAGGAACCACTTGCACGAGAAGCAGAGGTAGCCGCATTCCGCGATGCCGTCTTGACCAAACTCACCTACGCGGTGGGCAAGGACCCGGATCACGCCTTCGACCATGACTGGTTCGAAGCCATTGCCCTGGCCGCGCGCGACCAGATGGTCGACCACTGGATGGACCATACGCGGCGGATCTACCGCAAAGGCCAGAAACGGGTTTACTACCTTTCCCTGGAGTTCCTGATCGGCCGCTTGCTCTACGACAGCCTGAGCAACCTCGGGGTGCTGGAGATTGCCCGCGAAGCGCTGAGCGAGCTGGGCGTCGACCTCGAGCGCATCCGCCTGCTGGAGCCCGACGCGGCGCTCGGAAACGGTGGCCTGGGCCGCCTGGCGGCGTGCTTTATGGAAAGCATGTCGACCTTGGGCATTGCCGGCCACGGTTACGGCATCCGCTATGAGCACGGTTTGTTCCGCCAGGCGATTGTCGATGGCTGGCAGCAAGAGCAGACCGAACGCTGGCTGGATTTCGGCAACCCGTGGGAATTCGAGCGCGCCGAAGTCATTTACCCGATCGGCTTTGGCGGCAGCGTCGAAACCTTGCCGGACGCTTCCGGCAAGCTGATCCAAGTGTGGTCGCCCAACGAAACCGTACGCGCCGTTGCCTACGACACCCCCGTGGTCGGCTGGCGCGGCGCTAGTGTGAACACCCTGCGCCTGTGGCGTGCCCGTGCGGTCGAAGACCTGCACCTGGAGCGCTTCAACGCCGGTGACCACTTGGGCGCCGTCGCCGAAGTGGCCCGCGCCGAGAGCATCTCACGCGTACTCTACCCGGCCGACAGCACCGAAGCAGGGCAAGAGCTGCGCCTGCGCCAGGAATACTTCTTCGTGTCTGCTTCCCTGCAGGATTTGCTGCGTCGCCACAAGAACATGCACGGCTCGGTACTCAGCCTGGGCGAGCACGCCGCCATCCAGCTCAACGACACCCACCCGTCCATCGCCGTGGCCGAGTTGATGCGCCAATTGGTTGACCTGCATGACATCCCGTGGGAAGCCGCGTGGGACGTCACCGTCGAAACCTTGTCGTACACCAACCACACCCTGCTGCCCGAAGCCCTGGAAACCTGGCCGGTGGGCCTGATGGAACGCATGCTGCCGCGGCACATGCAGATCATCTACCTGATCAACGCCCAGCACATCGACTCGCTGCGCGCCAAGGGTGTTCACGATTTCGACGTACTGCGTGCCGTGTCGCTGATCGAAGAGGACAACGGCCGCCGTGTGCGCATGGGTAACCTGGCTTTCCTCGGTTCGCACAGCGTCAACGGCGTGTCGGGCTTGCACACGCAGCTGATGCGTAACACGGTGTTCAGCGAACTGCACAAGCTTTACCCGGAACGCATCAACAACAAAACCAACGGCATCACCTTCCGCCGCTGGCTGTACCAGGCCAACCCCAAGCTCACCTCGATGCTGGTGGAAGCGCTGGGCCCGGACATTCTCGACAAGCCCGAAGAGCGTCTGGTGGAGCTTGAACCGTTTGCCGAAAAACAGACCTTTCGCAAGGCGTTTGCCGAGCAGCGGCTACACAGCAAGCGCGCATTGGCCGACATCATTCACGAGCGGTTAGGGGTTGCGATCAACCCTGCGGCGATGTTCGACGTGCAGGTCAAGCGCATCCACGAGTACAAGCGCCAGCTGCTGAACCTGCTGCATACCGTGGCGCTGTACCAGGCGATCCGTGCCGAGCCGGGCACCGACTGGGTGCCGCGCGTGAAAATCTTCGCGGGCAAGGCGGCGGCCAGTTATCACCAGGCCAAGCTGATCATCAAGCTCACCAACGACATTGCCCGCACGGTGAACAACGACCCGACCGTGCGTGGTTTGCTCAAGGTGGTGTTCCTGCCCAACTACAACGTCAGCCTGGCCGAAAGCATCATTCCAGCGGCGGACTTGTCGGAGCAGATCTCCACCGCCGGCTTCGAGGCGTCGGGCACCAGTAACATGAAGTTCGGCCTCAACGGCGCGCTGACCATCGGCACCATGGACGGCGCCAACGTGGAAATGCACGAGCGCGTCGGCGCCGATCACATGTTTATCTTCGGCCTCAGCGCGCAACAGGTGGAAGCCCGCAAGCACGCCGGTGAATTTAATGCCGGGCCGGATATTGCGGCGTCGCATCGTCTGAACGATGTGCTGCAGGCGATTCGCGGCGGGGTGTTCTCGCCGGATGACCCGGGCCGTTATGTAGGGCTGATCGACGGGCTGATCGATTACGACCGGTTCCTGGTGTGTGCCGACTTCGACTCCTACTGGGACGCCCAGGCGCGGGTCGAAGCGCATTGGCATGACTCCAAGGCGTGGTGGCGTTCGGCGGTGCTCAACACCGCGCGGATGGGCTGGTTCAGTTCGGACCGGACGATCCGTGAGTACGCGACGGAGATTTGGAAAGCGCTGGACTAAACAGCGCTGATCCAAAAATGTGCGAGCTCCCCGGCCACACCAGTGACCTTGGCCGGGGAAACAGCGCTCAAATCGCCTGCCGTCGCCGCAGTGCCGGAAACCGGCGCCGACTGGAAATGATTTGGCCTGTTGGCCGTGCTCCAGCCGGGCGTGGCAGCGCTGGCAGCCTGGGCCTACCGTTTGCTGCGCAAGCCGCCGGTGGCACGTTAAATAAAGTCCATGAACTCTATTGGGTTTAAATCCTCTGATAGGAGGAAATACGCCCCGACTCGCGTTAAACTGCGCGGGTTTTTAGCCCCCCCCCATTCATCGGAGCCTTCCATGTCCCGCGTTACCTTGAGTCGCTATTTGATTGAGCAGACCCGCAGCAACAACACGCCTGCCGATCTGCGCTTCCTTATCGAAGTGGTGGCGCGTGCTTGCAAGGAAATCAGCCACGCCGTCTCCAAAGGCGCACTGGGTGGTGTCCTGGGCAGCATGGGCACTGAGAACGTGCAGGGCGAAGTGCAGAAGAAACTCGACGTGATCTCCAACGAGATCCTGCTCGAAGCCAACGAATGGGGTGGTCACCTGGCCGGCATGGCGTCCGAAGAAATGGACAATGCCTACCAGATCCCGGGCAAATACCCGAAGGGCGCTTACCTGCTGGTGTTTGACCCACTGGACGGTTCGTCCAACATCGACATCAACGCACCGGTCGGCACCATCTTCTCGGTACTGCGTTGCCCGAACGAATACCTGAGCCAGAACGAAGCCCTGAACGAAAAGGCCTTCCTGCAGCCAGGCACCGAGCAGGTTGCCGCCGGTTACGCGATCTACGGCCCGCAGACCATGCTGGTGCTGACCCTGGGCGATGGCGTCAAAGGCTTCACCCTGGACCGCGAAATGGGCAGCTTCGTGCTCACCCACGAAGACATCACCATTCCTGCGTCCACCCAGGAATTTGCAATCAACATGTCCAACCAGCGCCACTGGGAAGAGCCGGTCACGCGCTACGTCGGCGAGTTGATGGCAGGCGAGGAAGGCCCGTTGAAGAAAAACTTCAACATGCGCTGGGTGGCTGCGATGGTTGCCGACGTGCACCGCATCCTGACCCGTGGCGGTTTGTTCATGTACCCACGTGACAGCCGCGAGCCGTCCAAGCCGGGCAAGCTGCGTTTGATGTACGAAGCCAACCCGATGTCGTTCCTGGTTGAGCAAGCGGGCGGCGCATCCACCGATGGCCACCAGCGTATCCTCGATATCCAGCCCGAAGGCCTGCACCAGCGTGTGGCCGTATTCCTGGGTTCCAAGGAAGAAGTCGAGCGTGTAACGGCCTACCACAAGAAGTAACCCTCGGCGATAAGTTATCCGCTGTGTTGTGAGCCGCTTCACCCTTAAAGAAGCCCCGAAACGTTTCAGCGTTTTCGGGGCTTTTTTGTTTTCGTTCGTCGGGAACCAGACACCTCTTTTCCCTTCTAAGCTTCTGGCAGATACCCAAGCTGCTTGGCCCCTCCAGGAGTTTTTCCATGTCGTTACGCCGTCTCGCCCTGCTGGCTTTTTGCGTGCTGTTGGCCGCATGCAGCAAGGTCACTCAAGAAAACTACGCAAAGCTGTCGGCTGGCATGGCCAAGGCTGAGGTGGAGCAGCTTCTGGGTCAGCCGACCGATTGTTCCGGCGCACTGGGCATGTCCAGCTGCACCTGGGGCGATAAAAACAGCTTTATCAGCGTTCAATATGCCGGTGACAAAGTTCTGATGTTTTCCGGGCAAGGCCTGAAGTAAACCGGGGCGAAAGCCTGCGGGAGAAGAAGAATGATGCGTTTTGTTTTGTGCCTTTGTGCCAGCCTGTTTTTGGCAGGCTGCGCCAGCCATTCTGGCGATGATCTGCAACCCAAGACAGCCAGCAACGTCAACCTCAAGCGTTACCAGGGCACCTGGTATGAGTTGGCTCGATTGCCCATGTACTTCCAGCGCAACTGCGCGCAGTCCGAAGCCCGCTACACCCTGCTGCCCGATGGCGACATGTCGGTGTTCAACCGCTGCCTGACGACCGAGTGGAAGTGGGAAGAAGCCAAGGGCACGGCCACGCCGCAAGTGCCGGGCAAGACCGACAAGCTCTGGGTGGAATTCAACAACTGGTTTACCGCATTGCTGCCAGGCGTCGCCAAGGGCGATTACTGGGTGCTGTATGTCAGCGATGACTACAAGACCGCCCTCGTAGGCAGCCCGAGCCGGCGCTACATGTGGATTTTGTCGCGTACGCCGACGGTGAATGCCGACACCCGCGAAGACCTGCTGAGCAGGGCGCGCCAGCAAGGGTACGACACCACGCGTTTGATCTGGCGTACGTCGGACAAGCAGATGGCGAAGACCTCGCAGTAATCCTGGATCACCGCCGATCAAAATGTGGGGGGGGGGGGCTTGCCCCCTCCCACAGGTGTTATGTGTCGCCTGTTAGCCCAGCAAATCCTTCAAGACCTGCGTGAATGCCCGGCTGCTTTCTTCCTCGCCGGCATGATGCCCGTCACGCACCACCCACTTGCCGTTGACCAGTACATCGCGCACTTGCCGGTCACCGCCGGCGAACAGCCAGCGATTGAGAATGGCGTCTTCGTTCGCCGTCGCCAAGTAGGGATCGTTGCCGTCCAGCACCAACCAATCCGCGCGTTTACCCACTTCCAATTGACCAATCGGCTGGCCCAACGCCTGGGCGCCGCCATCCAACGCCGCATCGAACAGCGTGCGGCCGACCATTGGCTGATCGTTGCGATACAAGCGGTTACGCCGTTGATCGCGCAGGCGCTGGCCGTATTCCAGCCAACGCAATTCTTCCACCACGCTCAACGACACATGGCTGTCGGAGCCGATGCCCATGCGCCCGCCTTGGGCCAGAAAATCCACCGCCGGGAAAATCCCGTCGCCCAGGTTGGCTTCGGTGGTCAGGCACAGCCCGGCAATCGCGCGGCTCTTGGCCATACGTGTCACTTCATCCGCGTCGGCGTGGGTGGCGTGCACCAGGCACCAGCGCTCGTCTACCTCAACATTGTCATACAGCCATTGCAGGGGGCGCTTGCCGCTCCAGGCCAGGCAGTCGTCGACTTCTTTTTGCTGTTCGGCGATGTGGATGTGTACCGGGCACGCCTTGTCGCTGGCTGCCAGCACTTCAGTGATTTGTTGCGGCGTAACGGCGCGCAGGGAGTGAAAGCACAAGCCCAGTTGCTGCGCGGGTTGAGCGGCCAGGATCGGTTTCAGGCGCGCCTGCAGGTCCAGGTAATGCTCAGTGCTGTTGATAAACCGCCGCTGGCCCTCATTCGGCGCCTGGCCCCCAAAGCCTGCGTGAGTGTAGAGCACCGGCACCAGGGTCAGGCCGATGCCGCTGCTGGCGGCCGCCTGGCTGATCTGCCGCGACAGCTCCGTACGGTCGGCATACGGCTGGCCGCTGACGTCATGGTGCACATAGTGAAATTCGGCGACCGAGGTGTAACCGGCCTTGAGCATTTCGATATACAGCTGGCGCGCGATGACCTGCAATTGGTCCGGGTTGATCTGGCCGACCATGCGGTACATCAGGTCGCGCCAGGTCCAGAAACTGTCATTCGGGTTGCCGGCCACTTCCGCCAGACCCGCCATGGCGCGCTGAAATGCATGGGAGTGCAGGTTGGGCATACCCGCCAACACCGGGCCTCTCAGCCGCTCGGCGGCGTCTGCACTGGCGTTGGGCTCAACGTGGGTCAGCAGGCCATCGGCGCTGACTTCAAAGCGTACATCGTTGGCCCATCCATTAGGCAGCAGCGCGCGTTCGGCAAAGAAAGCGGACATGATCAAGGCACCCCGGTCGTGTGTTTATTTGTATATACATATACAGACGTTTGCCTGCTCGGTAAACTCCGGCAATCTATGCATCTTTTCTCCCTGCAAGGATTCCCTGTGCCGACTCCGCCTGCCAAGTCTTCGCTGGCTGCCCACATGGACGAAAGTCCGGCGCCCTTGTATGCCCGCGTCAAACAGATGATCAGCCAGCAGATTCTCAACGGCAACTGGCCGCCGCATTACCGCGTGCCGTCCGAGAGCGAGCTGGTGAGCCAGCTGGGTTTCAGCCGCATGACCATCAACCGCGCCCTGCGCGAGCTCACCGCCGAAGGTCTGCTGGTGCGCATGCAGGGCGTCGGTACGTTTGTCGCCGAGCCGAAAAGCCAGTCGGCGCTGTTTGAAGTGCACAACATTGCCGATGAGATCGCCTCCCGCGGTCATCGGCATACCTGCCAGGTCATCCACTTGTGCGAAGAGGCCGCAGGCTCCGAGCGTGCCGTCGCCCTGGAAATGCGCGAAGGCGGCCGGGTGTTCCACTCGCTGATCGTGCACTTCGAAAACGACATTCCCGTGCAAATCGAAGACCGTTTCGTCAACGCGCTGGTGGCGCCGGACTACTTGCAGCAGGATTTCACCCAGCAAACGCCGTATGCCTACCTGAACCAGGTCGCGCCGCTGACCGAAGGTGAGCATGTGGTCGAAGCGATCCTCGCCGATGCCCAAGAGTGCAAGCTGCTGCAGATCGAGCCGAGCGAGCCGTGCCTGTTGATTCGCCGACGCACCTGGTCGGGTCGCCAGCCGGTGACTGCCGCGCGTTTGATCCACCCCGGTTCCCGTCATAGCCTGGAAGGACGTTTCAGTAAATGAGTGAAGTGAAAGTCTGGCGCGCCGCCGATTACGTGCGCATGCCGTGGAAAAACGGCGGCGGCAGCACCGAAGAAATTACGCGTGACGCGGGTACTGGCCTGGATGGTTTTGGCTGGCGCCTGTCGATTGCCGATATTGCCGAGTCGGGCGGGTTTTCCACCTTTGCCGGCTACCAGCGCGTGATCACGGTGATCAAGGGCGCGGGCATGGTCCTGACCGTGGATGGCGAGGAGCAGCGCGGGCTGTTACCGCTGCAGCCGTTTGCGTTCAAGGGTGACAGCCAGGTGTCGTGCCGTTTGATCACCGGGCCGATTCGCGACTTCAACCTGATCTACTCGCCCGAGCGTTACCACGCGCGGTTGCAGTGGATGGATGGTGTGCAGCGGTTTTTCACCACGGCGCAGACGGTGCTGGTGTTCAGCGTGGCGGATGAAGTGAAGGTGCTGGACCATGTACTGGGCCATCACGACTGCCTGCAAGTGGACGGTAACACCGACCTGCTGGACCTCTCGGTTACCGGCCGCTGCTGCATTATCGAACTGACCCAGCGCGGTTAAAAAATGTGGGAGGCGGCAAGCCCCTTCCCACATTTGTTTCCCGCTGTTGTTGCGATCTGTTTCCAACCCCCGCACCAAATTGTTACCGAATGCCCCAGCGTGGCGCAAAGCCGGGCTGTCGTGACAAACCTCCCTCGCTTCAAAACACCCCCCCCACAGAAATTTCATCAGGCCTCCAAGCCTCAATTTCCAAGGCCTGCGCACACCTCCAGAAAAATTCTCAACACGCCCTCCATAAAGTTGGCCGCCCGATTGCATATGCTTGTACATACAAGTAAAGATGTGTGCGTAAGACTCTCCTTCGCACCATCAATGTTCGCGCATCATGCCGAGGAGTCCAGCAGTGACCGATTTTTCGAAAGCTAAGCCTACCAAGTACCGTGACGTTGAAATCCGTGCCGCTCGCGGTAACACGCTCACCGCCAAAAGCTGGTTGACTGAAGCGCCCTTGCGCATGCTGATGAACAACCTCGACCCGCAAGTGGCCGAAAACCCCAAAGAGCTGGTGGTGTACGGCGGCATTGGCCGTGCGGCGCGCAACTGGGAGTGCTACGACCAGATCGTCGAGAGCCTCACCCACCTGAATGACGACGAAACCCTGCTGGTGCAATCGGGCAAACCGGTCGGCGTGTTCAAGACCCACAGCAACGCACCGCGCGTGCTGATCGCCAACTCCAACCTGGTGCCGCACTGGGCCAGCTGGGAACACTTCAACGAACTGGATGCCAAGGGCCTGGCCATGTACGGCCAGATGACCGCCGGCAGCTGGATCTACATCGGCAGCCAGGGCATCGTCCAGGGCACTTACGAAACCTTCGTCGAAGCCGGTCGCCAACACTACGATTCAAATCTCAAAGGCCGCTGGGTCCTCACCGCCGGTCTCGGCGGCATGGGCGGCGCGCAGCCGCTGGCCGCCACCCTGGCCGGCGCGTGCTCGCTGAACATCGAGTGCCAACAGGTCAGCATCGATTTCCGTTTGAGCAGCCGCTATGTCGACGAGCAAGCCACCGACCTCGACGACGCCCTGGCGCGCATCGCCAAGTACACCCAGGAAGGCAAGGCCATCTCCATCGCCCTGCTGGGTAACGCGGCGGAAATCCTGCCGGAACTGGTCAAGCGCGGCGTACGCCCGGACATGGTCACCGACCAGACCAGCGCCCACGACCCGCTCAACGGCTACCTGCCGGCCGGCTGGACCTGGGACGAATACCGCGCCCGCGCCAAGACCGAACCGGCTGCCGTGATCAAGGCCGCCAAGCAGTCGATGGCCGTGCACGTCAAAGCCATGCTCGCGTTCCAGAAACAAGGCATCCCGACCTTCGACTACGGCAACAACATCCGCCAGATGGCCCAAGAAGAAGGCGTGGAAGACGCGTTCGCTTTCCCAGGCTTCGTACCGGCCTACATCCGCCCGCTGTTCTGCCGTGGCATCGGCCCTTTCCGCTGGGCTGCGCTGTCCGGCGACCCACAGGACATCTACAAGACCGACGCCAAAGTCAAAGCGCTGATCCCCGACGACGCTCACCTGCACAACTGGCTGGACATGGCCCGCGAGCGCATCAGCTTCCAGGGCCTGCCGGCGCGTATCTGCTGGGTCGGCCTGGGCCAGCGCGCCAAGCTCGGCCTGGCGTTCAACGAAATGGTACGCAGCGGCGAGCTGTCGGCACCGGTGGTGATCGGCCGTGACCACCTCGATTCCGGCTCGGTCGCCAGCCCCAACCGCGAAACCGAAGCCATGCAGGATGGTTCTGACGCCGTGTCCGACTGGCCACTGCTCAACGCCCTGCTCAACACCGCGAGCGGCGCGACCTGGGTTTCGCTGCACCACGGCGGCGGGGTGGGCATGGGCTTCTCCCAGCACTCCGGCATGGTCATCGTCTGCGACGGCACCGACGAAGCGGCCGAGCGGATTGCCCGCGTGCTGCACAACGACCCGGCCACCGGGGTGATGCGCCATGCGGACGCCGGTTACCAGATCGCGATCGACTGCGCCAAAGAGCAGGGCCTCAATCTGCCGATGATCAAATAACCAATGTGATCTGCTGTGAACCTGAAAACAATCCACCAGAGGTTGAATACACATGGCTGCAAACGACACCACCCCGTTGATCGAAAGGCGTTCGATCGACTACATCCCGGAAGCGGAAAGACACGGTCGTCTGTTTAGCCAGTTCACCCTGTGGATGGGTGCCAACCTGCAAATCACCGCGATTGTCACCGGGGCCTTGGCCGTGGTGCTGGGCGGTGATGTGTTCTGGTCGTTGATCGGTCTGTTTATCGGTCAGCTGATCGGCGGCGGCGTCATGGCGTTGCACGCGGCGCAAGGGCCCAAGCTGGGCCTGCCGCAGATGATCTCCAGCCGGGTGCAGTTCGGCGTGTATGGCGCGGCGATTCCGATCGTACTGGTGTGTTTGATGTACCTGGGTTTCACCGCGACCGGCACCGTGCTGTCCGGGCAGGCGCTGGGCCAGTTGTTTGGGGTCAGCGACAGCGTCGGGATTTTGATCTTCGCCAGCGTCATTGTGCTGGTCACGGTGTTGGGTTACCGCGTGATCCACTTCATCGGCCGCGTCGCCAGCGTCATCGGGGTGATTGCCTTTGTGTACCTGTTCAGCCGCCTGATAGGCCAGACCGACGTCGGTGCGCTGCTGCAAATCCGCCACTTCAGCTGGAGCAGTTTCCTGCTGGCGGTGTCGCTCGCGGCCTCCTGGCAGATCGCCTTCGGCCCTTACGTGGCGGACTATTCACGCTACCTGCCGAGCGCGACGTCATCGGTGAAAACCTTTTTCGCGGCGGGCGCGGGTTCGGTGGTGGGTGCGCAGGTGGCGATGGTCCTCGGCGTGTTTGCCGCGGCCATGTCCAACGGGCAATTCGCCGGGCATGAAGTGGCCTACATCGTGGGCTTGAGCGGCACAGGTGCCACCGCTACGCTGCTGTACTTCAGCATCGCGTTCGGCAAGGTCACCATCTCCACGCTCAACTCCTACGGCAGCTTCATGTGCATCGCGACCATCATCAGCGGCTTCCGTGGTCGCCTGGAGGTCACGCGTGTGCAGCGTCTGATGTTCGTGCTGGCGATCGTCGGCACGGCGACCCTGATCGCGTTGCTCGGCCAGCACTCGTTCCTCGGTGCATTCAAGTCGTTCATCCTGTTCCTGCTGGCGTTTTTCACGCCCTGGAGCGCGATCAACCTGATCGACTACTACTGCATCACCCGCGAGCGCTATGACGTGCCGGCGCTGGCCGACCCGAACGGCCGCTACGGGCGCTGGAACCTGCTGGGTATCAGCGTGTACGTGTTTGGCGTGCTGGTGCAGTTGCCGTTCATCTCCACCAAGTTCTACACCGGCCCCCTGGTGGCTGCGCTGGGTGATGTGGATATTTCCTGGATTATCGGCCTGGTGCTGCCCGCCGCGCTGTACTACGTGTGCGCAAAAAAATGGCACGGCACGGTGCCCGATCACCTGATCCTGCCGGTAGAGCAGGGCGCTACACCAACAACAAACGGGCTGGCTGCACAAGCCTGATGGGACGTGGACAGGGCAGGATGCCTACTGACTGCCGTAATCCATTTCAAGATTGGGAGCGTCACAACAATGAAAATGCATAAGACCCTGCTGGCCACTTTGCTCTCTGCAGGTTTGCTGGCCTCAGCCGGCGCTCAGGCGGCTGGTTGGTGCGAATCCGGCAAACCGGTGAAATTCGCCGGCCTGAACTGGGAAAGCGGCATGTTGCTGACCGACATCCTGCAAACCGTGCTGGAAAAAGGCTACGACTGCAAAACCGACAGCCTGCCGGGCAACTCCATCACCATGGAAAACGCCCTGAGCAGCAACGACATTCAAGTGTTCGCCGAAGAATGGGTCGGCCGCAGCGAGGTCTGGAACAAGGCCGAGAAGGCCGGCAAGGTCGTCGGCGTCGGTGCCCCGGTGGTCGGTGCTGTCGAAGGCTGGTACGTGCCGCGCTACGTGATCGAAGGCGACGCCAAGCGCAAGCTCGAGCCCAAGGCGCCGGACCTGAAAAACATCGCCGACCTGGCCAAGTACGCCTCGGTGTTCAAGGACCAGGAAGAACCGTCCAAGGGCCGTTTCTACAACTGCCCGGCCGGCTGGACCTGTGAGCTGGACAACAGCGAGATGCTCAAGAGCTACGGCCTGGAAAGCACCTACACCAACTTCCGCCCAGGCACCGGCCCGGCGTTGGATGCGGCGGTGCTGTCGAGCTACAAGCGTGGCGAGCCGATCCTGTTCTACTACTGGTCGCCGACGCCGCTGATGGGCCAGGTCGATCTGGTCAAGCTCGAAGAAAAGCCTGGCGTGGATAAAAGCGTGAGCATCAAGGTCGGTCTGTCCAAGACCTTCCACGAGCAAGCGCCTGAACTCGTCGCGGTGCTGGAAAAGGTCAACCTGCCGATCGACCTGCTGAACCAGAATCTGGGTCGCATGGCCAAGGAGCGAATTGAATCGCCAAAACTGGCGAAAATTTTCCTCAAGGAACATCCTGAAGTCTGGCACGCCTGGGTGAGCGACGACGCCGCCAAGAAAATCGACGCGGCCTTGTAGGTCAAGCGTGTGCGGCTACCCTGAGGGGCGGGCCGCACACCCGGCCACAACCCACTGGATCGAGAGCACGCTATGTTTCCTGAGAGTTTTACGTTTTCCATCGCCGACTGGGTCAACGGTTGGGTGGACTCACTGGTCACCAACTACGGTGATGTGTTCCGGCACATCTCCGACACCCTGCTGTGGGCCATCGTCAACCTGGAAGGGTTGCTGCGTGCGGCGCCCTGGTGGCTGATGCTGGCGATTGTCGGCGCTGTTGCCTGGCACGCCACCCGCAAGGTGGTGACCACGGCGGTGATCGTCGGGCTGCTGTTCCTGGTGGGCGCGGTTGGCCTGTGGGACAAGCTGATGCAGACCCTGGCACTGATGATGGTCGCCACGGTGATCTCGGTGCTGATCGGCATTCCGCTGGGCATCCTCTCGGCGCGCAGCAATCGCCTGCGCTCGGTGCTGATGCCGCTGCTCGACATCATGCAGACCATGCCGAGTTTCGTGTACCTGATCCCGGTGTTGATGCTGTTCGGCCTGGGCAAGGTCCCGGCGATTTTCGCCACGGTGATCTACGCCGCGCCGCCGCTGATCCGCCTGACCGACCTGGGCATTCGCCAGGTTGACGGCGAAGTCATGGAAGCGATCAACGCCTTTGGTGCCAACCGCTGGCAGCAACTGTTCGGCGTGCAATTGCCGCTGGCGTTGCCGAGCATCATGGCCGGGATCAACCAGACCACCATGATGGCGCTGTCGATGGTGGTGATCGCCTCGATGATCGGCGCCCGTGGCTTGGGTGAAGACGTGCTCGTCGGCATCCAGACCCTCAACGTTGGCCGTGGCCTCGAAGCCGGGCTGGCGATTGTGATTCTCGCAGTGGTCATCGACCGCATTACCCAGGCCTATGGTCGTCCACGGCATGAGGCGAGCAAATGACTACTGTCAGCAAAATCGAAGTTAAAAACGTCTTCAAGATCTTCGGCAACCGCTCCAAGGAAGCCTTGGCGATGGTTAGCCAGGGCAAGACCAAGGACCAGGTACTGGCCGAGACCGGCTGCGTGGTTGGCGTGAACGACCTGTCCCTGAGCATCGGCACCGGCGAGATCTTCGTGATCATGGGCCTGTCGGGTTCCGGCAAATCCACCCTGGTGCGCCACTTCAACCGCCTGATCGACCCCACCAGCGGCGCGATCCTGGTGGACGGCGAAGACATCCTCAAACTCGACATGGAAGCCCTGCGCCAATTCCGTCGGCACAAGATCAGCATGGTGTTCCAGAGCTTCGGCCTGTTGCCCCACAAGAGCGTGCTCGACAACGTCGCCTACGGCCTGAAAGTGCGTGGCGAAACCAAGCAGGTCTGCGCCGAACGCGCGCTGCACTGGATCGAAACCGTGGGCCTCAAGGGCTACGAAAACAAATACCCGCACCAGCTTTCCGGCGGCATGCGCCAGCGCGTCGGCCTGGCGCGTGCCTTGGCGGCCGACACCGACATCATCCTGATGGACGAAGCGTTCAGCGCCCTCGACCCGCTGATCCGCGCCGAGATGCAGGACCAGTTGCTCGAGCTGCAAAAGACCCTGCACAAAACCATCGTGTTCATCACCCACGACCTCGACGAGGCCGTGCGCATCGGCAACCGCATTGCGATCCTCAAGGACGGCAAGCTGATCCAGGTCGGCACGCCGCGCGAGATCCTGCATTCGCCGGCGGATGAGTATGTGGACCGGTTTGTTCAGCGTCGCGCTGCGGTGGTTTGACGGGCGCCATCGGGGGCAAGCCCCCTCCCACCTTCGAAAGTGTTAACCGTTCAAAGTGGGGGAGGGGGCTTGCCCCCGATAGGGCCGACAAGGCTGCACAAAAATTACAGAAGGTATGAAGATGCCCCAGGCAACAAAAATCACCATCGCCGACACGCCATTGCGCTGGCAGGACGTGGTCGCCGTCGCCCGTCACGGCGCCGTGCTCGAACTCTCGGGCCAGGCCTGGGCGCGCATCGACAATGCCCAGGCCATCGTGCAGCGCATCGTCACCAGCGGCGAACGCGCCTATGGCGTGAACACCGGCCTGGGCGCGCTGTGCAATGTGTCGCTCAAGGGCGAGCAACTCAGCCAGCTGTCGCGCAACACGCTGCTCAGCCACGCCTGTGGTGTCGGCCCGGTGCTCAGCGACGAGCAGACCCGCGCGATCATCTGCGCCGCAATCATCAACTACAGCCACGGCAAATCCGGCCTGCACCCGCAGGTGGTGCATTCGCTGCTGGCGCTGCTCAACCACGGCATTACCCCGCAGGTGCCGTCCCAGGGGTCGGTGGGTTATCTGACCCACATGGCCCACGTCGGCGTGGCCCTGCTGGGTGTCGGCAGCGTGAGCTACCGTGGCCAGATCGTGCCCGCACAACAGGCCCTGAGCGCAGAAGGTTTACAGCCGGTGGTACTCGGCGCCAAGGACGGCCTGTGCCTGGTCAACGGCACGCCGTGCATGACCGGCCTGAGCTGCCTGGCCCTGGCCGATGCGCACCATTTGCTGCAGTGGGCCGACGTGATCGGCGCCATGAGTTTCGAGGCCCAGCGTGGCCAGATCGACGCCTTCGACGAAGCGATCATCGCCCTCAAGCCGCACCCCGGCATGCAGCACGTGGGTACCAACCTGCGCGCCTTGCTCGATGGCAGTGAAGTGATCGCCAGCAGCAAAGGCATCCGCACCCAGGATGCGCTGAGCATCCGCTCGATCCCGCAGATCCACGGCGCGGCGCGCGACCAGGTGGAACATGCGACGCGCCAGATCGAGACCGAACTCAACAGCGCTACCGACAACCCGCTGGTACTCGGCAGCCCGGACAACTACCGCGTGGTGTCCCAGGCCAACCCGCACGGGCAGTCCGTGGCGCTGGCGGCCGATATGCTCGCCATCGCCATGGCCGAAATCGGCTCGGTGGCCGAGCGCCGCCTCGACCGCCTGATCAACCCGCACGTCAGCGGCTTGCCCGCGTTCCTGGTGAGCAACCCCGGGGTCAACTCGGGGATGATGATCGTGCAGTACGTCGCCGCCTCGCTGTGTGGGCAAAACCGCCAATTGGCGCAACCGGCGGTGCTCGACAATTTCGTCACCTCGGGCCTGCAGGAAGACCACCTGAGCATGGGCACCAATGCCGCGCTCAAGCTGCACCAGCTGTTGGCCAACGTCACCCAGATTCTCGCCATCGAGTACCTGCTGGCGGCCCAGGCCTTCGAGTTTCTCAAGGACCAGCGCTTCGGCGCAGGCACCGACAGCGCCTGGCGCCTGTTGCGTGAAGTGGTCCCGGCCTATGAGCAGGACCGCTGGCTGGCGCCGGACATCGCGAGCGCCGCCGCACTGCTCAAGGACACCGCCTTGCTGCACCAGATATTACCCAATTTGCACTGAGCACTTATTCAACAGAAGTATTCAAAAGAACAATTCAAAGGAGCATGAATGTGACTGCGCTAAATCTGATTCCAGGCCAACTGAGCCTTGCCCAACTGCGGGCCATCTACCAGCAGCCGGTAACCCTCAGTCTGGATGACGGTGCCTCGGCCCAGATCGAAGCCAGTGTGGCCTGTGTGGAGCAGATTCTCGCCGAGAACCGCACCGCCTACGGCATCAACACCGGTTTCGGCCTGCTGGCCTCGACCCGCATCGCCAGCGAAGACCTGGAAAACCTCCAGCGTTCCCTGGTGCTGTCCCACGCCGCCGGCGTCGGTGAGCCGATCAGCGATGCGCTGGTGCGGCTGGTCATGGTGCTCAAGGTCAACAGCCTGAGCCGTGGGTTCTCCGGGATCCGCCGCCAGGTGATCGACGCGCTGATCGCGCTGATCAATGCCGAGGTCTACCCGCACATTCCGCTCAAAGGCTCGGTCGGTGCTTCCGGCGACTTGGCGCCCTTGGCGCATATGTCGCTGGTGCTGCTCGGCGAAGGCAAGGCGCGCTACAAGGGCGAATGGCTGGAAGCCACCGAAGCGCTGAAAGTCGCCGGCCTGACGCCGCTGACCCTCGCCGCCAAAGAAGGCCTGGCGCTGCTCAATGGCACCCAGGTGTCCACCGCGTATGCCCTGCGCGGCCTGTTCGAGGGCGAAGATTTGTTCGCCGGCGCCCTGGCCTGCGGCGCGCTGACGGTGGAAGCCGTACTGGGCTCGCGCTCGCCGTTCGACGCACGTATTCATGCGGCGCGCGGCCAGCGTGGGCAGATCGATGCGGCGGCGGCCTACCGTGACCTGCTGGGCGAAAGCAGCCAGGTCTCGCAGTCGCACCAGAACTGCGACAAGGTCCAGGACCCATACTCCCTGCGCTGCCAGCCTCAAGTCATGGGCGCCTGCCTGACCCAGTTCCGCCAGGCGGCTGAAGTGCTGGTGGTGGAAGCCAACGCCGTGTCGGATAACCCGCTGGTGTTTGCAGCCGAAGGCGACGTGATCTCCGGTGGCAACTTCCACGCCGAACCGGTGGCCATGGCTGCCGATAACATGGCGCTGGCCATCGCTGAAATCGGCTCCCTGAGTGAGCGCCGCATCTCGTTGATGATGGACAAGCACATGTCGCAATTGCCGCCGTTCCTGGTGGGCAATGGCGGGGTAAACTCCGGTTTCATGATCGCCCAGGTGACGGCGGCTGCGCTCGCCAGCGAGAACAAGGCGCTGGCGCATCCGCACAGCGTCGACAGCCTGCCGACCTCGGCCAACCAGGAAGACCATGTGTCGATGGCCCCGGCTGCCGGCAAGCGCCTGTGGGAAATGGCCGAGAACACCCGTGGCGTTCTGGCCGTCGAATGGCTGGCGGCGTGCCAGGGCCTGGACCTGCGTGAAGGCCTCAAGACCTCGCCGAAGCTGGAACAAGCCCGTGGCATCCTGCGCGATAAAGTGGCGTTCTACGACAAGGACCGCTTCTTCGCCCCGGACATCAACGCCGCCAGCGAGCTGCTCGCCAGCCGCTGCCTTAATGAGCTGGTGCCGGCCAAGTTGCTGCCGAGTCTTTAAGCGCGACACCGGCCCCTTGTGGGAGCTGGCTTGCCTGCGATAGCTATCTGTCAGTTGAAACATGTGTGACTGATACACCGCCATCGCAGGCAAGCCAGCTCCCACATTTGATCTTCTGCAGATTCAGATTTTCTCAGGATAAAAATAATTAAGGACGAGAAATGCACCAGCAAGACAAGGGTTTGAAACGCGGGCTCAGCGCCCGACATATTCGCTTCATGGCACTCGGTTCCGCGATCGGCACCGGGCTGTTCTACGGCTCCGCCTCGGCCATCCAGATGGCCGGCCCCGCCGTGCTGCTGGCCTACCTGATCGGCGGCGCCGCGGTGTTCATGGTAATGCGCGCCCTCGGTGAAATGGCTGTGCACAACCCGGTGGCCGGCTCGTTTGGCCAGTACGCCAGCACCTACCTGGGCCCCATGGCCGGGTTTATCCTCGGCTGGACCTACGCGTTTGAAATGATCATCGTCTGCCTGGCGGACGTCACCGCCTTCGGCATCTACATGGGCTTCTGGTTTCCCGACGTCGCCCGTTGGGTCTGGGTGCTCGGCATCGTGTTTTTGATCGGCGGCCTGAACCTGTGCAACGTCAAAGTGTTTGGCGAGATGGAGTTCTGGCTGTCGCTGCTCAAGGTCGGCGCCATTGTCGCAATGATCCTTGGCGGCTTCGGCATCATGTTGTTTGGCATTCACTCGGCCGGCGAGACCCAGGCCAGCGGTATCAGCAACCTGTGGGCCCACGGCGGCTTCATGCCCAACGGCATCGGCGGTTTGGTCGCCTCGTTCGCGGTGGTGATGTTCGCGTTTGGCGGCATCGAAATCATCGGCATCACCGCCGGTGAAGCCAAGGACCCGCAGCGGGTGATCCCCAAGGCGATCAACGCGGTGCCGCTGCGCATCCTGTTGTTCTACGTGCTGACCCTGTTTGTGCTGATGGCCATCTACCCGTGGCCGCAGATCGGCAGCCAGGGCAGCCCGTTTGTGCAAATCTTCAGCAACCTGGGCATCGGCTCGGCGGCGACCGTCCTCAATATCGTGGTGATCTCGGCGGCGGTCTCGGCGATCAACAGCGACATCTTTGGCGCGGGTCGCATGATGTATGGCCTGGCCCAGCAAGGGCAGGCGCCCAAGGGGTTTGCGCAGCTGTCCAAGCAGGGCGTGCCGTGGATGACCGTGGTGGTGATGGGCGCGGCGCTGCTCGGCGGCGTGGTGCTCAATTACCTGATCCCGGAAAACGTGTTCCTGCTGATCGCCTCGATTGCCACCTTTGCCACCGTGTGGGTGTGGCTGATGATCCTGTTTACCCAGGTCGCCATGCGCCGCTCGATGACCAAGGATCAGGTCGCCGCGCTGAAATTTCCCGTGCCGTTCTGGCCGTATGCGCCGGCGGCGGCCATCGTCTTCATGCTGTTCGTGTTTGGCGTGCTCGGTTACTTCCCGGACACCCAGGCGGCCTTGCTGGTCGGCGCCGTGTGGATCGTGCTGCTGGTCGTCGCCTACCTGCTGTGGGTCAAGCCCGCTGCCGGGCAAGCGGCCAAGGTCCACCACGACGCGGCTTTGTCTCATCGATAACTTAGGGAGGCGTTGATGAAAACGCTTTGGCAGCACTGCCACGTCGCAACCATGGCCCAGGGCAAATACTCGATCATCGAGGATGCCGCCATGGTCACCGCGGGTTCGCTCATCGAGTGGATCGGCCCCCGCAGCCAGGTGCCGACGGCGGATTACGCCCAGGTGCATGACCTGCAAGGCGCGTGGGTAACCCCCGGGCTGATCGACTGCCACACCCACACGGTGTTTGGTGGCAATCGCAGCGGCGAATTCGAGCAGCGCCTCGAAGGCGTGAGCTACGCCGAAATCGCCGCCCAGGGTGGCGGTATTGCCAGCACCGTGCGCGCCACCCGCGCCGCCACGGAAGATGAATTGTTCGACAGCGCCCACAAGCGCCTGCGCAGCCTGCTGCGTGACGGCGTGACCACGGTGGAGATCAAATCCGGCTACGGCCTGGACCTGGCCAGCGAGCGCAAATTGCTGCGCGTGATCCGTCGCCTTGGCGAAGCGCTGCCGGTGAGCGTGCGCGCTACCTGCCTGGCGGCCCACGCGTTGCCGCCGGAGTACAAGGACCGCGCCGACGCTTACATCGATCACATCTGCAACGAGATGCTACCGGCCCTGGCGGCGGAAGGGCTGGTGGATGCGGTGGATGCGTTTTGCGAGTACCTGGCGTTCTCCACCGAACAGGTGGAGCGTGTGTTTAAAGTCGCCCAGCAACTCGGCCTGCCGGTGAAGTTGCACGCCGAACAGCTTTCCTCCTTGCATGGCTCCAGCCTCGCCGCGCGTTACCACGCGTTGTCGGCTGACCATCTGGAATTCATGACCGAAGAAGATGCGATCGCCATGGCCGCCTCCGGCACGGTCGCGGTGTTACTGCCGGGCGCGTTCTACTTCCTGCGCGAAACCCAGTTGCCACCGATGGACGCCCTGCGCAAACACGGCGTGAAGATCGCCATCGCCAGCGACCTCAACCCCGGCACCTCGCCGGCGTTGTCGGTGCGCCTGATGCTGAACATGGCCTGCACCCTGTTCCGCATGACCCCGGAAGAAGCCCTGGCCGGCGCCACGCAACACGCGGCCACTGCGCTGGGCATGGGCGACACCCATGGCTCGCTGGAAGTGGGCAAGGTCGCGGATTTTGTCGCCTGGCAGATTGATCGCCCCGCCGACCTGGCCTACTGGCTGGGTGGCGAGCTGGATAAACGCGTCGTGCGCCATGGCGTCGACGTCACCGTCTGAGGAGTGTTGTTGTGGATAAGGTTCTGAACTTCAAACAAGGCCGCACGCCGCTGCTGATCAGCATGCCCCACGCCGGTCTGCGCCTGACGCCTGCGGTCGAGGCCGGGTTGATTCCCGAGGCCCAAAGCCTGCCGGACACCGACTGGCACATCCCCGCGCTGTATGACTTTGCCGAGGAACTGGGCGCCAGCACCCTGTCGGCCGAGTATTCGCGGTTTGTCATCGACCTGAACCGGCCATCGGACGACAAGCCGCTGTACGCCGGCGCCACCACCGGCCTGTACCCGGCGACCCTGTTCGACGGCGTGCCGTTGTTCCGCGAAGGCCTGGAGCCCAGCGCGACCGAACGCGCCAGTTACCTGCAAAAGATCTGGGGCCCGTACCACCGTACCCTGCAAGAAGAACTGGCGCGGCTCAAGGCCGAGTTCGGCTACGCGCTGTTGTTCGATGCGCACTCGATCCGCTCGGTGATCCCGCACCTGTTCGACGGCAAGCTGCCGGACTTCAACCTCGGCACCTTCAACGGCGCGGCCTGTGACCCCGAGTTGGCCAGCCAGCTTGAGGCCATCTGCGCCGCCCACCCGCAGTACACCCATGTGCTCAACGGGCGCTTCAAGGGCGGGCACATCACCCGCCATTACGGCGACCCGGCGCAGGACATTCACGCCGTGCAGCTTGAGCTGTGCCAGAGCGCCTACATGGAAGAGTTCGAGCCGTTCCGCTATCGCGCGGACTTGGCCGAGCCGACCCGGGTGGTGTTGAAGCAGTTGCTGGAAGGGTTGTTGGCCTGGGGGCAGCAGCACTACCGGTAATTTTCGCTGCCGCTGCAACAGCTTTCGCGAGCAAGCCCGCTCCCACACTTGACCGAGTTCCAACATGAGAATGCGGTCGAAATGTGGGAGGGGGCTTGCCCCCGATGAGGCCCTCACAGTCGCCCCAGTGCAACTGCCGGTCGCCACAGGTCGTGTTAACGGAGATCCCGCTGGGTAAGGTTGTGGATAGGGCGCGCCAGACGCCACTCCCCACAATAAAGCTGCCGAGTGAGACCCCTTTCATGAAAAGACTGTTCAACCGTTCCCTGTTGACCCTCACCGGCGCCGCGCTGCTCAGCGCGCACGTCATGGCTGCCGAGCCGGCCTCCTGCAAAACCGTGCGCATGGGCGTGGTCAGCTGGACCGACGTGGTCGCCACCTCGGGCATGGCCGACGTGCTGCTCAACGGCCTCGGCTACGACAGCAAGCAGACCAGCGCGGTGCAGCAGATCATCTTTGCCGGTATCCGCGACATGCGTCTGGACATCTTCCTCGGCTACTGGAAACCGGCGATGGACAACAACATCGCGCCGTTCCTGGCGGCCAAGCAGGTCAAGGTCTTCGACACGCCCAGCCTCTCCGACGCCCAGGCCACCCTGGCCGTGCCGCAGTACGTGGCCGATGCCGGGTTGAAAACCTTTGCTGACATCGCCCGCTTCAAAGACAAGCTTGGCGGCAAAATCTACGGCATCGAGCCCGGCAGCGGCGCCAACACCGACATCCAGAAGATGATCGACAGCAACCGCTTTGGCCTCGGCGGCTTCAAGCTGGTGGCCTCCGGCGAAGCGGGCATGCTCGCCGCCGTGCAGCGTGCAGTGAACCGCAAGGAGTTCGTGGTGTTTGTCGGTTGGACCCCGCACCCGATGAACATCAACATGAAGATGGCCTACCTCACCGGCAGCGAAGACGTGTTCGGCCCCGACGAAGGCCGCGCGACGGTGTCCACCGTTACTGCGCCGGACTTCGCCGAGCGCTGCCCTAATGCCAATCGCCTGCTCACCAACCTGACGTTCACCGCCGCCCAGGAAAGCCAGCTGATGGTGCCGATCATGGAGCGTCAATCGCCCCAGGACGTGGCCAAGCAATGGCTGCGTGACCACCCCGAGGATTTGCAGCGCTGGCTGGCTGGCGTTACTGCATTTGATGGCGGCGATGGCGTGGCGGCGGTGCAGGCCAGCCTCAAACCCTGAGAGTTGACGCCGACCAAATGTGGGAGGGGGCTTGCCCCCGATGGCGCGGTGTCAGGCGACTTATTAGTACCTGATACACCTCAACCGGCGGCAAGCCCCCTCCCACAGTGGGATCTTCATCGTTAGAGGTAGTGAGTATGTATCCGCTTTCTCCTCAGCTTGCCGCCTTTGTCGCCAAGACCGAATCCTTCACCAGCGACGACTCATCGCTGGCCGGGCTGCGCCGCAACTACGAGCGCATGTGCCAGGCGTTCACCCCGCCGCAGCCTTCAGGGCTGCAGCTGTCGGACTTTTCCCTGGGTGGCGTGGGCGTGCGCAGTTACCTGCCCTCAACCCCGACGCCGGAGGCGGGCTGGCCGTGCCTCCTTTATATGCACGGCGGCGGCTGGGTCGTAGGCGGCCTGGCTTCCCATGACTTCATCTGTTTCGAGCTGGCCACGGCCTTGCAGGTACTGGTGATCGCCATCGACTACCGGCTGGCGCCGGAGCATCCGTTCCCGGCGGCGTTTGATGATTGTCGTGCGGTCTGGCAGGCGATCGGGGCAGGGCAGGCGCCGTACGCCATCAACCTGCAACGTCTGGTGGTCATCGGCGACAGCGCCGGCGGCAACCTGGCGGCGGCGTTGTGCCTGGGCC
>NZ_JBAWDE010000350.1:0-28503 GCF_049590575.1 Pseudomonas sp.
GGAAAAGCGCGGCCGCAACGCCGCGATTGGCGCAGCGGGCGGCGCCCTGGCTGGCGGCGCGGCGGGTTACTACACCGAGCGTCAGAAGCAGATCACCGATGACAACCAGCGCATCGCGTCCTACTCAACCGACTTCAACAAAAGCGCGTCCGACATCGACCGCAGCACCGCGTACGCCAAGGCCTCGCAGCAGTGCTACCAGAGCGCGTTCACCAAGCTCGTGAGCGACCGCAAGGCCAAGACCGTCAATGACACCGAAGGCCGCAAGCGCCTGGCGGAAATCGTTGCCGGCCTGAAGGAATCCAATGACCTGATCGTTGCGGTCAACGGCAAGGCCAGCGAAGACCTGAACAACTACACCCAAGCCTACGAGAAAGACCTGCAGCAGGTCGGCGTACAGCGTAACGATGTGGTCACCGTGGCCACGGCTGACACCACAACGGTGACGCCGCCGGCCAAAGGCAAGAAAGCCGTGAAGCCGGCGAAGAAGAAAGCGCTGCCGGTGGTGCCGCAGGAAGCGGTGACCACCGAGAAGAGCATCCAGACCGTGCAGGCCAAGCAAGCTCAAAGCAAGCAGGTTGCCAGCGCCGGTAAAGCACAGCTCGAAGGCAGCTGCCGTGATCCTAACCTGGCCGACTGGGCACCGGTACCTTGCCCAAACGTTTAAGTAACATGCTGCTATAAGCGTCAAACGCCAGCCGATCTTCTGCTAATGCGCGAGATCGGTGGCGTTCTTTTTGCAAATCGTTAAACTGCTGCGGCCACTCAATAATTACACCGAGGCTGTGTGCATGAAATTTCGTCTTCTACTGTGGGTGCTGGGCCTGATGATGGGCAAAGCCAGCCGCACCAATCCTGCCTTCCAGCAACAGTTGGGTGACAAAGACCTGGCGTTCCAGTTGCAGACCCTCGACGGCAAAGTTGCCCGTCACTTCATCGTCAAAGACCAACGCATCACCAGCCGCTCGGGTGTTCACCCGTCGCCGGCATTCGCGATTGCGTTCAAGGATGCCGCCTACGGCTTCGCCACGATGCAGGCGAAAAACAAGCAACTGGCGTTCATGACGGGGATTCAGGACAAGTCCATCCACATCAAGGGCAACCCGGCGCTGGTGATCTGGTTCCAGGGGCTGACCAAGTATTTGAAGCCGCGCAAAAAAAAGCTGCGTTAGTTGTTGTTGGCCTCGGGGCTTTAAACCTCGAGGCGCAGCTTAGGGAAGTATATTAATCAGCAGTTAGGGTTCATTTTGAACTATTTCTGAACGTATCTATTTTAAGGGGGCGACTGCCTTTGTGTTGTTTTTGTTTCTTGAAACGTTCGTTTACGTATTTTCGGTCGTTAGTGTTATAGGGAAGTTCTTGCTAGTTAACCGCTTGGCTCGGAGAAATAATGTTACTGTTCGAGCGTCATGGATAACTTATTATTCGATGACCCTGAGGCGGTCATTGTCAATACCTAGAATTTGGCCAGAACCCTTGACGTAAGCAAATTCGTTCTTGCCTCCGGTTTCGTGGATAACGGCAATGCCTGCTTTGCTGGTGACGGAGTTGTTGCCAGACGCCAAGTGCAAGGTGTCGAGCTCCCCGCGAGACGAGATAGAAGTTCTACTGTTGGGAGCGTTACTTGCCGTGTACACAGTGTTTTTCCCCGAGCCTAGCGACACAAGATGGCGAGTCCCTGTCCCGGTGGTTAAGGTATTGTTACCCCCCTTGGAAGTTGCCGTTCCTCCGCCAGGGCCTAGGGTAATATTATCCATGCCATAACCGGTATGCACTGCGGCAGCGCCGCCGCCGGTCTGGATGGTGTTGTTTCCAGAGTATGACTCGATCGTAATCTTCGGAAATACATCTGCGTCAATTATTACGTTGTCGTCACCTGACTTGGTTAATAGTTGTATTTTTGGCGGACCGCCATCGGCGTTTTCCATCGGCAACGGAAAGGATTCGCCGTTTATTTCGACAGCCACTTTATTGTTGCCGTAGCTTTTGAAGTGAAAGTTGTCCGCGCCGTCGCTTCCTTCAATTCTAATGATCTTGGCATTGGGACCACCGAAAGTCTGCGGGGCATCACTGGGCACTTCAAAGAGCGAGGTGATTTTCATGCCCTGGATTAAATTCGTTTGAGTGTACCTTTCGAATTCTACTATCGGATTTGACGGGGTAAGCGGTGGCGATGCGAGAGGGGTGTTATGGATGGGGTTCATGTGGTCAGTGCCTCGAATACTCTGTTCAGCCGCGACGACGTCGAAGTATCGACGTATTCAATACGGACTCAACAGGATTAGTGGGTATTTATATATAACGCGGTGTTCAATACCGCGCTATGGCACTGGGTGGGCGTGAGAAGCGGATCGTTCCTAGCGGACTGTTACCAGCAATTGCGGCTTTACAGCGCGAGTACCGGTCCGCTGGCCGGAATGCCATTGATAGCGGGGGTATCAGCCCTGGCTGAACTGGGATGCCAACTCGCGCAGTAACGTCTCCGCATCCAGCACCTTAGCCACCACATCCTCTGCTTTGTCCCGGGTCAGCCCCAGGCGCTCAAGCAACTCGTCCGGGATGGCTTGATCCGGCCCGGAACCGATGCCGCGGCTGCGTAGCAAGCGCACCGCCAGGCACACCAGGTTTGGGTATTCGGCGTATTGGCCGTCGTAGGTGGGGTCGTGCTGGAAGCGCAGGGCGGTGGACAGTTCGTCCGGCATGTCCCAATAGCGCATCAACCACGCACCAATCTGCTCGCGGCTGATGCCCAGCAAGTGTTGCTCGACATAGCTGTGGCACAAGTGCGGGTTGACCTCCAGATGGCGGCAGATCAGCGAGAAATGCGGCGGGAACACATGCGCCAGCAGCAGGTAACCGAAGTTGTGCAGCAGGCCGGCCAGGTAGGTCAGGCCGGCTTCCGGGCGCTGGGCGCGGGGCATGGCGCGGGTCAGGCCCTCGATCACGGCGGCGGTGTAGATCGACTGATGCCAGTACGGTGTGGCCTGGTGCGGGTGGTCTTTGGGCAGGCTCAGGGTCTTGCCCAGTGCCAGGCCCAGCGCCAGGTTGATCACCAGATCAAAGCCCAGCACGCGCACGATGGCGTCTTCAACTGAACGAATCTTGCCCGGCGACGCGTAGTACGGCGACGCCGCCCAGCTCACCACCTGTGCGGCCAGGGCCGGGTCGGTTTCCACCACCCCGGTGATGTCATCGATGGTGGCGTTGGGGTCGACGCGCAGCTTGATGATTTTTTGCGCGGTGTCAGCCAGCGGCGGAATCTCGATGGTCGCTTCCAGGCGCTGCTGGATACGGCGGGCGGTGAACGCCTGCATCGCCTGGGTGATTTCCTCGCGGTCATCGTTGGGGCGGTCGAGGTTGGGGCGGATATTGCTCAGCGGCTCGCCGAAATGTGCGGCGCTGGCCTTGGTGAGCATGGTCTTGAATTCGTCGCTGGCGATTTCCAACAGCAGCCCGGCCTCGCCCGAATGCACCAACAGGGTCGGCTCGTCGAGCAGGCTGCCTTCGTACAGGCATGGCGAACTGGTGAGCGGCGGCAGGCCCGGCAGCAGGCTCAGGTCATGCTTGCCGAGCATGCGCTCGATGCGTTCCGGCGACACGGCCGTAAGGCGGCGACCGGTGAGTTCGGCGAGGCGGTTGAGATCCAGCAACTGGTTTTGGGGGAACAGCACCATCAGTGCGCCCACCGCATCTTCCAGCAGCACGGCCTGGACCTTTCGCGCCGGATTCAGGCCCGGTTGTTCGGCGACTTCCGTGTAGTTGACGGCGAGCTTTGCGAGCAGAGCCCGAATGACCGGCGGGGCGGTCAGTGGGGCTGTGGCGAGGGCAACTTCTGACATGGCCTGATCCAATTTCTTACAGTCACCGAAGTATAACCAGCTTGATACACCTGTAGGTCGGTTAAGTGAGTCAGGCGTCACACTTGGCCGTATTGCTGCCCATGTCGCAGCCAGCGATCCAGCAATGGGCTGACGTGCTCCGGCCAGCGTTCGAGCAGCGCTTGCGCGGCATCGCGCACGGCGGGCAACAGGTCGGCGTCGCGCATCAGGTCGGCGACCTTGAATTGCAGCAGGCCGGTCTGGCGCGTGCCGAGCATTTCGCCGGGGCCGCGCAGTTCGAGGTCTTTTTCGGCGATGACAAAACCGTCGTTGGTTTCGCGCATGATCCCCAGGCGCTGGCGACCGATCTGTGACAACGGCGGGTGGTAGAGCAGCACGCAATGGCTGGCCGCGCTGCCCCGGCCGACGCGGCCACGCAATTGGTGCAACTGCGCCAGGCCCAGGCGCTCGGGGTTTTCAATGATCATCAGGCTGGCGTTGGGCACGTCGACGCCGACTTCAATCACCGTGGTCGCCACCAGCAATTGCAGGTTGCCGGCCTTGAACTCGGCCATCACCGCAGCTTTTTCCACCGGCTTCATGCGCCCGTGAATCAGCCCGACCTTGAGCTCGCCCAAAGCGCTGGTGAGGTCTTCATAGGTGGTTTCGGCAGCCTGGCAGGTCAACTCCTCGGACTCTTCGATCAGCGTGCACACCCAGTAGGCTTGGCGGCCTTCGGCGCAGGCGCCGCGCACCCGTTCGATCACTTCGACGCGGCGGGTGTCGGTGACCAGCACGGTGTTGACCGGGGTGCGGCCCGGCGGCAGTTCGTCGAGAATCGAGGTGTCGAGGTCGGCATACGCACTCATGGCCAGGGTGCGCGGGATCGGGGTGGCGGTCATGATCAACTGGTGCGGGCTCATGCGCCCGCCCACGCCTTTCTGGCGCAGGGCCAGGCGTTGTTGCACGCCGAAGCGGTGCTGTTCGTCGATGATGACCAGGGCCAGGTTCTTGAACTTCACTTCGTCCTGGAACAGCGCGTGGGTGCCCACCACCATCGGGGCACCGCCGGCAATGTGTTCCAGTGCGGCGGCGCGCGTCTTGCCCTTGAGCTTGCCCGCCAGCCACGCCACTTCCAGGCCCAGGGGTTCGAGCCAGCGTTTGAAGGTGATGAAATGCTGCTCGGCGAGAATCTCGGTGGGCGCCATCAGCGCCACTTGGTAACCGGCTTCCAGGGCCTGCAAGGCGGCGAGGGCAGCGACCACGGTTTTGCCCGCGCCCACGTCGCCCTGAATCAGGCGCAGCATGGGTTCTTTCTGACTGAGGTCGTAGGCGATTTCATTGCCGACACGCTGCTGCGCACCGGTCGGCGCAAAGCCCAGGTTGGCCAGGTATTGCGCAGGCAGGCGTGTGGCCTTGGGCATGGCCGGCGCCCGCAGCGAACGCATGCTTTCGCGCAGGCGCTGCTGGGACAGCTGGTGAGTCAGCAATTCTTCGAACGCCAGGCGATGCTGGGCCCAGTGATGCCCCAAGGCCAGTTCGTCGACATCGGCGTCGGCGGGTGGGTGATGCAGGTAGCGAATCGCATCGTCCAGCGGCGCCAGTTGATAGTCGCGGGCCAGCTCCACAGGCAGCCAGTCGGGCAGGCTTTTGGGGCCGAGCATGGTCAGGGTCTGCATGCACAACTGGCGCAGGCGTTGTTGGGTCAGGCCTTCAGTCAGCGGGTAGATCGGCGTGAGCGTGGTGTCGACCGGTGGCGGCTCGTCGCCGGTAATCGCGCGGTATTCCGGGTGGTAGATCTCCAGGCCGGAGGCGCCGGGGCGTGCTTCGCCATAGCAGCGCACGCGGGTGCCGCGTTTGAGGCCCTCTTTCTGCGCATTGCTGAAATGGTAGAAGCGCAGGCTCAGGCCGCCGGTGCCGTCCTGCAGGCGCACGACCAGGCTGCGGCGCTTGCCCATGACCACATCGGCGCCGCTGACGGTGCCTTCGACCACCGCGTCCTGCCCGGGGCGCAAATGGCCGATGGGCGCCACGCGGGTGCGATCCTGGTAACGCAGGGGCAGGTGGAACAGCACGTCCTGGAGATTTTCCAGGCCAACCTTGGCCAGCTTCTCGGCCATGGCTTCGCCGACACCCTTGAGTGCCGTCACCGGCACCTGCGACAGCTCAGTCATACGTCCGGTCAGCTCGCAGCAGGCGGTTTGGCCACCGAGCACAGGCGGATCGAGTCCGCGAGAATCTCAATCGCTTTTGGCCGTGGGAAGCTGGCGCGCCAGGCGATCGCCACCGTACGGAATGGCACGGGCGGGGTGAGCGGGCGCACTTCGATCACGCCGGGAGCGTAGTGATGGCTGTCCACCGCCGACAGCGGCAGGATCGAGATGCCCAGGCCGGAAGCGACCATGTGGCGGATGGTTTCCAGGGAGCTGGATTCCACCGTGGTGTGCTTGGCGCCGTCGTTGCCCTTGGTCAGGGTCGGGCAGGCTTCCAGGACCTGGTCGCGGAAGCAGTGACCTTCGCCGAGCAACAGCAGGCTCTTGTCGTTGAGCAGGCCGGCGTCGATGGTGTCTTTTTGCGTCCACGGGTGCGAGGCCGGCATCAGCACGTAGAACGGCTCGTCGTAGAGCGGCAGGGTCAGCACGTCCGCTTCGTTGAAGGGCAGGGCGATAATGATCGCGTCCAGCTCGCCGTTGCGCAGTTTGTCGCGCAGCACGTGGGTGAAGTTTTCTTCGATATACAGCGGCATCTGCGGCGCAACGCGGTGCAGTTGCGGGATCAGGTGCGGGAACAGGTACGGGCCGACGGTGTAGATGGCGCCGACTTTCAGCGGTGCGGTCAGCTGGTTTTTGCCGGCCTGGGCCAGTTCGCGAATGCTTTGTGCCTGCTCCAGGACTTTCTGAGCCTGGGCAACAATGCCTTCACCCACCGGGGTCAGGCGCACGGCGCTCTTGCTGCGCTCGAAAATCAGCACACCGAGTTCGTCTTCAAGCTTTTTCACACCCACCGACAGCGTCGGCTGGCTGACGTGGCAACGCTCGGCCGCGTGGCCGAAGTGCTGTTCTTGGGCGAGGGTCACGATGTAGCGTAATTCTGTAAGAGTCATAGCGGGCGTCCATGAGGTTGCGAGCCAAGCATACCGGCTGCAATCGATAGACGCACGTTATCAGAACTTTGGTGGGGATTGAGCGGGGAGTTAGGCGAATTTGATCAGCTGTGCACAATCAAATGTGGGAGGGGGCCTGCCCCCGATAGCGGTAGATCAGTCGACTTTCCCTGACTGACCCACCGCCATCGGGGGCAAGCCCCCTCCCACACTAGTTCCTATGTACCTTTACCGGCGACGCTTCTCGATGTTGTACACGAACGGTGCAACGATCTCGATGCTGCCACCTTTGAGCATATCGGCCGGTGGCTTCGGCAGCGGCTGGGCGCGACGGATCATGTCCAGCGTGGCGCGGTCCAGGTCGGCGTTGCCGGAGCGGCCCACTAACTCGTAAGACAGCACGTTACCGTCGGCATCCACCACGAACTTCAGGCGGTTCAAGCCTTCCTTGCCGCGCGCCTGGGCACCTGGCGGGTACTTCTTGTACTTTTGCAAGTGTGCCAGCAGGGTGCCTTCCCACGACGCTTTGGCAGCAATCTGTTGCGGCGACGGGCCTGGAACCGGCTGGGCCGATTTCTCAGCTGGCGCCTGGGTCGGCGGAGCGTCGCTCGGCGGGTCCTCGGAAGGTTTCTCCTTGGGCGGCTCGATCTTTTTCTCCACGGGCTTGGGCGGTTGAGGCTTCGGCTTGGGCTTGACCGGCTTGGGCACCTGGATCGTCGGCTTGGGTGCCTCAGCCAGTTTCGGCAGAGGCAGCTCTTCCACCGGTGCAGGTGGTTGCGGTGGCGTGACCACTTTTGGCGGTGCCGGCGGCGGCGGAGCCGGCATCGGCGCCAGGTCGATGACCATGGCAGCCGGTGGCAACTGCACCGTACGCGGCGCGGACCAGTGGAGCGCGATGGCAATCGCGATGGCATGCACGCCCAGCACGACGGCGAGGCTGGTGCCATAACGCGTCAGTTTGTGGCGCGTCGTGATCATTTTTTGGCTGCCGTCTCGAGTCCGACCAGGCCGACCTTGAGATAGCCGGCTGCCCGCAGGGCATCCATCACGCTCATCAGGTCGCCGTAGTCCACGCCCTTGTCAGCCTGGAAGAAGATCGTCGTGTCTTTCTTGCCCTGGGTCTTGGCGTCGAGCACCGGCCCCAGGGTTTCAGCCTTGACCTCTTCTTCGCCCAGGAACAGGCGTTGGTCCGCCTTGACGCTGAGGAAGATCGGCTTCTCTGGCCGCGGCGCCGGCTTGGCGCTGGAGGCGGGCAGGTCGACCTTGATGTCCACGGTAGCCAGCGGTGCAGCCACCATGAAGATGATCAGCAGCACCAGCATCACGTCGATAAACGGCGTGACGTTGATTTCGTGGTTCTCGACGAGTTCGTCGTCGCCTTGATTCAAATGCAGGCCCATGGCCGATTACCCCACTTTCACCATGTGCGGTTGCGAGCTGCGCTCGGTAGGCAGGTGGTCGAGGTCGCGGCTGACCAGCAGCAGGACTTCCGCCGACGCGTCCGATACCTGGGCCTTGTAGCCGGCAATCGAGCGGGCGAAGACGTTGTAGATCACCACCGCAGGGATGGCCGCAACCAGGCCCAGGGCAGTTGCCAGCAGGGCTTCGGCGATGCCTGGGGCAACGACGGCGAGGTTGGTGGTCTGGGTTTTGGCGATGCCGATGAAGCTGTTCATGATGCCCCACACGGTACCGAACAGGCCGACGAAGGGCGCAGTGGAGCCGATGGTCGCCAGCACGCCGGTGCCGCTGCTCATGTTACGGCCGCAGGCAGCAACGAGGCGCTCCAGGCGGAAGGCCACACGCTCCTTGATGCCTTCTTTTTCGCGGGTGTTGGCCGACAGGCGCATTTCTTCCAGCGCGTCGTGCACCAGGGTGTTGGCCAGGGTGCCCTTTTTGGTCGCGGTTTCGCTGGCTTCCTTGAGGGTGGCGGCCTTTTTCAGGTGGACGATCTCGGTGCGCAGGCGACGCTTGGCGCCCAGCAGCTCGAAGCCCTTGGCGATCCAGATGGTCCACGTGATGATCGAGGCGATGGCCAGGCCGATCATCACGGCTTTCACCACGACGTCAGCGTTTTGGTACATGCCCCATGGCGACAGGTCGTGGGCCATGCCCAGGGTGTTGTCTTCTTCGAGTACCACACCGGTTTCATCAGCAGCGGCAGGGGCTGCAGGGTCGGTGGCAACAGGCGCGGCAGCGGGTGCGGCACTTTGCTCGGCGGCTGGCGGTGTAGCGGGAGCGGTGGCGTCGGCGAACGCGGCGGTCGGTGCCAGCAGTACGCTGAACAGCAGCGCAGCAATCGCGCGCCAGGCGCGGGACGGGCTGTGAAGCTTGGTTGGCGAAGCGGGGGTTGTATTACATGTCATGCTGGCCGGACCTGAGTAAAGAAAATGAGTGATCGTCCTTCCAGACCCAGGGGTCGAGGACAAATGGGCGGTCATTATTGCAAGTAATTCTTGTTAACAGAAGTAATACAGTAACTTTATTTGTCCTTTTTCTGGCCGTCTGTCATCTGCGAAGGCTACCCTAGGCCTTTCTGTACGGAGTTTTCTGATGTCTGCGCCTTCTGTTGTTATTGCCGGTTGTGGCGATGTGGGTAGTCGGCTGGCTAGCCAATTGCTCGCCTCGGAATGGGAGGTTCATGGGTTGCGGCGCGACATTTCGCGCTTGCCCGACGGGGTGATCGGTATTGCCGGCGACCTGTTCAAAAAGGATTGCCCTGACACTTGGCCAATCGGCGGGGTGGACTACCTGGTGTACTGCGCTGCCGCGACCGACCACGACGAGGCCGGCTATCGCGCGGCTTACGTGCAGGGTTTGAAGCACGTGCTGGAGTGGCTCGGCGATTACGGCCAGGAGCCGAAACACCTGCTGTTTGTGTCCAGTAGCAGCGTCTATGGGCAGCAGAGCGGAGAGTGGGTCGACGAAACATCTGCCACCCAGGCAAACGGCTACTCCGGGCAGGTCATGCTCGAAGCCGAGCAGGTAGCGCTCAACAGCGGTATTCCGGCGAGCATTGTGCGCTTGACCGGTATCTACGGCCCGGGCCGTGAGTGGCTGTTGACCCAGGTTCGGCAAGGTTATCGCGTGGCGATCGACCCACCTTTATACGGCAACCGGATCCACGCGGACGACGCAGCAGGGTTGCTGGCCTTTCTGCTTCGGCAGGTGGAGCAGGGTGGCTCGCTGGACAAAATCTACATCGGCGTCGACGATGCGCCGGCGCCGTTGGCTGAGGTGGTTGCGTGGTTGCGCGACTACCTGGGTGTGACTGAGTGGTCAGAGGACGCCAGTGTGCGCCGAGCTGGCAGCAAGCGATGCAGTAATGCGCGTATCAAAGCGTTGGGCTGGGTGCCGACCTACCCGACTTACCGCGAAGGCTACGCGGCGATCCTCAAAGGCTGAAATGCAGTTGAGGCTGTGGGAGCGGGCGTGCTCGCGAAGGCGCAGTGTCAGTCACTGAATGTGTTTCTGATACACCGCTTTCGCGAGCAAGCCCGCTGCCACATTTGGATCTGTGCTCGGCGACTTATTGCTTTTCAAGCAGCCATTGGCGTGGGCCCGGCGTAAACGAGGGCACTTCGTCGGCCTGGGCGGTATTCACCGCCTGGAAAATCTCCAGCTGCTTGCCTTTGCGCGCAAAGATCCACGGGTTGCCCTGGCCGTTCAGTTGCAGCCAGATGCTGTCGTAGCCGCCGCTCATGGAGGCGCAGTCGCCCGCCAGGCACAGCGAATAGCGGTCGACACCAGGCAGGCCGACGACCTTGCCGTCAGCCTGGAACTGCACGGTGGCGCCGTTACCGAAGCCGTCAGTGATCTTCCAGTCGCCGCCCATATAGGCCGCATACAGCGCGCGTTCGAAGTTGGCGCCCAATGGCGCGCCTTCCGGGGCGGGGTCCTTGGCGCGGGCGAACAGTTGCTCGGGCTCGTTGTCGTTAGCCACTTGCAGCAATTGCCGGCCTTTGCGCTTGAGTTCGGTAGCTGAGCTGCCGTAGAAATCCACGCTCCAGGCGCCGGATTTTTCACCAAGCAACTTGCCTTCCGCTACTTCAAAACCGTTGTAGTAGCGTGCCTGCGATGCTTTGGTGTTGACCTCCCATTCGAGGTTCGGGCCAAAGGATTGCAGGGCTTCACGCAAAGGGCCGCCCTTCGCTGCGGCATTGATGGCGACCTGGTTGATCCAGGTGCCGCTCACGTCCCGGTCGGCAGGGTTGCTGGCGCAGCCGCCAAGCAGCAGGGCGAGCAACGAAGAGGCTACAAGCGCTTTGCGCATCATGAAATCCTTCTGAAACGAAGTCGGCGCAACCTGTGGAGGCTGCGCCGGGTGTTTTACTCGATGACCAGGATCGCGTCCATCTCAACCTGTGCGCCCTTTGGCAGGGCAGCCACGCCGATGGCGGCGCGGGCTGGGTAGGGCTGCTCGAAGTACTTGCCCATGATCTCGTTGACCTTGGCGAAGTGGCTCAGGTCGGTGAGGAAGATGTTCAGCTTGACGATGTCCTTGAACGAACCGCCGGCGGCTTCGGCCACCGACTTGAGGTTTTCGAAGACCTGCACGGTTTGTGCTTCGAAGCCTTCAACCAGTTCCATGGTCTTTGGGTCCAGCGGGATCTGGCCGGACATGTAGACGGTGTTGCCCGCCTTGATTGCCTGGGAGTAAGTGCCGATGGCGGCCGGGGCCTTGTCGCTGGTGATAACGGTCTTGGTCATGAGTGACTCCTTGTAAGAGGTGGGCTATGCACGCATGCGGGTGATGCGGATCACTCCGGTCAGGGCGCGCAGTTTCTTGATCACGCGGGCCAGGTGCACGCGGTCGTGCACGCTGACGACCAACTGGACCACGCTGATGCGGCCATCGCGCTCGTCCATGCTGATTTTCTCGATATTGCCGTCGGCCGCGTTGACGCTGCTGGCCAGCAGGGCGATCAGGCCGCGTTGGTGTTCCAGCTCCACCCGCAGCTCGACGTTGAATTCGCCGGTCACATCCTTGGCCCATGAGAGCTGGATGCATTTCTCGGGGTTGTGGCGGATTTCGGTGATGTTGCGACAGTTGTCCAGGTGCACGACCATGCCTTTACCCGCCGACAAGTGGCCGACAATCGGGTCACCCGGGATCGGCGTGCAGCACTTGGCGTAGCTGAGCACCAGGCCCTCGGTGCCGCGAATCGCCAGCGGGCCTTCGGGGCTTGGCAACTGTTCGCCTTCGCCGAGCAGGCGGCGCGCGACGACATAGGCCATGCGGTTGCCCAGGCCGATGTCTTCCAGCAGGTCTTCGATGGTTTCCTGGCGGTACTCGTGGAGCATCGCTTGCACGCGCTCCTGCGGGATCTTGTCCAGGGCGCTGTCGAAACCGTTGAGCACCTTGTTCAGCAGGCGTTCGCCGAGGCTGATGGATTCGGAACGGCGTTGCAGTTTCAGCGCATGGCGGATGTGCGTGCGCGCCTTGCCGGTGACCACGAAGTTGAGCCACGCCGGGTTCGGCCGTGCGCCCGGTGCACTGACGATCTCGACCGTGGAGCCGCTTTGCAGCGGTTCGGACAGCGGCGCGAGACGACGATTGATCCGGCAGGCAATGCAGCTGTTACCGACGTCGGTGTGCACCGCGTAGGCAAAGTCGACCGCCGTGGAGCCCTTGGGCAACTCCATGATCCGGCCTTTGGGCGTGAACACGTAGACCTCGTCCGGGAACAGGTCGATCTTTACGCTTTCGATAAATTCGAGGGAGTTGCCGGCACGTTGCTGCATTTCCAGTACGCCCTTGACCCACTGGCGGGCGCGGGCATGCGTGCCTTTTGGCTGCTCGTCGCCGCTGGACTTGTACAGCCAGTGGGCGGCGATGCCGTTGTTGGCCATCTCTTCCATTTCGCGCGTGCGGATCTGGATCTCGATCGGCACCCCGTGCATACCGAACAGCGTGGTATGCAGCGACTGATAGCCGTTGGCCTTGGGAATCGCGATGTAGTCCTTGAAGCGTCCCGGCAGGGGTTTGTACAAATTATGCACAGCACCGAGCACGCGGTAGCAGGTGTCGACCTTGTCCACGATGATGCGGAACGCGTACACGTCCATGATCTCGTTGAAGGCCCGCCGCTTGCCGCGCATCTTCTTGTAGATGCCGTAGATGTGCTTTTGCCGGCCGCTGACTTCGCCTTCAATCTCGTCGATCGCCAGACAATGGCTCAGCGACTCTTCGATCTTGTTGACGATTTCCTTGCGGTTGCCGCGTGCGCGCTTGACCGCCTGGTAGATGCGCGCCGAGCGCATCGGGTGCATGGCCTTGAAGCCGAGGTCTTCGAACTCGATACGAATGGCGTGCATGCCCAGCCGGTTGGCGATGGGCGCGTAGATTTCCAGGGTTTCCTTGGCGATGCGCCGGCGTTTTTCGCCGGACAGCACTTCCAGCGTGCGCATGTTGTGCAGGCGGTCGGCGAGCTTGACCAGGATTACCCGAATGTCGCGGGCCATGGCCATGGCCATCTTCTGGAAGTTTTCCGCCTGGGCTTCGGCCTTGGTCTCGAAGTTCATCTGGGTCAGTTTGCTGACCCCGTCGACCAGTTCGGCCACGGTTTCGCCAAATTGCGCGCTGAGCGCTTCCTTGGCGATGCCGGTGTCTTCGATCACGTCATGCAGCATCGCGGCCATCAGGCTCTGATGGTCCATGTGCATGTCGGCGAGAATATTTGCCACCGCAAGAGGATGCGTGACATACGCCTCGCCGCTGCGGCGGCGTTGGCCGTCGTGGGCTTGTTCGGCGTAGAAATACGCTCGGCGGACCAGGTTGACCTGGTCTGGGCCGAGGTAGGTCGATAAGCGATCGGCGAGGGCGTCTATGCTCGGCAAAGTATTAACTCCTGCCGAAGGCTTTGACCCCGCGCCGTGCTACGTCGACCAGGCATAGGCTTAGACGGCCTCGTTGGACTCGTCCTCGAACGCTGCAAAGAGCGGTTCGTCTTCAACGATTTCGGCGTTGGCGATGAACTCGTAGCTCATCAGGCCTTCAGCGATTTCACGCAGGGCTACAACGGTAGGCTTGTCGTTTTCCCACTGGACCAGGGGCTCTTTGCCGCCAGTGGCCAGTTGACGGGCACGCTTGGTAGAGAGCATGACCAGCTCAAAGCGGTTATCCACGTGTTCTAGGCAGTCTTCAACGGTTACGCGGGCCATGGTATTCCTCGGAGCGAATGCAAGATGCGCGCTGCCCGGTTGGGCGAGCGGACTAAACAGTTTAAAAAATCACCAGCGTTTAGGGAAGCGCTGATTTTTCCCGCGTCCTCGCAAAACCGCTACAAGTGCCAATGTAAAGCCCTTGCAGCGGTTTTGGGAAGAGCCAATCAACCGAGCAGTTCGGCGAGTAATTTGCCAAAACGCTGCTGTTGGCGCTTTTGCTGGAGCTGGTTTGAGCGAAAAATCGCCTTCAAATCGGCCAAAGCGTCGGCGAAAACGTCGTTGATGATCAGGTAGTCGTAGTCGACGTAGTGGCTCATTTCGCTGACGGCTTCACGCATGCGGCCGTCGATGATCTCGTCGCTGTCCTGGCCGCGATTGGTCAGGCGCTGGTGCAAGGCTTCCAGCGAGGGCGGCAGGATGAAGATCGAACGCGCCTTGGGCATCAGCTGACGCACTTGCTCGGCGCCCTGCCAGTCGATTTCCAGGATCAGGTCATGACCTTCGTCCAGGGTTTGCTGCAGGTGGCTTTGCGAGGTGCCGTAGAGGTTGCCGAAGACTTCGGCGCGCTCAAGGAAATCACCGTGCTCGATCATCTTGACGAACTCGGTGCGCTCGACGAAGTGGTAGTGCACGCCGTTCACTTCGCCCGGGCGCATGGCGCGGGTGGTGTGCGAGACCGAGATGCGGATCTGCTCGTCAGCGTCGGTCAGGGCCTTGACCAGGCTGCTTTTGCCCGCGCCCGAAGGGGCGGAAATGATGTAAAGGGTGCCGGTGCTGTGGGTCATGGAGGTTGCCTTACTCAATATTCTGTACTTGTTCGCGCATCTGCTCGATCAACACCTTGAGGTTGACCGCAGCCGTGGTGCTGCGCGGATCGAAGGCTTTGGAGCCCAGTGTATTGGCTTCGCGGTTGAGTTCCTGCATCAGGAAGTCCAGGCGGCGACCGGCGGCACCGCCGGACTTGAGCACGCGCCGCACCTCAAGGATATGGGTGCTCAGGCGGTCGAGTTCTTCAGCCACGTCGCTCTTCTGCGCCAGCAATACCATTTCCTGTTCCAGGCGCACGGGGTCGAGGTCGGCCTTCATGTCGGTGAAGCGGTCGAGGACCTTCTGGCGCTGGGTGGCGAGCATCTGCGGCACAAGTTCGCGCAGGGTTACCACGTCTTCCTCAATCGAGGTCAGGCGCTCGTTGATCAGGCGGGCCAGTTCGGCGCCTTCGCGCTCGCGGCCGGCCTTGAGTTCCTTGAGGCCCTGGGTGAACAGGGCCAGGGCCTCGGCGTTGAGGGCTTGCGGGTCGCTGGCGTCGGCCACCAGCACGCCGGGCCAGGCCAGCACTTCAAGCGGGTTCAAGGCTGCTGGCTGCTTGATCAGGCCGGCGATGGTTTCGGCGGCGGCGACCAGTTGCGCGGCGCGGTCGCGGTCGACCTGCAGTGGTTTGCCGGTGGTTTCTTCGGTGAAGCGCAGGGTGCATTCCAGCTTGCCGCGGGAAATGCCCTGGCGCAGCGCTTCACGCACGGCGCCTTCAAGGTCGCGGAAGGATTCCGGCAGGCGCAGGTGCGGCTCCAGGTAACGGCTGTTGACCGAGCGCAGTTCCCAGCTCAGGGTGCCTTGGGCGCCGGCTTTTTCGACGCGGGCAAAGGCGGTCATGCTGTGCACCATGGAGGTACCTCGCGTTGCAGTCCCGCAAAGACGGGCTGATAGGTAAGTTGAAGCCGACAGGCTGCGAAGGCGCAGGATTGTAGCTCAACGGGACGGGTGGCCCCAAACAGTGGCTTCGGCGGCCGGGTTTGTAACAGGATTTTTTAGAAGTGCCGATAAGGGCTGGCGGCTCTATAATGCTCGGCAGTTTTTCGTCCTCCGTACAGGTATCCCCTATGAAACGTCCAAGTGGTCGCGTTGCCGATCAGCTCCGCTCGATCCGCATCACCCGCAACTACACCAAACACGCCGAGGGATCTGTACTGGTCGAGTTTGGCGATACCAAGGTGATCTGCACCGTCAGCGTCGAAAACGGCGTGCCGCGTTTCCTCAAGGGCCAGGGCCAGGGCTGGTTGACCGCCGAGTACGGCATGCTGCCGCGCGCCACCGGCGAGCGTAACCAGCGTGAAGCCAGCCGTGGCAAGCAGGGCGGCCGCACCCTGGAAATCCAACGCCTGATCGGCCGCTCCCTGCGCGCCGCGCTGGACATGACCAAGCTGGGCGACGTGACCCTGTATGTCGACTGCGATGTAATCCAGGCCGACGGCGGCACCCGCACCGCGTCTATCACCGGCGCCATGGTGGCCCTGGTCGACGCGCTGAAAGTCATCAAGAAACGTGGCGGCCTGAAAGGCGGCGACCCGCTCAAGCAGATGATCGCTGCTGTGTCGGTCGGCATGTACCAGGGCGAGCCCGTGCTGGACCTGGACTACCTGGAGGATTCGGCCGCCGAGACCGACCTGAACGTGGTGATGACCAGCACCGGTGGTTTCATCGAAGTGCAAGGCACTGCCGAAGGCGCGCCTTTCCAGCCGGCCGACCTGAACGCCATGCTGGCCCTGGCCCAGAAGGGCATGACCGAAATCTTCGAACTGCAGAACGCCGCACTGGCCGACTGAACCCGCCTCAAGGAGAAGCGCCATGAATGACAACCAAGTGCCGGTGCCTACGCCTTCCTACGAAGTGCGCCAGGGAGCAATGTTGTGTCATTTGGCGGCGTTCCTGGGGTTTGTGTTCCCCTTCGGCAGCGTGGTCGGGCCGCTGATCCTGTGGCAGATGAAGAAAGAAGTGGACCCGTTCATTGATGATCAGGGCAAGGAAGCCTTGAATTTCCAGATCACCGTGGCGATCGCCTGGATGGCGTGCATCGTGCTGGCATTCGCGGTAATTGGCTTTTTCCTGATGTTTGCCTTGGCCATCGCCACCGTGGTGTTGACCATCATTGGCAGCATCAAGGCCAACAAGGGGGTTGCCTATCGCTACCCCTTGACCTGGCGAGTGATCAAATAATCAGCGCCCACAAAAAAACCGACAGCGATGTCGGTTTTTTTGTGCCTGGAAAAAGACCTTAGATGGTCAGTGTCCAGTCGTAGTCCACGATCAGCGGCGCGTGCTGCGAGAAGCGTGGCTGGCGCGGCAAACGCGCGCTGCGTACGAACCGGCGCAGACCTGGGGTCAGCAACTGGTAGTCGAAACGCCAGCCCAGGTTGAGCATCTCGGCCTGCTCGTTGTCTGGCCACCAGCTGTACTGGTCGCCTTCACGGCTGACTTCGCGCAGCGCATCCACATAGCCCATGTTGCCGACAATCTCGTCCATCCAGGCCCGTTCCGGCGCCAGGAAGCCCGGGGATTGCTGGCTGTCGCGCCAGTTCTTGATATCCAGCTTCTGTTGCGCCACGTACAGCGAGCCACAATAAATGTACTCGCGACGTTTGCGTCGCTGCTTATCCAGATAACGGGCGAAATCGTCCATTAGCTTGAACTTCTGGTTCAAGTCTTCATCGCCGTTCTGCCCCGAAGGAAGCAGCAAGGTCGCGATGCTGACCTTATCGAAATCGGCTTGCAGGTAGCGCCCGTAGCGGTCGGCTGTCTCGAAGCCGAGGCCGCTGATGACCGCCTTGGGTTGCAACCGCGAATACAAAGCCACGCCACCTTGGGTGGGCACTTCGGCATCGCAGGCATAAAGGAAGTAGCCATCCAGTTGGAAGGCTGGGTCGTCCAGTTCAAAGGCGGAGGCGCGGGTATCCTGCAGGCAGATGACGTCGGCATTCTGGGCTTGCAGCCAACTGAGCAAACCACGCTCGACTGCAGCCTGAATACCATTAACGTTCACACTGATGATCCGCATAAATGGCCCCAAAAATCGCGTGCGTGTATGATACACGCCGTCTACCTAATTAGCTAAATCCGTGGTATCTGAGGCTTTTTTCATGCAGGCGTATCAACGCGATTTCATTCGTTTTGCCATCGATCGCGGCGTTTTGCGCTTCGGTGAGTTCACGTTGAAGTCCGGGCGCACCAGCCCGTACTTCTTCAATGCAGGCTTGTTCAATTCGGGTTCGGCCCTGGCTCAGCTGGGTCGTTTCTACGCGGCGGCCATCGTTGAAAGCGGTATTTCCTTCGACGTGCTGTTCGGTCCGGCCTACAAGGGCATCCCCCTGGCGGCTGCGACCGCCGTGGCGTTGGCTGAACATCATGGGCAGGATCTGCCGTGGTGTTTCAACCGCAAAGAGGCCAAGGCCCATGGCGAAGGCGGCAGCCTGGTGGGCGCGCCGCTCACCGGTGATGTGCTGATCATCGACGACGTGATCACCGCCGGCACGGCCATCCGTGAAGTGATGCAGATCATCGCTTCCCAGGACGGCGCCAAGGCAGCTGGTGTATTGATCGCGCTGAATCGCCAGGAGCGTGGCAACGGCGAGTTGTCGGCGATCCAGGAAGTAGAGCGTGATTTCGGCATTCCGGTGGTGAGCATCGTGTCGTTGAACCAGGTGTTGCAGTTCCTGGAAGACGACCCGCAGCTCAAGCAGCACTTGCCGGCAGTGCGGGCCTACCGCGAGCAGTTCGGCGTCTGATATCGAACGTATTGCAGGCGCAAGCAAATGTGGGAGGGGGCTTGCCCCCTCCCACATTTTGTTTCTGCTGCTTACGGACGCTTGCGATTGCTGATCAGCGTGCCCACACCGGTATCGGTGAAGATTTCCAGCAGGATCGCATTCGGCACGCGGCCATCGAGGATCAGCGAGCTACCGACGCCGCCTTGCACCGCTTCCAGCGCGCAACGGATTTTCGGCAGCATACCGCCGTAGATGGTGCCGTCGGCGATCAGCTCGTCCACCTGTTGGGTGGTCAGGCCGGTCAACACCTTGCCTTCCTTGTCCATCAGGCCGGCGATGTTGGTCAGCAGCATCAGCTTTTCAGCCTTCAGCGCCTCGGCCACCTTGCCCGCCACCAGGTCGGCGTTGATGTTGTAGGACTCGCCATTGGCGCCCACGCCGATTGGCGCGATCACTGGAATGAAGTCGCCCTTGACCAACAGGTTCAGCAGGTCGGTGTTGATGCCGATCACTTCGCCCACCTGGCCGATGTCGATGATTTCCGGCTGGGTCATCTCCGGCGTCTGACGGGTAACGGTCAGTTTTTTCGCGCGGATCAGCTCCGCGTCCTTGCCGGTCAGGCCGATGGCACTGCCGCCGTGACGGTTGATCAGGTTGACGATGTCTTTGTTGACCTGGCCGCCGAGGACCATCTCCACCACGTCCATGGTCTGCGCGTCAGTGACGCGCATACCATCGATGAAGTGACTCTCGATCGACAAGCGCTTGAGCAGGTCGCCGATTTGCGGGCCGCCACCGTGCACTACCACCGGGTTGATCCCCACGGCTTTCATCAACACGATGTCGCGGGCAAAGCCGGTTTTCAGCTCGTCGCTTTCCATGGCATTGCCGCCGTACTTGATCACCAGCGTCTTGCCGACGTAGCGTCGAATGTAAGGCAACGCTTCGGAAAGGACCTTGGCGGTGTTGGCAGCGGCTTCGCGTTCGAGGGTCATTCAGGGCTCCGGTAAAAAATCAGAACGGTAATTGGAGATCAGGGGCAACACGTTTCAACTGGGCGTGGAACACGTCCTTGATGCGCTGCAACTCAGCCTCGGTATCCGCCTCGAAACGCAGCACCAGCACCGGTGTGGTGTTGGATGCGCGAACCAGGCCCCAGCCTTTGGCGTAATCGACGCGCACACCATCAATGCTGGTCAGGTCGGCGCCTTCGCCCCATTGCGCATCGTGCAGTGCGTCAATGATGCTGAATTTGCTCTCCTCGGTCACATGGATATTGATCTCTGGCGTAGAAATATCATTCGGGAAGGTCTGAAACAGCGCCTGCGCGGTGGATTTTTCCTTGCTGAGGATCTCCAGCAGACGGGCGGCGCTGTAAATGCCGTCGTCAAACCCGAACCAGCGTTCCTTGAAGAACACGTGGCCGCTCATTTCGCCGGCCAACAGCGCGCCGGTTTCTTTCATTTTCTTTTTGATCAACGAGTGGCCGGTCTTCCACATTAGCGGGCGACCGCCATATTCCTTGATCAGTGGCGTGAGGCGGCGGGTGCACTTCACGTCGAAAATGATTTCGGCGCCTGGGTTGCGCGCCACCACGTCACGGGCGAACAGCATCAGCAGGCGGTCGGCAAACACGTTTTCGCCGGTGTCCGTCACCACGCCAACGCGGTCGCCGTCACCGTCGAAGGCCAGGCCGACGTCAGCCCCGGTTTCCTTGACCTTGGCGATCAAGTCCACCAGGTTTTCAGGCTTGCCCGGGTCCGGGTGATGGTTGGGGAAGTTGCCGTCGACGTCACAGAACAGCGGGATCACCTCACAGTTCAGGGCTTCGAGCAGTTGCGGGGCGATCACACCGGCCGCGCCATTACCGCAGTCCACCACCACTTTGAGACGGCGCGCGAGTTTGACGTCGCCTGTGATTTCGTCAGAGTAGCGCTGCAGGATGTCGACTTTGGTGATGCTGCCTTCGCCGCTGGTCAGGTCGTTGGTTTTCAGGCGCGTGTGCAGGGCCTGGATTTGTTCGTTGGCGAGGGTGTCGCCGGCGATGACGATCTTGAAGCCGTTGTAGTCCGATGGGTTATGGCTGCCGGTCAACATCACCCCGGACTTGCCCGCAAGCACGTTGGCCGCGTAGTACAGCGCAGGCGTCGGCACCAGGCCCACGTCGCTGACATGGCAACCGCTGTCGGCCAGGCCCTGGATCAGTTGCTCCACCAGCTCCGGGCCGGACAAACGACCGTCGCGGCCGACCGAAACGTTCGGCTCGCCCTGGGCCAGGCTCTGGGCGCCGATGGCGCGGCCGATCCAGTAGGCGGTTTCGGCGGTCAGGGTCTTGGGCACCACGCCACGGATGTCATAGGCGCGAAAGATGCTGTCGGGAAATGCTGGGGCTACTCGGGCTGCGGTACTCATCGCGGGGGGAAACTCCATCTGAAAGGGGCAAAGCTGGCCTGAATGTGGCTGACCGGCGGGCTCAAACTGAAGGGTATGACGGTGTTTTCGGCAGAGAGTTCGTGGTGCAAAAGTGCCATCGGCGTACTGGCGTCGCCTTTTTGTTCGCGTAATGCATTGATTTCAATAGGGAAATCTCGCTGTTTAAATCCGCGCATTCTTCATCCTGAAAGCCCTGCGGTGGCGTCTGGCCGGACAGGGTCGTCCGGCCCGATTCAGCTTAGTCAGTGGCTGCCGGAATGGCCAAAACCACCTGCGCCGCGTTGAGTCTCATCGAACGCTTCGACCAGTTCGAAGTGCGCCTGCACCACCGGCACCAGCACCAGCTGGGCGATGCGCTCGCCGACGGCAATGTTGAACGCGGTCTGGCCGCGGTTCCAGCACGACACCATCAGCTCGCCCTGGTAGTCCGAATCGATCAGGCCGACCAGGTTGCCCAGCACGATCCCGTGTTTATGGCCAAGGCCCGAGCGCGGCAGGATCAATGCCGCCAAGCCCGGGTCGCCGACGTAGATCGACAGGCCGGTCGGGATCAGGATGGTCTGGCCGGGCTCAAGCACAGTGTCTTGCTTGAGCATGGCGCGCAGGTCCAGCCCGGCGGAGCCTGGCGTGGCGTAGGCCGGCAGTGGGAATTCGGTGCCGATGCGTGGGTCGAGGATCTTGGCTTGCAAAGCGTGCATGGAAATTAAACCTGGTTCAGCCGTTGGGCGATAAAAGAGATCAGTTGGCGGGCAATCTTGCCCTTGCTGGTCTGGGCAAAAACGGTGGCGTGCAACTCACGGTCGATCACGCTGATGGCATTTTCCTCGCTGTTGAAGCCGATGCTCGGGTTGGCGACATCATTGGCAACGATCAGGTCGAGGTTTTTGTCTTTCAATTTGCGAGCGGCGTAGTCCAGCAAGTGCTCGGTCTCGGCGGCGAAGCCGACGCTGAACGGGCGGTCCGCACGCGTAGCGATGGTAGCCAGGATGTCCGGGTTGCGCACCATTTGCAGGAGCAAGCCGTCACCGCTCGTAGGGTCTTTCTTGAGCTTTTGCGGGGCGACGACTTCCGGGCGGTAGTCTGCAACCGCTGCCGAAGCGATAAACAGGTCGCAGGGAATGGCCGCTTCACAGGCCGCCAGCATGTCCCGGGCGCTGACTACGTCGATTCGCGTGACGCGATCAGGGGTCGGCAAATGCACCGGGCCGGTGATCAAGGTGACGCGTGCGCCTGCCTCGACCGCCGCTTCGGCCAAGGCAAAGCCCATTTTCCCTGAGCTATGGTTGGTGATGTAGCGCACTGGGTCGATGTTTTCCTGGGTCGGGCCGGCGGTGATCAGCACGTGCTTGCCGGTCAGGGCCAGGTGCTGGAAGCACTCGGCGGCGCACAGCGCCAGGTCGGTGGCCTCGAGCATGCGGCCCATGCCCACGTCGCCGCAGGCCTGGCTGCCGGAGGCCGGGCCGAACACCTTGAGGCCACGGCTTTGCAGGAGTTGGGTGTTGGCCTGGGTGGCCGGGTCGCGCCACATGGCCTGGTTCATGGCCGGGGCGATGGCGACGGTGGCGTCGGTGGCCAGTACCAGGGTGGTCAGCAGGTCATCGGCGATGCCTTGGGCCAGGCGGGCGATCAGGTCGGCGGTGGCCGGGGCGATCAGTACCAGGTCGGCCCATTTGGCCAGCTCGATATGGCCCATCGCGGCTTCGGCTGCCGGGTCCAGCAGGTCGAGGTGAACCGGGTGGCCGGAGAGCGCCTGCATGGTCAGTGGGGTGATGAACTCACTGCCGCCGCGAGTCATGACCACGCGCACTTCGGCGCCCTGGTCGAGGAGCCGGCGGACCAGCTCGGCGCTCTTGTAGGCGGCAATGCCGCCGCCGACGCCGAGAACGATGCGTTTCCGATACAGACGCTGCATTGGTTTGCCTTTCCAGTTCAGTGATGCCAGTTCAGTGACGCGTGCGATGCCCCCTCCCCAGGTGAAATCGCATGCAAAAAAGAGGGCCTACGATAACACAGCGTCTGCCCCGCAACAGCGGCGCACATGGCGCACATGCAAAGGGAAGTGGAATGAGTATTCGCGATTGGCCGGTGGCAGAACGGCCCAGGGAGAAGCTGTTGGAGTGGGGCGCGGCGAGTCTGTCCGACGCCGAATTGCTGGCAATCTTCCTGCGCACCGGGGTTTCCGGCAAGAGCGCGGTGGACCTGGCGCGGCATCTGCTGGCGCAATTCGGTGGCTTGCGTCCGCTGTTGGAGGCCAGCCAGGCACTGTTCAGCCAGCATCTGGGCCTGGGGCCGGCGAAGTTTGCGCAATTGCAGGCTGTGCTGGAAATGTCCCGGCGCCACCTGGCCGAGCGGCTGCGCAATGATTCGGTACTGGAAAGCCCGGTGGCTGTGCGTGATTACCTCAAGGCGCTGTTGCGCCATGAGCCCCACGAGATCTTCGGTTGCCTGTTTCTCGACTCCAAGCACCGGGTGCTGGGCTTTGAAGCACTGTCCGAAGGCACCATCGACGCCGCTGTTGTTTATCCGCGGCAAGTGGTCAAGCGCGCCTTGGCCTACAACGCGGCGGCGCTGATCCTGTGTCACAACCACCCTTCTGGAATCGCTGAACCCAGCGCGGCTGATCGAAAATTGACCAAATTACTGCAAAAGGCTCTGGAATTAGTGGATGTGCGGGTGCTCGATCACATCATCGTGGGAGATGGAGACCCCTTGTCGATGGTCGAATATGGCTGGATATAACCCCGCCCTGTGGGGCGGGGCTGGGGGCTCAAGGCTTGACGCTGACCTTGGAGAAATCCTGGCGCCCGAACGGGCTCACCTGGTACCCCTCGACATTCTTGCGCGCCAGGGCAAACGCCGTCGGATGTGCCAGCGGCAGCCACAGCGCCTGCTGCTGGATCTGCGCCTGGGCCTGCTGATACAGCTTGCTACGCACGCCTTGCTCGCTGGTGGTTTTGCCGGCACTGATCAGCTTGTCCAGCGCAGGGTCGCAGTAACGCGCGAAATTGGTGCCTGACTTCACCGCCGCGCAGGAGAACTGCGGGGTCAGGAAGTTATCCGGGTCGCCGTTGTCGCCGGCCCAGCCCATGAACAGCAGGTCATGCTCGCCCGCCTTGGCGCGGCGAATCAGCTCGCCCCATTCGATCACGCGAATCTCGGCCTGGATGCCGACCTTGGCCAGGTCCGCCTGCAGCAGTTGCGCGCCGAGGTTCGGGTTGGGGTTCAGCAGGCTGCCAGTGGGGCGAGTCCAGATAGTGGTCTTGAAGCCGTCCTTGAGTCCGGCCCGGTTAAGCAGGGCCTTGGCTTTGGCGAGGTCCTGTGGATAACCCGGCAAGTCTTTGGCGTAGCTCCAGGTGTTCGGCGGGTAAGGGCCGTTGGCGGCTTCGGCGGTGCCTTCAAACACGGCCTTGAGGTAGCTGCCTTTGTCGAAAGCCAGGTTGATGGCCTGGCGCACTTCAGGCTTGTCCAAGGGTGGGTGCTGACTGTTGATGGCCACGAAGGCCGTCATGAAAGCGGCGGTTTTTTCCACCTTGAGCGCGGGTTCTTTCTCGGCCTCGCCTACATCAAGAGGTTTGGGCGACAGGGCAATCTGGCATTCGTCGCGCTTGAGTTTCTGCAGGCGGACGTTGGCGTCCGGGGTAATCGCGAAAATCAAGTTATCCACAGGCGGTTTGCCGGCGAAGTAGTCCGGGTTGCCTTTGTAGCGCACCACGGCATCCTTCTGGAAACGGCTGAAGATGAATGGCCCGGTGCCGATCGGCTGGCTGTTGAGTTTCTCCGGGGTACCGGCCTTGAGCAGTTTGTCGGCGTATTCGGCAGGGTAGATAGAAGCAAAGCCCATGCTTAAGGCGGCGAGGAAGGTAGAGTCGGCGTGGTCCAGGGTGAAGCGCACAGTCAGCGGGTCGAGGGCGTCGATCTTCTTGACCAGTGTGGGTAACTGCAGCGACTGCGCGTGCGGGAAGCCACTCTGGGCGATCTTGTGCCACGGGTTGGCTGGATCGAGCATGCGTTCGAAGCTGAAGCGTACGTCTTCGGCAGTCAGGGTGCGGCTTGGGGTGAAATAGTCGGTGTGATGGAATTTCACGTCCGGGTGCAGCTTGAAGGTGTAGGTCAGGCCATCCGGCGAGACTTCCCAGCTGTCCGCCAGGCTGGGCACCAGTTTGCCGCTGGCCGCATCGTAGTCCACCAGGCGGTTCATCAGCACATCGGCCGAGGCGTTGGTGGTGGTCAGCGAGTTGTACTGCACCACATCGAACCCTTCGGGGCTGGCCTCGGTGCAGACGCTCAGGTTGTTGGCCGCAGAAGCCAGCGGGGCGATAAATAGAGGGGCTAGCAGCAGCGGTAGGGCAGCGAGGCGCATGTTCGGTTTCCTTTGCAGATCGAAGGCCCATCTGCGAGTGCAGTCTGGAAAAGTCCTACCGTAGTGGCCTGATTGATAAATGACTAGTCCATTTTTGCCTGTGCTTTTGCTGCAAATGCTGTTTTGATGGCGCCTCAGCGCGTTTCGCCGTGCGCTTCACTGCGCGCGCGAGTGCTGTAAATCATTCTGTGCGACGAGCGGTCGGCTGTTGCAGCGGCCCCTCCTGGCTACGGTTCGGGGGTCTGTCGCCGAGATTTACGCCGGTAAAAACACACGGGCTGTTGTTGCACTGGGGTCTTTCTGGTATAAAGCAGCGCTCTTTTCTAGGGGCCCGGTTCCTTCACTGTAGGTGTAGCCGGTAAGACCCTTAAAGAAACGCGGCGCCTGGCGCCAAATGACTGAGAGATTAAGCGGCCAACCCATGCCGGGTTGGGCATGTGGTTTTAGAGGGCTGAGGCATGTCGAGAGTCTGTCAAGTTACCGGTAAGGGTCCGGTGACTGGGAATAACATTTCCCACGCAAATAACAAAACCCGTCGTCGTTTCCTGCCGAACCTGCAGCATCACCGCTTCTGGGTTGAAGAAGAGAAACGTTTTGTTCGCCTGCGTGTATCTGCCAAAGGCATGCGTATCATCGACAAGCGTGGCATCACTGTCGTGCTGGCCGAAATCCGCGCCGCTGGCAAGATCTAAGGAGCTTTATCATGCGTGAATTGATTCGAATGATCTCTAGCGCCGGTACTGGTCACTTCTACACTACCGACAAGAACAAGCGTACTACCCCGGACAAGCTCGAAAAGAAAATGTTCGACCCGCGCGTTCGCAAGCACGTGATCTACAAAGAAGGCAAAATCAAGTAATTGATTTTCCTCCTTGTGAAAAAAGCCCGTCTCTCACGAGTCGGGCTTTTTTTTGCCTGCGATTTGCTGATCAGGCTTTCTGTTCAAATACCACGTAGATTTTGCGGCACGGTTCCAGCACTTCCCAGGTGCCGCTGAAACCGGCGGGGATCACGAAGCGGTCGCCGGCGCGCAGGGTCTTGGCGTTGCCCTCGGCATCGCGCAATACGGAAACACCCTGGACGATTTCGCAGTATTCATGCTCGGTGTAATTGACCTTCCACTGCCCGACTTCACCTTCCCAAACCCCGGCACTCATCTGGCCGCACGGGCTGTTGTAGTGGTTGTAGAGTGTTTGTTCGGGATCGCCCTTGAGGACTTTTTCCGCAGCAGGGCGGTAGCGATCTGGGGCGGTGCTGGCTTGGCTGAAGTCGACGATGTCCTGGATGCTCATGTGCGTGTCCCGTCTGGCCTGCGGTTGGAGAGCCCAAAGTCTATGTTTATTAAAATGAACATCGCAAGGGCGTTTACCGGGCTTATGTCAAATATATTGAAACACCCCCAGCCGCTGGTTTAGGGTGATAGCCGCCTTGAGCCGAACAGCAGGCTGGCGGGGCAAGAATTTTTTGAGGCTGCCGGGGACATCGCCCGGCCCTTGTATTCAATTAGAGGAGGACACTCGCATGACCACCCTGACCCGTGCCGACTGGGAACAACGTGCCAAGGATCTGAAGATCGAAGGCCGCGCCTACATCAATGGCGAATACACCGCCGCCGCTTCCGGTGAGACGTTCGAATGCATCAGCCCGGTCGATGGCCGCCTGCTGACCACCGTTGCCAGCTGTGACGTCGCCGACGCCCAGCGCGCCGTGGAAAACGCCCGCGCCACTTTCAATTCCGGTGTCTGGTCGCGCCTCGCGCCGGCCAAACGCAAAGCCACGATGATCCGCTTCGCCGCGCTGCTCAAAGAGAATGCCGAAGAGCTGGCGCTGCTCGAAACCCTGGACATGGGCAAGCCGATCAGCGACTCCCTGGGCATCGATGTGCCGGGTGCGGCCAATGCGCTGAGCTGGAGCGGCGAGGCCATCGACAAGATCTACGATGAAGTCGCGGCCACCCCGCATGATCAACTGGGCCTGGTGACCCGCGAGCCGGTGGGCGTTGTCGGCGCCATCGTGCCGTGGAACTTCCCGCTGATGATGGCCTGCTGGAAGCTCGGTCCGGCGCTGTCCACCGGTAACTCGGTGATCCTCAAACCGTCCGAAAAATCCCCGCTGACCGCCATCCGCATCGCGGCCCTGGCCGTTGAAGCAGGCATTCCAAAAGGCGTGTTCAACGTGCTGCCGGGCTACGGCCACACCGTGGGTAACGCACTGGCGTTGCACATGGACGTCGACACCCTGGTGTTCACCGGTTCGACCAAGATCGCCAAGCAGTTGTTGATCCGCTCCGGCGAATCGAACATGAAGCGCGTATGGCTGGAAGCCGGCGGCAAGAGCCCGAACATCGTGTTTGCCGATGCGCCGGACCTGCAAGCCGCTGCCGAATCCGCCGCTGGCGCCATCGCCTTCAACCAGGGCGAAGTCTGCACCGCCGGTTCGCGCCTGCTGGTGGAACGTTCCATCAAGGATAAATTCCTGCCGCTGGTAATTGCAGCCCTCAAGGGCTGGAAGCCAGGCAACCCATTGGACCCGGCGACCAACGTCGGCGCGCTGGTGGACACTCAGCAGATGAACACTGTGCTGTCGTACATCGAAGCCGGCCACGCGGATGGCGCCAAGCTGGTGGCGGGCGGCAAGCGCACCCTGGAAGAAACCGGCGGCACTTACGTGGAGCCGACGATTTTCGACGGCGTGACCAATGCGATGAAGATCGCCCAGGAGGAGATCTTCGGCCCAGTGCTGTCGGTGATCACCTTCGACAGCGCCGAGGAAGCCATCGCCATCGCCAACGACACCCAATACGGCCTGGCCGCAGCGGTGTGGACGGCGGATATCTCCAAGGCACACCTGACCGCCAAGGCCCTGCGCGCCGGTAGCGTGTGGGTCAACCAGTACGACGGCGGCGACATGACCGCACCGTTTGGTGGCTTCAAGCAGTCGGGTAACGGCCGCGACAAGTCGCTGCACGCGTTCGACAAGTACACCGAGCTGAAGGCGACCTGGATCAAGCTCTAAGCAACACGCTGGGTCAAATGTGGGAGGGGGCTTGCCCCCGATAGCGGTGTGTCAGGCGCTAACAGTGCTCAC
>NZ_JBAWDE010000351.1:0-3500 GCF_049590575.1 Pseudomonas sp.
AGTTTCCGGCTGGATTTACGTGGCTTTTTTGACTTTGGGAAAAGGGCTACTGAGTAGGTTCCAGTATCTGTCAGGAGCGGTTGTCGTCATTGAGAATCAGGCTGCGATAGTGCCCAGGATTCGACCCTGACCACTTACGAAACGCCTTGTAGAACGAACTCGTATCGGCGAACCCCAACCGCTCGGCAATCTCGGCAAAGCTGATCTGCGGCTCGGCCAGCCACACAATCGCCAGCTCCTTGCGCACGCTGTCCTTGAGGCCCTGGTAAGTCTGCCCCTCTTCCGCCAGGCGGCGGCGCAGGGTGGACGCGGAGATGCAATGGCTGGCAGCCAGGCCGTCGGTTTCTGGCCAGGTATCGGGTGCCATCTGGCGCAGGTCGTGTTTGATGCGGGTGGCCAGGCTGTCGGGGTCGCGGTATTTGACCAGGATGTTAGCCGGCGCATGCGCGAGGAAACGCTTGAGTTCTTCCGCGCTGCGCTTGATCGGCAGGTCCAGGCAGTCGGCGGAAAAGATCATGCGGGTGCGTGGCCGATTAAACCGCAGGTTGTCGGAAAACATCACCTGGTAGTCATCGCAGAAATCCGGCCGGGGGCCGCGCAGTTCAATCGCCAGGATCGGGATGCGCCGCCCGGCCAGCCAGCAGGCCACGCCGTGTACGATCATCCAATAGGTGAAGTAGGTAAACGCGCGTTTTGGCTCGACCTCAGGCTCCAGCAGCACGATTTCTGCCAGGCTTTGCTGGCGCACCAACTGGGCCGGCAGTTGTTCGAGCATCAAGGATAAAAATCCCAGGCCGGTTTCCAGGCTCGCGCCCAGCTGCGGTTGGGCCATGGCTGTCCGACACAGGAATGCCAGGCTGCCCGACTTGAGCTTGCGTGGGTCCATGCCGAAAAACTCATCGTCCATGCGCCGCGCCAGCAGGCGCCACAGCCGCGCGTAGGTGGTGGCCGAAACCCGTGCGCTCGGCTGGGCCAGCAGGGCCGGATCAATGCCGGCTTTGGTCAGCACCTCGGCGGCGGGCGCACCGGGCGCACAGCTCTGCACCAGGGCTTCGCGCACGAGGTGGATGGAAATGGTGTCTTTTTCCGACATGGGCAGTTGGGCATTCCGGGCGCACACAAGATGGCGTGCATCATAAGGGCGGTTGCGCTTCGTCACCACCGTTCAGCCTATGTTCAGTAAACGTCAAGATTGCCTGTTTAGTAATGAGTATCATTATGTTACAACTTAGCTTCCTATCTAGTCAGGCTGTGGTGGCGAATGCTCGTTCCTTTTCTAATCATGCTGCGCGAAGGCATTGAAGCTGCGCTGATCGTGGGCATTATCGCCAGCTACCTGCAGCAGACCGGCCGCGGCCAATGGATGCCGGCCGTGTGGATCGGCGTGTTCCTCGCCGCCGCACTGGCGCTGCTGGTGGGTGGCGGCCTGGAATTGGTCAGCGCCGAATTCCCGCAAAAGCAGCAGGAATTGTTCGAAGGCATCGTCGGCTTAGTCGCCGTGGGCATCCTCAGTTCCATGGTGTTCTGGATGCGCAAGGTCGCGCGCTCGATCAAGCATTCCCTTCACCAGTCCCTCGATCACGCGTTGGCCGGCTCCAAGCATCAAGTCACGGCGCTGATCCTGATGGTGTTTTTCGCCGTGGCCCGTGAGGGCCTCGAAACCGTATTTTTCCTGCTGGCGGTGTTTCAGCAGAGCGAAGGCCCAGGCGCGCCGATTGGCGCCCTGCTCGGCCTGATCCTGGCGATCATCGTCGGCTTCCTGATCTACACCGGCAGCATGCGCCTGAACCTCGGTGCATTTTTCCGCTGGACCGGCTTGTTCATTCTGGTAGTCGCCGCCGGCATCCTCGCCAACTCGGTGCAGGCCTTGCACGAAGCCGGCGTGTGGAACCACTGGCAGACGGTGCTGTTCGATTTCAGCGCCGCGCTGCCGATGGACAGCCCGCTGGGCTCGGTGCTGGCCGGCATGTTCGGTTACCAGGAGGCGCCGACCATCAGCACCCTCGGTGCCTACCTGATTTATCTGGTGGTGGCGCTGGTGATGTTTTTCCTGCCTGCGGCACCGGCCAAGCCTGCCGCCACGTCTTCTTCCGTTTCCAGCCAGTAAGGACCGACCCTTGTCCAACCCAACCCCTCAACCGGCTCTGCCAGCCCGCGCGTTGCGCTGGGCGGTGGCAGGCTCGGTGGTCGTGATGATCGCCGCCGGTGGCCTGTTCTACTACGCCTCGCAACTGGCGGCCAGCAAGCGCCAGACCAACCGCGATGAAATCGCAGTGACCATCCACGGGCATGCCTGCGAACCGAATGCGCTGACCGTGCCGGCCGGGCGCGCGAGCTTTCGCATCATCAACCGCTCGGACAGGGCAGTGGAATGGGAAATCCTCGACGGCGTGCTAGTGGTTGAAGAACGCGAAAACATCGCGCCCGGCTTGAGCCAGGTGATCAACGCCAACCTGCTGCCCGGCGACTACGCGATCACCTGCGGCTTGCTGAGCAACCCGCGCGGCACCCTGCATGTGACGCCGACGGCGGAATCCGACGCCCAGGCCAAGGCCAAGCCGTCGATGGTCGCGTTTATCGGCCCGTTGTCGGAGTTTCGCGTGTACTTGAGCAGCCAGGGCAGCGCCCTGGTCAAGGCCGTGACCGCCCTGCAACAGGCAATCGATGCCGGCGACCTGGCCCAGGCGCAAGCACTGTACGTACCCGCCCGCGAGGCTTACCAGCGCCTGGCCCCGGCCTCGCAGCGCCTGGCCGAGCTGGACAACGCGATCAATGCGCGTGCCGACTACTTTGAAAAGCGCGAGCAGGACCCGGCCTTCAGCGGCTTCCATCGCCTGGAGTACAGCCTGTTCCAGCAACGCAGTCTCGATGGCCTGGCGCCGATTGCGCAGCGCCTGCTCACCGACGTCACCACGCTGAAACAGCAACTGCTGGCGCAGTCGCTGCCGCCGGAGCAACTGGTCGGCATCGTGGTGCGCAACCTCAACAGCCTGGCGGACGTGCGCGCCATCAGCGGTGAAGAGGAACGCTACAGCCATGTCGACCTGAACGGTTTTGCCGCCAACCTGCAAGCGGCGCACAAGGTGGTCGAGCTGATGCGCCCGCTGCTGAGTAAATCCGCCGCCGACGTGCTGCCGAAAGTCGACAGCGCCCTCGCCGCTTTTGACACTGAGCTGCAAGGCTTCAAAGTCGACAACGGCTATGCCACGTATGACAGCGTTACCGCCGATCAGCGCAAGCAGATCGCCGACAAGGCCAAGGCTCTGGCCGTTGCACTCGATGGAATCGACCCCGCCCTTGGCCTTTCCGGCCTGCAGTGAAGACGACCTAACCGATGAGTGATTCAGAACAGTTTTCCGCACACTTTTCAGCACAGCGCCGCCGTGTCCTGCTCGGCATGGCCGCCACCGGCGCCGCGATTGCCGGCAGCAGCCTGAGCTGCCCGGCCATGGCCGCGGCTGCCGAGCAGGTCACCACCGCACCGCGCAGTGACGAGACCC
>NZ_JBAWDE010000352.1:0-6481 GCF_049590575.1 Pseudomonas sp.
GCCGAGCAGCGCGCTCAGGCGCAAGTGGGTCGCCTTGACTGCAACCGCCGCGCCGGCGGCCACATCGACGCGCAATGGCAAGGTGTTGATGAACATCCCGAGTGCGCGGTCCGCGCCGTCCCCAGCCTGCATACGGCCCATCAATACGGTGCCGAACACCACCTCATCACGCCCGGCGACCAGCCCCAGTACCTGGGCCCAAGCCAAGTGCATCAGGCTCGCCGCACTCACGCCCAGCAGCCGTGCCTGCTCACGCACGCGCACCGCCAGCGCCGGCTCCAGGGGTTGCTCGGCCTCTTCGATGTCGCGACCATCGCCCTGCACATCGCGGATGCCAAACGCCAGGGTCGGCTCATCGACATCGGCGAGCATCTCGCGGAAGAATTGTTCATGTTCTTCAACACTCACCCCCAGGCGCGCCTGGGCCACGTAATTGCGGAACGGCGCCGGCGGCGGCAGGTCCTGCGCCTGGTTGAACAGGAATGCGCGCATCTCCTGGCCGACCACTTCCATGGCGGTGTGGTCCAGCGCCAAGTGGTGGAACAACAGGATCGCCGCCACCCGGTCATTGGCCGGGTCTTGTGCGTAAACCATGCGCAGCAGCGGCGCCTGGGTGATGTCCAGGCGGTAGTGGCGCGCATCAAACCGCGCATGCAGTTGCTCGATGACGTCACCGTTGGCCGGGTCCAGGGCAATCTCTTGCACCACCAGCTGCGCGTCACGCCAGACCACTTGCACCGGGCTGTCCAGGCCTTCCCAGACCACACCGGTGCGCAGGATATCGTGACGCGCCACCACCTGTTGCAGCGCGCCCATGAAGCCGTGCAAACGTTCCAGGCGGTCAAACGCCATGCGCGATTGCAGCAGGTACGGGTCGCCCTGCTCGGCGCTGATATGGTGGTAAAGAATGCCTTCCTGCAACGGCGCCAGCGGGTAGATGTCCTGCACATTCGCTGCGCCACCCGGCACGCTTGCAACGATGCGCTCGATGGCGGCCTGGTCTAGCTGCACCAGGCTCAACATGGACGGGGTAATCTGCGTGCAACCCGGCGGGATGCGATTGGCCGGCACCACGATTTCACGCCCGCTGCCGACCGCCGCCGCCAGTGCCGCCAGGCTTGGCTGGCTGAACAGCACGCGGACATCGGCGCTCAGGCCGACCTGGCGCATGCGCTCGATCAAACTGACCGCCAGCAGCGAATGCCCGCCGAGCTCGAAGAAATGGTCATGCCGTCCGACGCGCTCCAGCTTCAGCACCTCCTGCCAGATCTGCGCCAGCAAGGTTTCCACTGGGCCCTCCGGCGCCTCGTAACCACGGCTGAGCAGCGCGCTCTGGTCCGGCACCGGCAGGCCCTTGCGGTCGAGCTTGCCGTTGGCGGTCAGCGGCAACAGCGCCAGCCAGACGTAGGCCGACGGCACCATATAGTCCGGCAACTGCCCTTGCAGATGCGCGCGCAGCGCTTCGATATCCAGCGCTGACGGCGCGGTGTAGTACGCCACCAGGCGCTTGTCGCCGGGCTCGTCTTCGCGGGCCAGCACCACGGCGTCTTTCACGCCGGGGACGGCCGCCAGGCAGGCTTCGATCTCGCCGGGCTCGATACGGAAACCGCGAATCTTCACCTGCAGGTCATTGCGCCCCTGGTACAGCAATGTGCCGTCGGCCTGCCAGCAGGCCAGGTCACCGCTGCGGTACAGCAGGCCATCGCCGAACGGGTTCGGGATGAATTTCTCGGCGGTCAGTTGCGGCTGGTTCAGATAGCCCCTGGCCACGCCCGCGCCACCGATATACAGCTCGCCAACCACGCCCAGCGCCACCGGTTGCCGGCGCGCATCCAGCACGTAGGCCTGGGCGTTTGCAATCGGCCGACCAATCGGAATACCGCCCGTGCCGACCGAGGTGATCTCAAAGGTCGTGGAAAACGTGGTGGCTTCGGTCGGCCCGTAGCCGTTGAGCAAGTGCTGCGGCTTGCCGTGCTTGAGCACGCGGCCGATCACCAGTGGGTCGAGCACGTCGCCGCCGACGATCAGGTAGCGCAATTGGCGGAACACCGGCATCAGTGCGTCGGCGTACTGATGGAACAGGCCGGCGGTCATCCACAACACGCTGACCGACTGCTCCTGCAACAACGCGCCAAAGGCCGCTTGGGACAGCAGCTCGGCCTGTTCGACCACGACCACACAGCCGCCGTTGAGCAACGGTGCCCAGACCTCGAGGGTGCTGGCGTCGAAGGCCGGGTTGGAGGCGAAGGCCACGCGGTCGCGTGGGTTGAAGTCGGCATAACCGTTGTTGAGCACCAGGCGCGAAATCGCCCGGTGCGGCACTTGCACGCCTTTGGGCGCGCCGGTCGAGCCGGAGGTGTAGAGGATGTACGCGACGCTCTCCGAAGACGCGTCCACGTCAGGGTTGTGCGGCGACAACCCTTCCAGGTTCAGGTCCGCCAGGCTATTGAGCACCCGGTGCGCACCGCTGTCCTGCACGATAAACGCCTGGCGCTCGAGCGGCGCGTTGACGTCCAGCGGCACATACACCGCCGCGCACTTGAGGATCGCCAGTTGGCAGATCAGCAGGTCGAGGGAGCGCGGCAGCGCAATCGCCACGCTTTCTCCCGGCTGCACGCCCTGGTTAATCAGGTGGTGGGCCAGGCGGTTGGCGCGGCGGTTGAGGTCGCGGTAACTCAGGGACAGGTTGCCCTGCACCGCCGCCACCGCCTCGGGGCACGCCAGCGCCTGGGCTTCGAACAACTGGTTGACCGTAAGGTGCGACGGGTAGTCGCGCGCAGTGGCGTTGAAGTCCACCAGGATGGTGTGGCGCTCGGCGGCGGGCACGATCGACACCGCCTGCAACGGCGTGGTCGGCGCCTGTTGCAAGGCGCTGACCAGGTGGCGCAACGCGGTCAGCATGTAGTCGCCGACGCGCTGCACATCCAGCGTGGCCAGGCCCTGCACGGTCAGGGCGAAGCCTGCGCCAAGGTCATCGACGTTGAGCACCAGCGGGTAGTTGCTGCGCTCTTCGGAGCTGAGGATTTCGATCCCGGAGGCGGCAAACGGACGCTCGCCCGGGGCCTCGCCCGGTGCGCTGTGACGGTAGTTGAGCAGCGTGCTGAACAACGGCAGCGAACCCGGCACGCCACTGCAGCGCTGGGCCAGGGACAACGAGGCATGCTCATGCCCGAGCAACTGCGCGAGCCGCGCATGGGTGGCGCGCACCCCGGCTTGTACCCCGGTTGCGCCCAGGCTGACCCGCAGCGGCAAGGTATTGATGAACATCCCCAGCGCCCGGTCAGCGCCCTCGCCGCCTTGCATGCGGCCGAGCAACACCGTGCCAAACACCACGTCCTGCTGGCCGGAAACCTGCCCCAGCACCTGCGCCCAGGCCAGGTGCACCAGGCTTGCGCTGCTCACCCCCAGTTGCCGCGCCTGTTCGCGCAGCCCCAGGCAGAGTGCCGGCTCCAGCGACAGGTGCGCTTCGAGAATGCCGCTGCCGTCGCCATTCACATCCTGCACGCCAAAGGCCAGGGTCGGCTCGTCGATATCCCCGAGCATCTCGCGGAAAAACGCTTCGTGCTGCGCCTGGCTGACCCCGAGCCGCGCCTGGGCCACGTAGTTGCGGTACTGCACCGCGTCGGCCAGTTGGGTGTTGCTGCCGGAGAGGCTGGCGCTCATTTCCTGCACCAGCACCTGCAGGGCGGTGTGGTCCAGCAGGATATGGTGCAACAGCAGGATGCCGACGTAGCGCTGCTGTTCGGCGCAATAAGCAAAATGCATCAACGAGGCGCGCGACAGGTCGAGGCGAAAGTGCCGTGGGTCAAAGCGCTGTTGCAGCTGCGCCAGGGCATCCGCGCCCACGTTTTCGATGCGTTCGACCGCCAGCTGCGCCTCGCGCAGCACCACCTGCACCGGCTCGTTGAGGCCTTCCCAGAGAATCGCGGTGCGCAGGATGTCATTGCGTTCGATCACGCTGTGCAAGGCCGCGATAAACGCGTCCACCGCCGCCTGATCCTTGAAGCTGAACTGCACCTGCAACACGTAGGGGTCGCCTTCGGTGGTTGCCAGGTGGTGGTACAGAATGCCCGCCTGCAGCGGCGCCAGGCCGTAGATGTCCTGCACATTGCTGAGGCCGCCGGGCACGCTGTCGACGATGTGATCGAGGGCGGCCTGGTTCAGCTCCACCAGCGGCACCATGTCCGGGGTGATCTGCAGGCTGGCCGGATTGATCAGGTTGGCCGGGACCTCCACCTGTTGCTGCCCGCCGACTGCGGCGGCCAGCGCCGCCAGGCTCGGCTGGCCGAACAGCACACGCACGTCGGCACCCAGCTCGACCTGACGCATGCGCTCGATCAGCTTGACCGCCAGCAGCGAATGGCCGCCGAGTTCGAAGAAATTATCGTGGCGCCCGACCCGGTCAAGCTTGAGCAGGTCTTGCCAGATCGCGGCAATCGCCACTTCCACGGCGCCTTGTGGCGCCTCGTAGCCACGCCGGGCCAACGCGTCGGCACCCGGCGCGGGCAAGGCTTTGCGATCGAGTTTGCCATTGGTGGTGAGCGGGAATTTGTCGAGCAATACAAACGCGCTCGGCAGCATATGGTCGGCCAGGTGCCGTTGCAGATGGTCACGCAGCTGGGCCACGCTGAGTTGATCCTCGGCGATCACGTAGGCGACCAGGCGCTTGTCGCCCGGTTCGTCTTCACGGGCGACCACCACGGCGTCACGCACGCCAGGGGCGTTGGCCAGGTGCGCCTGGATTTCACCGAGTTCGATGCGAAAGCCACGGATCTTCACCTGGTCGTCGTTACGCCCCAGGTATTCGACGCTGCCGTCGGCGAGCAGGCGGCCAAGGTCGCCGGTCCGGTACATGCGCAGGCCGGTGGCCGGGTCGTCAAGGAAGCGCTCGGCGTTCAGCGCGTCGCGGTTCAAGTAGCCGCGCGCCACGCCGGCGCCGCCCACGTACAACTCGCCGACGACGCCAAACGGCAGCGGCTCGCGCTGCGCATCCAGCACGTACAGCTGCAGGTCGGGAATGCGCACGCCAATCGGGCTGACGCCGACCAACTGCGCATCCGCGGCCTGCAATGCGCGATACGTCACGTGCACGGTGGTTTCGGTGATGCCATACATGTTCACCAGTTGCGTGCCGGCGTTGGTTGCCCGCGCGTACCAGGGTTTGAGCATGCTCGGTTCGAGGGCCTCACCGCCGAAAATCAACTGGCGCAGGGAATGCGCCTGAGGGCTCTGGCCCTGCGCGGCGATCAGTTGGCGGAACGCGCTTGGCGTCTGGTTGAGGATGCTCACGCCGGCGTCGCACAGCAGCGCATAGCATTCATCCGGCGAACGGCTGACGAGTTGCGGCACGATCAGCAATTGCCCGCCGTGCATCAGCGCGCCCCAGATTTCCCACACTGAAAAGTCGAACGCAAAGGAATGGAACAGCGCCCACACGTCGTTACGGTTGAAGCCGAACCAGTGTTCGGTGGCACTGAACAAACGTGCGACCTGGCGGTGTTCGATCATCACGCCCTTGGGCTGGCCGGTGGAGCCAGAGGTGTAGATCACATAGGCCAGGCTCGCCGGGCTGATCGCCACGCGCGGGTTGACGATGGACTCGCCACGCAAGCCGTTGAGGTCGATCTGCGCCAGATCGCCCGCCAGGTGGCGCGTATTGGCTTGCACCAGCACCGCCAGCGGCTCACTGTCGGCCAGGGTGTAGGTGATGCGTTCCTGCGGATAGGCCGGGTCGATTGGCACGTAACCCGCGCCGGCCTTGAGGATGCCGAGCAGGCCGATGATCATCTCCGGGCCACGCTCCACGCAGATCGCCACCCGATTATCCGGGCGAATACCCTGGGCCAGCAGGCGATGGGCGACCTGGTTGGCACGCTCGTTGAGCTGGCGGTAGGTGAGGCGCAGGTCGTTGAAGCGCAAGGCGATGGCTTCAGGCTGGGCAGCGGCGTGGCGTTCGACTTGCTGGTGGATCAGGTGGGAATCGGCGTAGGTGTGCGGGGTGTGGTTGAGGCGGTGCAGCAGGGTCTGGCGTTCGGTGTCGGGCAGGATGTTCAGGCCGCTCAGCGGCATTTCCGGTCGCTGCCCCAGCGCATCGGCCAGGCTTGCCAGGGCCGTGTGCAGGTAGCCCGCCACGCGCTGGGCGCCGATGGACGCGTCGACCATCACCGTGAGGGCAAAATCTTCGCCCAGGTCGTCCACATTCACCGTCAGCGGGTAGTTGGTACGCTCTTCGGCGCCGAGCACCTGGATGCCTTCGGCAACGTCAATCACCTCGGCCATATCGCCAGCGGCGCTGTGCCGGTAGTTGAGCATTGCGCTGAACAGCGGCGTCGGTGCGGCCACGCCGCTGCAACGCTGGGCCAGCGCCAGGGACGCATGCTCGTGGTTGAGCAAGGCGGTGAGGCGTTCATGGGTGGCCTTGACCCCGGCGCGCACGCCCTGCGCGCCCACATCCACACGCAGCGGCAAGGTGTTGATGAAC
>NZ_JBAWDE010000353.1:0-39184 GCF_049590575.1 Pseudomonas sp.
ACACCGAGCCTAGGCGAGGTGCCGAGTGTTGGGGCGAGGACTTTTTGCTTACTTTTTGGTCCCTCAAAAAGTGAGCCGCTGTAAGAGCGGAACCATAAGCGGCCGTTACCGCAGCAACGGATATGTACACCACCCACCCCCAAAGACTGTTGCGATTTGGGCAACAGTCATTATCTTGTTACACTCTGTACCCCACCGCTCACGTGCGCTAATTTGACGCACCGATGAGCGCGACGGCAAAGACAGCTTCCCGCTCACCCGAATTTCCCTCGACTTATTTCCAGGGCTCTACACTGGGAATCTGTCTTAAAGCCGCTGACTTCAGCGGCTTTTTTTTGCCATAAAAAAAGGCCAGGCACCCCCACGACATTGGCCGTTTTCGATTGACCAAAGGAGCTCCACCGGTGAAGAACTCGCTGACGTTCACCCCGTTATTCCTCGCGATAGCAGCAACGATCGTCCCCCTTGCCCACGCGGCAGACACTACCCCCGCCGACGGTTTCGTCGAAGGCTCCCACCTCAACATCAAAACCCGCAACTACTACATGAACCGCGACCGCCGCGACATCCACACCGATGACAGCAAAGAATGGGGCCAGGGTTTTATCGGCACCTTCGAATCCGGCTACACCCAAGGCCCTGTCGGCTTCGGCCTGGACGCCCACGCCATGCTCGGCCTCAAGCTCGACGGCGGTGGCGGCACCGACGGCTCCAGCATCCTTCCGTACGGCAGCGGCAACGGCAAGGCGCCGGGCTCTTTCTCTACCGCCGGCGGCACCTTGAAAATGCGCGCCTTCGACACCGAGCTCAAAGCCGGTGACCTGTTTCTCAACAACCCGGTGATTGCCGGCGGCATGACCCGCATGCTGCCGCAGACCTTTCGTGGCGTGAGCCTGACCAACCACAGCTTCGACGGCTGGATGCTCGAAGGCGGCCAGGCCAGCTTCACCAAGCTCTATAACCAGAGCGGCCACCGGCGCATCGGCACCAGCTACGGCGCCTTGCCGAACAACACCGACCCACAGCACATGAACTGGGCCGGCGTGTCGTTCAGCGGCATCCCCGGCGTGACCAGCAACCTGTACGCCTCCGAACTCAAGGACGTGTGGCACCAGTACTACTACGACCTGGACTACACCTACGCGCTCAACGAGATGGTCAGCCTCAACCCGGGCCTGCACTACTACCACACCCAGGACACCGGCCAGTCGCTGCTCGGCGATATCGACAACAACACCTACAGCCTGCACTTCACCGTGAACGCCGGCCATCACAGCGTCACCGCCACCTATCAGCGGGTCAACGGCAACACGCCGTTTGACTACATCGCCCAGGGTGACAGCGTGTACCTGGACAACTCCCAGCAATACTCGGACTTCAACGGGCCCAACGAGCGTTCGTGGAAGCTCAAATACGCCTATAACTTCGGTGGCCTTGGCTTGCCCGGCCTGACCTCGGCGGTGTCCTACATCAGCGGCAAGACCGACCTGACCAAGGTCGACCCGCAAAGCCGTGGCTACAGTGCCTGGTACAGCGCCGACGGCAAGGACGCCAAGCACTGGGAGCGCGACATCGACCTTAATTACGTGGTGCAGGGCGGCAAGGCCAAGGACTTGGCTGTGCGCCTGCAGTGGGCGACCAACCGCGGCAGTAACGGTTATTCGGCAGTGGACCGGGACGTGGATGAATACCGCGTGATTGTCGACTACCCAATCAACGTGTTCTGAAGCGTGGATGTTTCTTTTGAACCAGTGATTTAATTTTCATCGCGCAGAACTAAACTGCCAGCATCTTCCCTGCTGAAGTCTGCGCGATGAGTCGACCCCGCGTTCATACCCCGCCGGCACGCCCGGAGCTTCTACTGATCCTGGGCAGTGTGCTGACTGTCACGCTGATCGTGGTCATCGTCGCGGCGTTGTTGATTCGTGAACACGCCAGCACCCTGCAGGCGGCGCAGCGCTCAACCACTAACATCACGCAACTGATCAATGCCGATGTGCTGCGCAACGTCGAGCTCTACGACCTGGCCCTGCAGGGCCTGATCGCCGCCACCACGCGCAAGGACCTGGGCCAGGTCTCCCCTGACATCCAGCATCTGGTGCAATTTGATCAATCCACAGCGGCACCCTTCAAAGGCGAAGTTTTATTGTTGGATGCCGACGGCGCGGTGATCGCCGACTCATCGACGCTGTGGCCGACACCGCGCAATTTCGCCAACCGCGATTATTTCCAGGCTCACCAACGTAATGCCCAGGCCGGGCTGTTTATCAGCCGCCCCTTCAAAATCCACTGCGCCTGCGATCAGGTGTGGCGCATTGCATTCAGTCGCCGGGTGTCGGGGCCCAATGGCGAGTTTGCCGGCGTGGCGGTGGCAACCATGCGCCTGGCGTACTTCGATCAGTTGTTCAACCGCCTCACCATCGGCAACGGCAGCAGCGTCAATCTGTTGAACAACCAAGGAATACTCCTGGCCCAGCAACCGTTGCTGGAGCGCGACATGATCGACAAAGACCTGAGCGAGCGCCCAAACTTCAAACGCATGCTGCGCGAGGGCGAAGGCAGCTTCCGGGCGATCTCTGCCATCAGCGGTAAAGAGCGGCTCTACACCTTCAGCAACGTCGGTGACCTGCCGCTGATTGTGGTGGTCGCCCTGGCTGCCGACGATGTGTTCGCCGCCTGGGAACGCGCTGCGCTGCTGACCAGTGGCGCTACGGGCATTCTGTGTATCGGCTTGTTATGGCTGAGCTGGCTGCTGCGCCGCGAACTACGCCGGCGCTATCGCACCGAACGCATACTGTCAGAACTGGCAGCGACCGACGCCCTGACCGGCCTGGCCAACCGCCGCGTGCTGGACGAACGCCTGCGCCTGGAATGGGACCGCAGTCAACGCTCCGCCGACCCGCTGACGCTGCTGATGATCGACGTGGACCACTTCAAGGCGTTCAACGACCGTCACGGCCACCATGGTGGCGACGAAGCGTTGCGCAACGTTGCCCAAGTGATCGGCACCAATATCCGCCGCCCGGCTGACTTGGCGGCACGTTATGGCGGGGAGGAGTTTGCGGTGGTGCTGTCGCACACCGATGCGAAGGGCGCCTGGGTGATCGCCGAACATATTCGCAGCAGTATCGAGCATTTGCCTCGGGTGGAGGGGGATGAGCGGCCGATTACCGTAAGCATCGGTTTGAGCAGTTGGGACAAGCGCAGCCGCATGTCGCTGGAAGCGCTGTTGCTCAGTGCGGACCAGGCGTTGTATGAGGCCAAGCACACCGGTCGTAACCGGATTGTGGATGCTGCCGCCCTTTCCTGAGCAGAAAGGTTCATGGTGGATATGACGCACGCGAATAGAACGCCTCGGATCCACCATGGAATTTACTCGTCAGCATTTAAATCGTGTAACTCCCTCCGCCCGTGACCGTGCCCCTCGGGTTGAAACCGACCTCAGCGGTGAGGCTCACCGGCCATTCAGGCGGGAGCAGAGACGCCCTGATATAGAAGTTTGCATCCGCACTAGCCCCCATGGTCGTTGAAAACTCATTCTTTGGCGGAATGTTTTTGCTCAAGTCAGTGTTCAACGTCAGTCTGTGCTGCACTGTAAATGTCGGCCCACCCCCGACGTCCGCGCCTGCGCGCAAAGGGCCTGCCTGAACAAAACCGTTAACGCTTGTGCGGGGAGAAAATGTGTAGTTGTTTGTAATGGTAATACTCCTGTCGAAATTTGTAGTGACTTGGGGTCTACCGCCGGCGGACAGTACCAACTCAGCAGAAGGGCCACCCACTTTTACTTCTTGGCTAGTAGTCTGCGTAAATGCTTGATTTACGCCAACACCGACGCCCGGAACGCCCAAGCCAACTCCGCCATTAACACTTAATGACTGTTGAGTTCCGATAGCAGGATTAAAGTTGGCACCTAACTTAACCGTACCCTTCGGCTCCACGTTGAAGTTAAATTCCGCAGCACTGAAGTTAAGCCGCTTACTGACGCCCCCACCACCGTTGACGCCCAGTTTCGTTCCCAGAATATCGGTAAGACCAGCGCTGACACTGCCGGTCAGTTCCAATTGAAACCTGGGTGTAAAACTCACATTCAAACCGCCCGTATTCGTCGGGCTTATCCTGATCACAGGGTCGAGCTGTACGCTCTTACGCGCATTGATACTAAGTACACCGGGGATGGGAGAAATACTGCCTTGAAGGCTTGCATAGGCCCTGGGTGTAAACGTGAGCGTCGGGACGGGCTGGAACCGCGCCTCGCCTCCAAAGGCCTTGACCGTATGAGGCGCAAATAAGGGACGTTGCGCCTGGTTGCTGTTCGCGGTTTGTTGTTGCTCGTTATTACCTGGAGTGTTCTGCTGTTGGGGGGCAGGAGCACGATAGGCTGAGACCGCAGGAAAATTATTCATAAGTAAATCCTCATACAAGTAGTTTGGATAATTCCACGTTGCTGCATACTTGTTGTGGTACTCGACGAAGTAACCGTTCCTACAAATAAATCACTCAGGGTTTACGGGAAGTTTCAACACAAATAGTCACGCAAAAAAAAGGCCACCCTGAGGTGGCCTTTCAAAACTAAAGAAAGAGAGTTGTTACTTACACCGCCGCAACGGGACGCATGTAAGAGATCGGTGCGGTGCTGGCGTCTTCGAAGGTCACGACTTCCCAAGCATCCGTCTGCTCAATCAACTTGCGCAGCAGCTGGTTGTTAAGGGCGTGGCCCGACTTGAAGCCTTTGAACTCGCCTATCAGGCTATTGCCCAGCAGGTAGAGGTCACCGATTGCATCGAGGATCTTGTGCTTCACGAATTCGTCTTCATAGCGAAGGCCGTCTTCGTTCAGTACACCATCCGCGTCGACCACGATGGCGTTTTCAACGCTGCCGCCGAGTGCGAGGTTGTGCTTGCGCAGGTACTCGATGTCACTCATGAAACCAAAGGTACGGGCGCGGCTGACTTCTTTTACGAACGAAGTGCTGGAAAAATCCACGCTTGCACTTTGGGTACGGTCACGGAATACCGGGTGATCGAAATCGATCTCAAAGCTCACTTTAAAGCCTTCGAACGGGACGAAGGTGGCGCGCTTGTCGCCGTCTTCTACTGTCACTTCCCGCAGAATGCGAATGAACTTCTTGGCTGCGTCCTGTTCTTCCAGGCCGGCAGATTGAATCAAGAATACGAAGGGTCCAGCGCTGCCATCCATGATCGGGACTTCGGACGCGGAGAGCTCGACGTAGGCGTTATCGATGCCCAGGCCAGCCATGGCCGAGAGCAAGTGCTCCACCGTGTCCACTTTGACGTCACCGTTGACCAATGTGGTCGACATAGTGGTTTCGCCAACGTTTTCCGCGCGAGCAGGAATCTGCACCACAGGGTCCAGGTCGGCACGCACAAACACGATGCCGGTGTCGACAGGTGCAGGCTTGAGGGTCAGGTATACCTTCTCCCCGGAGTGCAGACCTACACCTGTGGCACGAATAATATTCTTCAGGGTGCGTTGTTTAATCATGGCTTGGACCGCTTCAGCGCAAATTGCGAACTGGTATCAACAAAGGCTGGCGATAATAGCAGACCAGACCTTTGCTGAACACCAATCACCTTCATAGCCCTGATACATTCCATTAATCGGCCTGACGACGCAGGAATGCCGGGATGTCCAGGTAGTCCAGATCATCTTGCGGATTCGGGCTACGGGACGCCGCAGCACCGGCCTGAGCCTGGTTGCGCATCACGGTCGGACGGTCCAGGTCACGGTAGTTCACCGACGGCAGTTCCTGGCGCGAAGGCGCTGGAGCAGCAGCCGATTGGCTGGCGTGGCTGGCTTGGCTGTTGTGCAGGGTGTTGTCGATGACCTTCACAGGCTTCTCGATTTTTGCGCCCAGGCCGGTCGCGACGACGGTCACGTGCAGTTCATCGCGCATGTCCGGGTCGATAACGGTACCGACTTTGACCATCGCGTGCTCGGAAGCGAAGGCTTCGATGATGCTACCCACGTCGGAGTACTCACCCAGGGACAGGTCAGGACCGGCGGTGATGTTCACCAGGATGCCGCGTGCGCCTTGCAGGTTCACGTCTTCCAGCAATGGGTTGCGGATCGCCGCTTCGGTGGCTTCACGTGCACGGTTAGGACCGCTGGCGCAGCCAGTGCCCATCATCGCCATGCCCATTTCGCTCATGACAGTGCGTACGTCGGCAAAGTCGACGTTGATCATGCCTGGACGCTTGATGATGTCGGAGATACCGCGAACGGCACCGGCCAGTACATCGTCAGCCTTGGCGAACGCGGACAGCAGGCTTGCGTCCTTGCCCAGAATGGTCAGCAGCTTCTCGTTGGGGATGGTGATCAACGAGTCAACGCTTTCAGACAGCAGACGGATGCCTTCGTCAGCGATCTGCATGCGCTTGCGGCCTTCGAACGGGAACGGACGCGTCACGACAGCAACCGTCAGAATGCCCATTTCCTTGGCCACTTCGGCAATGATCGGGGCTGCACCGGTACCGGTACCGCCGCCCATGCCAGTGGTGATGAACACCATGTTGGTGCCTTGCAGCACTTCAGCAATGCGCTCGCGGTCTTCGAGTGCGGCTTGACGGCCGACTTCCGGATTGGCGCCAGCGCCGAGGCCCTTGGTCACCGCTGTGCCCAATTGCAGGATGGTCCGCGCGCCGATGCTTTTCAGCGCCTGGGCATCAGTGTTGGCGCAGATGAATTCAACGCCTTCAATGTTGCTCTTGACCATATGGTTGACAGCGTTGCCGCCGCCACCGCCGACACCGATCACTTTGATGACCGGGCTTGCGGGGATGTTGTCTACGAGTTCGAACATGTTCCCTCTCCTTTCGTTATCTCTAGTTTTTTCGCCTACTGCATGCTTCTACAACGGTGAGACGGTGCTGCGGTAAATCTTTAGAAATTGCCTTTGACCCAAGCCTGCAACCGCTCGAACAACGGCGCTTTGGCCTCGTCGTCGCTGCGGTAGCTGTCACGGTTGCTCGGGCCCGACAGGGAAATGCCATCGGTCTGCTTTTGCAGCCCGTACAACAGCAAGCCCACGCCAGTGGAATAAATCGGGTTGCGCACTACGTCGCCCAGGCCCTTGACGCCGTGAGGCACGCCCAGGCGGACTGGCATGTGGAAGATTTCCTCGGCCAGTTCGACCGCGCCTTCCATCTTCGAGGTGCCACCGGTCAGCACGATGCCGGCCGGGATCAAATCTTCGTAGCCGCTGCGGCGCAGCTCAGCCTGGATCAGGGTGAACAGCTCGTCGTAACGCGGCTCGACCACTTCAGCCAGGGCCTGGCGCGACAGTTCGCGCGGTGGGCGGTCGCCGACGCTTGGCACCTTGATGGTCTCACCGGCACCGGCCAGCTTGGCCAGGGCGCAGGCGTAGCGAATCTTGATTTCTTCGGCGTACTGGGTCGGTGTACGCAGCGCCATGGCGATGTCGTTGGTGACCTGGTCGCCGGCAATCGGGATCACCGCGGTGTGGCGGATCGCACCCTCGGTGAAGATCGCGATGTCGGTGGTGCCGCCGCCGATGTCGACCAGGCACACGCCGAGTTCTTTTTCGTCGTCAGTCAGTACCGAGTAGGCCGAGGCCAGTTGCTCGAGAATGATGTCGTCGATTTCCAGGCCGCAGCGGCGCACGCATTTTTCAATGTTCTGTGCGGCGTTGACGGCGCAGGTCACCACGTGGACCTTGGCTTCCAGACGTACGCCGGACATGCCCAGGGGCTCGCGAACGCCTTCCTGGTTGTCGATCACGTAGTCCTGCGGCAGGGTGTGCAGTACGCGCTGGTCAGCCGGAATCGCCACGGCCTGGGCCGCGTCGAGTACGCGCTCAAGGTCAGCCGAGCTGACTTCACGGTCGCGGATCGCCACGATGCCGTGGGAGTTCAGGCTGCGGATATGGTTGCCCGCCACGCCAACGAACGCCGAGTGGATCCGGCAACCGGCCATCAGCTGCGCTTCTTCGATGGCGCGCTGGATCGATTGCACGGTGGACTCGATGTTCACCACCACGCCCTTCTTCAGGCCCCGGGACGGATGCGTGCCAATACCGACGATTTCGATCGTGCCGTCTTCCCCGACCTCGCCCACCAGCGCCACCACCTTGGAGGTGCCGATATCGAGACCGACGATCATTTTGCCGCTTTGCACGTTTGCCATGGGTCCTGCCTCTTCTTAATTCTTCGCGACAGCGGGTTGCGCTGCCGTGGGCGCAGCCGGTTCACGCCAGCCGACGGCAAGGCCGTTGGCGTAACGCAGGTCGACGCTCGCAATGTTCGTAATCTGTTCTTTCAAGGTCTTGTCATAGATGGCAATGAAACGGCGCATCTTTTCCACCAAGCGGTCGCGTCCCAGCAACAACTGGATGCCCGGGCCGGAACTGCCTGCCCCGGTCGTCAAAAACCAGCTGCCCCGTTCACGCAGTTCCAGGCGTGCAATGGAGAAGCCCAGTGGCCGCAGCATCTGGCTCAAGGCCTGGTACTGCTGCATCACTTGCTGCTGCGCCCGCTGCGGCCCGAACAGCTGCGGCAGGTGCTCATAGTTCGCCAGCTCACGCGGGGTAAACGCCTGACCCTGGTTGTTCAACAGCGCCTCATCACCCCAACGGGCCACGGGCAGTTGCTCTTCCAGGCGGATCGTCACCTGGTCCGGCCATACACGGCGGACTTCGGCGTGGGCGATCCACGGCATCTGTTCCAGCTCTGCGCGCATACCGGCCAGGTCGATGGTGAAGAAACTCGACGCCAGGAACGGGCTGATACGCTGCTGCACCGCTTGCTGGCTGATGTAGCTCAAGTCGCCCTGCACGCTGATCTTGGTGATCGGCCGGTCGGCGTACGGCAGTAGACGCTGCGCGCCCTCGTAAGTGCCGAAACCCAACACCACCAGCAGCACCGGCCAGAACAGCGCCTTGATAAAACCAAAATTGGCTTTCGGCAGGCGCGCCGACATCGGCTCTTTAGCCACCATTCGGCTGGCACCCCGTGGCACCGGCTTGCGGCTCGGTGCTGGTGGGGGCTGATGACGAAGCGATGCGCCTTTCATGTCCTTAGCCTCTTGGCTCAATGCTGTCGGCGAGAATTGCCAGCACCAACTGCTGGAAATCCAAACCTGCTGCACGGGCTGCCATAGGTACGAGGCTGTGATCGGTCATGCCCGGTGCGGTGTTGACTTCAAGGAACCAGAAATTCCCTTGGTCATCCTGCATCACGTCTGCCCGCGCCCAACCGGCGATACCCAGCGCCTCACAGGCTTTCGCCGTGAGGTCCATCAATTCCTGTTCCTTGGTTGCGTCGAGGCCGCACGGGATCCGGTACTGGGTATCGGAGGCCACGTACTTAGCGTCGTAGTCGTAAAAGGTGTGGGGCGTGCCCAATGCGATAGGCGGCAATACCTGGCCACGCAGGGTGGCGATGGTGTACTCGGGACCCTGGATCCACTGTTCCACCAACACTTGCGAATCGTAGGTACTTGCCGCTTTCCATGCGTCGATCAATTCGGCGGCCGAGTTCACTTTGGCCATGCCGATACTGGAGCCTTCATGGGCTGGTTTGACGATCAAAGGCAGGCCCAGTTCCTTGGCCGCAGAAATACAATCGTCTTCGCTGCACAACACGCTGTGACGCGGGGTTGGAATACCCAGGCTGTGCCACACCTGCTTGGTGCGCAGCTTGTCCATCGCCAGTGCCGACGCGAGAATGCCGCTGCCGGTGTAAGGGATGCCGGCGCACTCGAGCAGGCCTTGCATGCTGCCGTCTTCACCGCCACGGCCGTGCAAAATGATGAAGGCGCGATCGATCTTTTCAGCTTGCAGACGGGCGAGGAAATCATCGCCCACGTCGATACCGAACGCGTTCACGCCGGCGCTTTGCAGGGCTTCGAGCACGGCATTGCCGGACTTGAGCGACACTTCGCGCTCAGCGCTTTTGCCGCCGAACAACACCGCCACGCGGCCGAAGTCGGCAGGCGTAATGGTGGAAAACAGGGCGTCGTAATTCGTGGTCATTTCGACTTCCCCTGTACGGCTGCGAAGAGCGGGCTCGCGAGCAATTTGGGTGCAAGGCCGCCAATGTCACCGGCGCCCTGGCACAGCAGGATGTCGCCGGCACGCAGCAGCGGCTTGACGATAGGCGCCAGGTCCACGCCACGTTCGATGTAGATCGGGTCGAGCTGGCCACGCTGGCGGATGCTGTTGCACAGCTTGCGGCTGTCGGCGCCCGGGATCGGTTCTTCACCGGCCGGGTAGACTTCCATCAGCAGCAGCACGTTGGCATCGGCCAATACATTGACGAAATCGTCGTACAGATCGCGGGTGCGGCTGTAGCGGTGCGGCTGGTAAACCATCACCAGGCGGCGCTCCGGCCAGCCACCGCGCACGGCTTTGATCACGGCGGCGACTTCAGTCGGGTGGTGCCCGTAGTCGTCCACCAGCATCACGTCACCGCCCTCTACCGGCAGTTGGCCGTAGACCTGGAAGCGACGGCCGACACCGGCAAAGCGCGACAGGCCTTCGACGATGGCCTCATCGCTGACGCCTTCGTCGGAGGCGATGCAGATGGTCGCCAGCGAGTTGAGGACGTTGTGGTTGCCCGGCATGTTCACCGATACATCCAGCGGCTCGCGGTCAGGACGCAGCACGGTGAAGAAGGTTTGCATGCCTTCCTGGCGCACATTGATCGCGCGCACGTCGGCGTCTTCGCTGAAGCCGTAGGTCACGGTCGGACGCTTGACCAGCGGCAGGATTTCACGCACCACCGGGTCATCCAGGCACACCACCGCCAAACCGTAGAACGGCAGGTTGTGCAGGAACTCGACGAAGGTTTTCTTCAACTTGTTGAAGTCACCGTCGTAGGTCGCCATGTGGTCTTCGTCGATGTTGGTGACCACGGCGACCAGCGGTTGCAGGTGCAGGAAGCTCGCGTCACTTTCATCGGCTTCGGCGATCAGGTAACGGCTGGTGCCGAGCTGGGCATTGGTGCCCGCGGCATTCAGACGGCCACCGATCACAAAGGTCGGGTCCAGGCCACCGGCCGCGAACACCGAGGCGATCAGGCTGGTGGTGGTGGTTTTGCCGTGCGTACCGGCAACGGCAATGCCGTGGCGATAGCGCATCAGCTCGGCCAGCATCTCGGCGCGTGGCACCACGGGAATGCGGCGCTCGAGGGCGGTGGCCACTTCCGGGTTGGACGTGTTCACAGCGCTGGACACTACCAGCACATCAGCCTCGGCGGCGTTCTCGGCGCGGTGGCCGATGAAGATCTGCGCGCCAAACGACTTCAGGCGATCGGTGACCGGCGACTCTTTCAAGTCGGAGCCGGACACCTGGTAACCCAGGTTCAGCAACACTTCGGCAATCCCGCACATGCCCACGCCGCCGATACCGACGAAGTGGATGCGACGGATGCGGCGCATCTCCGGGTGCGGCATGGCTTTCTGGTTCTCAACCATGGGCCACCTCCAGGCAGATATCGACCACGGTGCGGGTTGCGTCAGGTTTGGCCAGGCGGCTTGCGGTGCTCGCCATGCTGTTGAGTCGTTCGGGTTGCATCAAAACCTCAGTCAGGCGTGCGGCCAGATCGGCGGCGCCAGTCGTTCTTTGCGGCAGCAGGAAGGCGGCGCCCTCCCCGGCCAAATATTCGGCGTTGCGGGTCTGGTGATCGTCGATGGCGTGGGGCAAAGGCACCAGCAAGGACGGCAGACCGGCGGCGGCCAGTTCACTGACGGTCAACGCACCAGCGCGACAGACCACCAGGTCGGCCCAGCCATAGGCATGGGCCATGTCTTTGATGAAGGGCTGCACATTCGCCTCGACTCCAGCCTCGCGGTAGCGCGCGGCGGTCACTTCATCGTGGTTCTTGCCGGCCTGGTGAAAGATCTCCGGGCGCAATTCCACAGGCAGTTGCGCAACGGCTTCAGGCAGCAATTTGTTCAGCGGCTCGGCGCCCAGGCTTCCGCCCAGGATCAGCAGATGCACCTTGCGCCCGGCCAAGGCCTGACGCGCGATGTCCATGAACAGCTCGGTGCGCACCGGGTTGCCGGTGGTGCGACGCTTGTCCGAGGCACTGAAAGTATTCGGGAAGGCTTCACACACCCGCGCGGCCAACGGCACCAGCAGGCGATTGGCGGTGCCGGCGACGGCGTTCTGCTCGTGCACGATCACCGGTACGCCAGCGAGCTTCGCCGCAACGCCACCCGGGCCGGTCACATAACCGCCAAAGCCGAGCACGCACACTGGCTGCAATTCACGAATCACCTTACGCGCCTGCCACACCGCCTTGAGCAACACGAACGGCGCCTTGAGCAGGGACAATTTGCCCTTGCCGCGCAGGCCGGTGACGTTGATCAAATGCAGCGGCAAGCCGGCATTCGGCACCAATTCGTTTTCGATGCCGCGCGGCGTTCCCAACCAGTGCACGGTGTAGCCACGGTTCTGGAATTCGCGCGCACAGGCCAGGGCCGGGAACACGTGGCCCCCGGTGCCGCCCGCCATGATCAGCACGTTAGCGCCCATGGGATGGCTCCTCGGCAAAATCGCTTTCGCTGAATTCCATCTCTTCGCTGCCCAGGTGGGTTCGACTCTCCCACTCGATACGCAGCAACAAGCCGAGGCACGCGCAGCAAATCACCAACGAACTGCCGCCGTAGCTGAGGAACGGCAAGGTCAGGCCCTTGGTCGGCAGCAGGCCGACGTTCACACCGATGTTGATCAGGAACTGGCCGATCCACAGGAACGACAAGCCGTAGGCCACATAGGCAGCGAAATACTGTTTGGCCTTCTCGGCCCACAAGCCGATGTACATGCCGCGTACACACACGAACACGAACAGCGCGACCGTGCACAGCGAACCCACCACGCCGAGTTCTTCGGCGAGCACCGAGAACACGAAGTCGGTGTGCGCTTCCGGCAGGTAGAACTGCTTCTGCACACTGTTGCCCAGGCCCACGCCCAGCCACTCGCCGCGACCGAAGGCGATCAACGCCTGGGTCAGCTGGTAGCCGGAACCGAATTGATCGGACCAGGGGTCGGTGAAGGTAATCAGACGCGCCATCCGGTAAGGTTGCGCCTGCACCAGAATGGTCACGGCGGCCACCGCCAGCACCACCATCAAGGTGAAACGGAACAAACCCACGCCGCCGAGGAACAGCATCGCCGCGGCCGCGCCCATCATCACGACCGTGGCACCGAAGTCGGGCTCCATCAGCAACAGCCCGGCCATCGGCAGCAGCACGATGAACGGCTTGAAGAAGCCCATCCAGCTTTCGCGCACTTCTTTCTGGCGACGCACCAGGTAGCCCGCGAGGTAGATCACCACAAACACCTTGGCGATTTCCGACGGCTGCACGTTGAACGCACCGAAGCCGATCCAGCGCATCGAACCGTTCACCTCGCGGCCGATGCCGGGCAGGATCACCATGACCAGCAAGCCGAACGCACCAATCAGCATCAACCAGCCCAGGCGCTGCCAGGTGGCGATAGGGATCATCATGGTCACGATGCAGGCACCGAGGCCGATCACCAGGTACACCAAGTGACGGATCATCATGTACAGGGTGTTGCCCGACTGCACGGCGGCCACTTCGGAAGACGCCGAGGTGATCATCACCAGGCCCAGGCCGAGCAGCGCCAGGCAACCGGCGAGCATCGGGAAATCAAGGTCGATGCCGCGCCCGGTAATGATCGGCGACGGATAAGGCTTGATGATATTTCTGAAATTCATGCCAAGCCCTCCACGGCGCGGGCGAACAACTGGCCACGCTCTTCGTAGTTCTTGAACATGTCGAAACTCGCGCACGCCGGCGACAACAGCACGGCGTCGCCTGGCTGGGCCAGGGCCTTGCACTGGGCAATGGCGTCGTCCAGCGACGTTGCGCGCACCTGTGGCACGCCGTCGCCGAGGGCAGCGGCGATCAGATCGGCATCGCGGCCCATCAGCACCACGGCGCGGCAATGTGCAGCCACCGGGCCTTTGAGGTCTTTGAAGTCGGCACCCTTGCCGTCGCCACCGGCGATCAGCACCAGCTTGCCGTCGATATCGGCGCCAAGGCCCTCGATGGCAGCCAGGGCAGCGCCGACGTTGGTGGCCTTGGAGTCGTTGTAATAGCTGACGCCGTTCAGATCGCGCACCCACTGGCAGCGATGCTCAAGGCCGCCGAAGGTACGCAGGCTCGAGAGCATGGCGTCGAACGGCAAGCCAACCGCGTGCCCGAGGGCCAAGGCTGCCAGGGCGTTGGACTGGTTATGCGCGCCACGGATTTTCAGTTCACGCACCGGCATCAGATTCTGGAATTCGAAGGCCAGGTATTTTTCGCCGTTCTCTTCGCGAATGCCGAAGGCTTTGAAATCAGGTTTGCCCAGGCCGAAGGTCCAGCACGGCATGCCTTCGCCTATCAGTGGACGGCTCAGCGCATCCTGGCGATTGACCACAAACTGCTTGGCGCCCCGGAAGATCCGGTGCTTGGCCAGGTGATACGCCGGCAGGCCGCTGTAGCGGTCCATATGGTCCTCACTCACGTTCAACACGGTCGCCACTTCGGCGCCCAGGTCGTGGGTGGTTTCCAGCTGGAAGCTCGACAGCTCCATCACATACAGCTCGACGTCGTCGCTGAGCAGGTCCAGCGCCGGGGTGCCAAGGTTGCCGCCCACGGCCACGCGCTTGCCGGCAGCCACCGCCATCTCGCCAACCAGGGTGGTCACGGTGCTCTTGGCATTGGAGCCGCTGATGGCCACGATCGGCGCCTTCGCGTTACGCGCAAACAGATCGATATCGCCGGACAGCTTCACGCCACGCGCCGCTGCCGCTTGCAGGGCCGGTGTCGCCAGCGCCAGGCCGGGGCTCACGTAAAGCTCATCGGCACGGCACAGAAACTCGACATCCAACTCGCCACAACGCACTTCCACGTGCGGGTAGTCACGGCGCAGCGTGACCAGCTCCGGTGGATTTTCCCGCGTGTCGGCCACGGCAAACGACGTGCCCCGGTTCGCCAGGAAGCGAACCAGGGACATGCCGCTCTTGCCGAGGCCGACAACGATGCGGAAGTGGTCTGAAGCGATCAGGGACACTCGTTCTACCTCAGTTTCAGGGTGGCAAGGCCGACCAGTACCAGAATCACGGTGATGATCCAGAAACGGACGATCACGCGTGGCTCGGGCCAGCCCTTGAGTTCAAAGTGGTGGTGAATCGGCGCCATGCGAAACACGCGGCGTCCGGTCAATTTGAAGGAAGCCACCTGGATGACCACCGACAGGGTTTCCATCACGAACACACCGCCCATGATGAACAACACGATTTCCTGGCGAACGATCACCGCGATGGTGCCCAGGGCCGCGCCCAGCGCCAGTGCGCCGACGTCGCCCATGAAGACTTGCGCGGGGTAAGTGTTGAACCACAGGAACCCCAGGCCGGCGCCGATCAGCGCGCCGCAGAACACGATCAACTCACCCGCGCCCGGTACATACGGAATCAGCAGGTATTCAGCGAATTTCACGTTACCCGACAGGTAGCAGAAGATGCCGAGTGCGCCGCCGACCATCACCGTCGGCATGATCGCCAGGCCATCGAGGCCGTCGGTCAGGTTCACCGCGTTGCTGGAGCCGACGATCACGAAGTAGGTCAGCACCACGAAGCCGATGCCCAGGGGAATGCTGGCGTCCTTGAGCATCGGGATGATCAACGTGGTTTCCACCGCACTGGGCGCGGTGGTGTACAGGAAGATCGCCGCGCCGAGGCCGAACACCGACTGCCAGAAATACTTCCAGCGGCTTGGCAGCCCCTTGGAGTTTTTCTCGATCACTTTGCGGTAGTCATCCACCCAGCCGATGGCGCCGAACAACAGGGTCACCAGCAGCACGGTCCACACATAGCGGTTGTAGAGGTCGGCCCAGAGCAAGGTGCTGATGCCGATGGACGACAGAATCAGCGCGCCGCCCATGGTCGGGGTGCCGGATTTGGACAGGTGCGACTGCGGACCGTCATTACGAACCGATTGACCAATTTGCAGGTTCTGCAGCGTGCGGATCATCCACGGCCCCAGGAACAGCGACAAACACAACGCCGTCAGCACACCCAGGATCCCGCGCAGGGTCAGGTACTGAAAGACCGCGAAGCCTTTGTGGAACTGTTGCAGATACTCAGCCAGCAGCAGCAGCATTAATGTTTCTCCGTACTTGAACCGCACAGTGCCGCGACGACGTTTTCCATCACCGCGCTGCGCGATCCCTTGATCAAAATGGTTGTGTGTGGGTCTTGTTCAGTCACGCCCAGCGCCTGGATCAGCTCGGCCTGGGTGGCGAAGTGCCGCGCGCCGAGGCCAAAGGCGTCGACCGCGTGGGCCATGTTCGGGCCGACCGCGTAGAGCGCATCGACCTTGCTGGCGGCATAAGCGCCGACTTCGCGATGGCCTTGCTCAGCCCAGTCGCCCAACTCGCCGATGTCGCCGAGCACCAGCACCTTGCGCCCGGCAAAGCCCTTCAACAGGTCGACCGCAGCATTAATGGAGGACGGGTTGGCGTTGTAGGTGTCATCAATCACGCGCATGCCGTTGGTCGCCAGTTGCGCCACGGTGCGGCCCTTAACCGGCTGCAACGCGCCCAGACCGGTGGCGATACCGAACAGCGACACGCCCAGGGCGTATGCAGCAGCGGCAGCGGCCAAAGCGTTGGCGACGTTATGGTTGCCCAACAGATTCAACTGCACAGGCTCGCTGCCTTGCGGGGTGTGCAAGGTAAAGGACGGGCAACCACGCGCATCGACGGTAATGTCGCTGGCATGGAAATCGGCTGCGGCGTTCTGCACGGCAAACGTCAGGACCTTGCGACCGGCGGCGCGTACACGCCAGGTTTCGAAGGCCTTGTCGTCAAGATTCAGCACAGCGGTGCCCGAGGCATCGAGACCTTCAAGGATTTCGCCCTTGGCTTCGACGATTTTTTCCGGGCCGCCGAACTCGCCTACGTGGGCGGTGCCGGCGTTGTTGATGATCGCCACGTGGGGCTTGGTCAGCGCCACGGTGTAGGCGATTTCGCCGATACGTGAAGCGCCCAGTTCGATCACCGCCGCCGTGTGCTCCGGGGCCAGTTCGAGCAGGGTCAGCGGCGCGCCGAAATCATTGTTCAGGTTGCCACGGGTTGCAAGCACCGGACCGCGTGTGCGCAGGACACCGGCGAGCAATTCCTTGACCGTGGTCTTGCCGCTGGAACCGGTGACGGCCGCAACGGGCTGGGTGAATGCGGCACGGTTCAACGCACCCAACTGGCCCAAGGCCAAACGGGTATCCGCAACCTGCAACTGCGGCAGAGCGGAGTCCGTGACTTCACGCTGCACCAGGGCACCCACGGCACCTTTGGCGGCGACGTCATTCAGGTAGTCGTGGCCGTCAAAACGCGGACCGGTCAGCGCGACAAACAGCTGTCCTGGCTTGATGTTGCGGCTGTCGATACTGACGCCGTCGAAGCTGCAATCACTCGACACCACACGGGCGGACAGGGCCTGGGTCAGTTCGCTGAATTTCATCGCCTTAAGCATGGGCGACCTCCCAGGCGGTCAGGGCGTGATCAGCCTCGACCAAGTCGGAAAAGGCATGCCGCTCGCCGTTGATTTCCTGGTAATCCTCATGACCTTTACCGGCCAGCACCACCACGTCGTCAGCGCTCGCGCTGGCGATCAATTGGGCAATCGCTGCGCCGCGACCGGCAACAAAAGAGGCCTTGGAAGCGTCTTGAAAGCCGGCACGGATGTCGTCGAAAATCTGGCTCGGGTCTTCGCTGCGCGGGTTGTCGTCGGTGACGAGCACGCCATCGGCCAGGCGCTCGACGATCTCGGCCATCAGCGGGCGCTTGCCGCGATCACGATCACCGCCACAGCCGAACAGGCACAGCAGCTTGCCCTTGGCGTGCGGGCGCAGGGCCTCGAGGACTTTTTCCAGGGCGTCCGGCGTGTGGGCGTAATCGACCACCACCAGCGGCTGTGTGCCGCCACCCAGGCGCTGCATGCGCCCGGCCGGGCCTTCCAGCTTGGGCAGCACACGCAGGATTTCGTCGAGGGCGTAATCCAGGCCGAGCAAGGCACCGATGGCGGCAAGCACATTGCTCAGGTTGAAACGACCGAGCAAGGCACTGCGCAAATGGTGCTCGCCCTGCGGCGTCACCAGCGTGGCGCGCACGCCTTCGTCATTGAATTGGGCTTCGCGGCAATACAGGTACGCGCTGGAATCTTCCAGGCTGTAGCTGATCAGGCGCGCTTCGCTGTCTTCGCCTGCCAGCTGGCGGCCGAATGCGTCGTCCAGGTTGACCACCCGGCACTTCAAGTCATTCCAGGCGAACAGCTTGGCCTTGGCGGCGGCATACGCCTGCATGGTGCCGTGGTAATCGAGGTGATCGCGGGACAGGTTGGTCATCACCGCCACGTCAAAGGCCAGCGCGGTGACGCGGCCCTGGTCGAGGCCGTGGGACGAGACTTCCATGGCAATCGCCTTGGCACCGGCCTTTTTCAGGTCGGCCAGGGTCGCTTGCACGGCGATAGGGTTCGGCGTGGTGTGCATGCCGCTTTGCAGCGCGCCATAAAAACCGGTGCCCAGGGTACCGACGATGCCGCAGTGCTGGCCCAGCAGGTCAAGCGCTTGCGCGACAAGCTGGGTCACACTGGTCTTGCCGTTGGTGCCGGTCACGCCGACCAGGTTCAAGTGACGGCTCGGGTCGCCATAGAAGCGCCCGGCAATGTCCGACAGCTGCGCAGCCAGGCCTTTGACCGGAATCAGCGGCACGTCGGTGATCGGCAGCACGGTGGCGCCTTCCACTTCATAAGCCACGGCCGCCGCACCGCGTCGCAGGGCGTCGGCGATATGTGCACGGCCATCGTACTTGCCGCCAGGCACCGCGAGGAACAGGTCACCGGCGCGTACATTACGGCTGTCCAGGCTCAACTCGCGGATCAACAAATCGCGGCCGGCGTGGGCAAAAATCTTGTTCAGGCTAAGAGACATCAGCCACGCCCTCCATTGGCTTTTACCGCAGCGGCCGGTGGTCCGGCGTTCGCTTGTTGGGTCGGCGGCAGGTTGTCCGGCGTGATATTCATCAGGCGCAGGGTGCCGGACATCACTTTGCTGAACACCGGCGCCGACACCAGGCCACCGAAGTAGCCCGCTTTACTCGGTTCATCGATCACTACAACGATTGCGTAGCGAGGGTCGCTCATTGGGCCGAAACCGGCGAACAACGAGCGATAGGAGTTTTCTGCATACCCCTTGGTGCCCACTGATGTCTTACGGGCGGTACCGGACTTGCCTGCCACGTGATAAGCCGGCACCTGGGCGCGGAATACGCCACGCGGGGCTTCGATCACTTGTTGCAGCATGCCTTGCATGGTCTTGGCGACGTTTTCCGGGATCACCTGGGTGGCTTTCGGGGCTTCGTCGACGTGGATCAGGCTCAGTGGAACCATGCGGCCATTATTGGCCAATACAGAGAAAGCATGGGCCAATTGGATCGCGGTCACCGACAGGCCGTAACCGTAGGAAAGCGTGGCGGTCTCGGCTTTTTTCCAGTCGCGGTAGTTCGGCAGGTTACCCACGCGCTCGCCTGGGAAGTCGAGGCCGGTGGGTTGCCCCAGGCCGATTTTCTGCGCCAGGTGGTAGATGGTTTCGCCGCCGATATCAAAGGCGACCTTGCTCATGCCCACGTTACTGGAGTTGATCAGGATACCTGTCAAATCCAGCACCGGACCTTCGGTGCGGGACACGTCACGAATGGTGTATTTGCCCAACTGCAAAGTGCCCGGATACACCTCGACCTTGTCGCTCGGCTTCCAGCGCCCGGTCTCCAGGGCGGCACTCATGGAGATGGCTTTCATGGTCGAACCCGGCTCGAACACGTCGATCATCGCGCGGTTGCGCATCATCGCCGGTTGCAGGTTGCGACGGTTGTTCGGGTTGTAGGTCGGCTGGTTGACCATGGCGAGGATCTCGCCGGTCTTGACGTCCATGATCACCAGGCTGCCGGCCTTGGCGCCGTTCTCGATGATCGCGTTACGCAACTCGCGGTTGGCCAGGTATTGCAGGCGCAGGTCAATCGACAACGCCAAGGGCTTACCGGCCTTGGCGTTCTTGGTGACTTGGACATCCTTGATCAACCTGCCGCGCCGATCCTTGATGACTTGTCGCTTGCCGGGAACCCCGGCCAGCCATTCATCGTAGGCCAGCTCTACGCCTTCGCGGCCGTGGTCATCAATGTCGGTAAAACCCACCATGTGCGCGGTGGTTTCACCGGCCGGATAGAAACGACGGAATTCCTCGATGCCGTAGACACCGGGGACTTTAAGGTCGAGCACTTGCTGACCCTGTTCAGGCGTCAAGCCACGAACAAGGTAGATGAATTCTTTGTTGGCCTGGGCCTCAAGGCGTTCGGCCAAGGCTTTCGGGTCCTGGCCCAGGGCGGCAGCCAGCTGTGGCCACTTGTCCTTGGCCACCTGCAATTCCTTGGCGTTGGCCCACAAGGTCGTCACCGGAGTACTGACGGCCAGAGGCTCGCCATTACGGTCGGTAATCAACCCACGGTGCGCAGGAATAGGAATATGCCGCAGGCTACGGGCGTTGCCCTCGCCGATCAGGAAGTCGCGGTCGACCACTTGCAGGTCGATGATGCGCCAGGCGATCGCGCCCACCATCAAGGCCAGCAAGCCGAGCATCAGGCGGAAGCGCCATGGGTAGAGCGCGCCTTCAAGCTTCATCATGGCGCCACCATGCGAACTTCGGCCGCGCCCGGAATGTGCATTTTCAGCTGTTCGGTAGCCAGCACTTCGATACGGCTGTGGGCCGTCCAGGTGCTTTGCTCAAGGATAAGCCGGCCCCATTCCGCCTGCGCCTTATCGCGCACGCTCAACTCCCCGTACAGGGTGTTGAGCAGCTGGCGGTTGTAGTGCGCGCTGTAGGACACCGCAATCGCGGAGATCAGCACGCCTACAAACATCAGCAACATAAAGAAGCTGCCGCCCGGGAGGGGCTTGGCGAAAAGCTTGCTCACCGCAACTTCTCCGCGACACGCATGACGGCGCTGCGGGAACGTGGGTTGGCCTTGAGTTCAGCTTCGGAAGCGAACTGCGCTTTGCCATGGATTTTGATTTTCGGCACAAAGGCTTCGAAACGTACCGGCAAGTTGCGCGGCAGGTTGTCGGACTCGCCCTTGACCAGACGGCGCATGAACAGTTTGACGATGCGGTCTTCGAGGGAGTGGAAGCTGATCACCACCAGGCGCCCACCCACTTCCAGCGCCTCGAGGGCAGCCTCCAGGCCAGCCTCCAGGTCGCCCAATTCGTTGTTGACGTGAATACGCAGGCCCTGGAATGCGCGGGTCGCCGGGTTCTTACCCTTTTCCCAGGCGGGGTTGGCGACCTTGAGCACTTCGGCGAGGTCGGCGGTGCGTTCGAACGGCTGGATTTCACGGCGTTCGACCACGGCACGGGCCATGCGGCCGGCGAAGCGCTCTTCACCGTATTCCTTGAACACGCGAGTGATTTCTTCGTGTGGCGCGGTGGCGATGAACTCGGCTGCGCTGATGCCACGGGTCGGGTCCATGCGCATGTCGAGCGGGCCATCGTTCATGAAACTGAAGCCGCGCTCCGGGTCGTCAAGCTGTGGCGAAGACACGCCCAGGTCGAGCAAAACCCCGGCCACCTTGCCTGCCATGCCGCGCTCGGCGACTTCGGCACCCAGCTCGGCAAAGCTGCGCTGCACAACGACAAAGCGGCCGTCTTCGGCCGCTAGCGCTTGCCCGGTGGCAATCGCTTGGGGGTCTTTGTCGAACCCGAGGAGTTTACCGTCGGGCCCGAGCTGGCTGAGTATCAGCCGGCTATGCCCGCCCCTGCCGAACGTGCCATCCAGATAGCAGCCATCCGCACGTACGGCGAGAGCCTCAACGGCTTCGTCAAGCAGTACGGTGATGTGGTTAAAGCCGCTATCAATAGTCACAGGATCAAATCACGCAGTTCATCAGGCATAGCGCCCGGTTGTTGAATAGCAGCCAGGTCAGCTGCAGAAACAGCATCCCAGGCATCTTCGTCCCACAATTGGAACTTGTTCAGTTGGCCGACCAGCATTGCGCGCTTATCCAGCTTGGCGTACTCGCGCAAGCGCGGTGGCACCAGGAAACGACCACTGCCATCGAGCTCGAGGTCGACGGCATTACCAATCAGCAAACGCTGCAGGCGGCGGTTTTCTTCACGCAATGAAGGCAGGGCGCGCAACTTGGTTTCAATCAACTCCCACTCGTCGAGTGGGTAAACACATAAACAAGGGTCAACGGCATCGATGGTGATGATCAACTGCCCGGAACTTCGCGAAATCAGCTCGTCACGATACCGGCTCGGCATAGCGAGACGGCCCTTTGCATCGAGACTGATAGCGTTAGCTCCGCGAAACACAGATGCGTTTCTCCAAATTTTAGCGTTTTACGTTCAAAAAACCCACTTTGTGCCACTTTCCGCCACTTGCGCACACTATAGGAATGCGCCCACCACACCGTCAAGGCGCGGATTCACGGAAAAGCCTTACAGAACGGAGATTTAGGAGCGTAAAGGGAGGAGAAATCAGAGTTCGACGATGTTTTTGGCCCAGCAAGCGCAGATGGCTCAAAGAGCTATGGCTGAAAGTTAAAGTGATTTATCAAGAGTAAGATTTTTTTGGTATTACGAAGATGCATCTGCCAATGATTTGGCAGGGAGGGATTCTTGCGTTATTACCGGGTTTCTGTCCGAGATTCGGACAAAAGGAAAAAAGGTGGAGAGTCGATCTGTAAGCCGGGTTCTGTCTTGAACAGTCATTCGTCTACGATGGCCATCACTGGACATCTTTAGCAACCTACCCGGTCCCAGCGCGGGCCACGCCTTGGGACCCTATTTGGTCTTGCTCCAAGTGGGGTTTACCTAGCCACGAACTGTTGCCAGCCGTGCGGTGCGCTCTTACCGCACCTTTTCACCCTTACCGGCACCGAAGTGCTTAGGCGGTTATTTTCTGTGGCACTTTCCGTAGGCTCACGCCTCCCAGGCATTACCTGGCACTTCGCCCTATGGAGCCCGGACTTTCCTCCCCCCCCTAATTTTCATAGAAGGCAGCGACTGTCCAATCGACTCTCCGCCGCGCAGGTTAACGGCACGGCGGCCTCAGGACAAGTAGTAAAGTGCAGCATTGCCATTACGGCCAGACGAGATACCGGTTTAATCGCGGAACTATTCGTCTTTCTGCTTATCCAGCGCAGCCTGATACAAGAGGTTCTTGCGCACACCGGTGATTTCCGCCGCCAGGGCCGCGGCACGCTTGAGCGGCATGTCCTTGAGCAACAGGTCCAGGATGCGCATCGCCTCGCTGCCCACCGCATCTTCGCTTTCCGGCGCAGCCCAGCCCGCCACCAGCACCACGCACTCACCGCGCTGCTGGTTGCTGTCGCCTTCGACGAATGCGCGCAGTTCTTCCAGGGGCAGGCCCTTGAGGGTTTCGAAGGTCTTGGTGATCTCGCGCGCCAGCAGCGCCAGCCGCTCACCACCGAAGACCAGCTCCATGTCTTGCAGGCACTCAAGGATGCGATGAGGGGCTTCGTAGAAGATCAGCGTGCGCGGCTCTTCCTTTACCGCCTGAAGACGCGCGCGGCGCCCTACAGCCTTGGCCGGCAAAAAACCTTCAAAAATAAAACGGTCCGAGGGCAGCCCCGCCGCCGACAATGCAGCGATCAGCGCGCACGCGCCAGGAACAGGCACTACATTGATACCAGCGGCCCGCGCCTGGCGAACCAGATGATAGCCGGGGTCGGAGATCAGCGGGGTGCCCGCGTCGGAGATCAACGCCACATCATCGCCCGCCAGCAAACGCACGATGAAACGGCTGCCTTCTTCGCGCTCGTTGTGCTCGTGGCAGGCCGCCAGCGGGGTACTGATACCGAAATGTTGCATCAACCGCTGGGAGTGCCGCGTGTCTTCGGCCGCGATCAATTTAACGTCGCGCAACACTTTCAGCGCCCGTGCGCTGATGTCGTCCAGGTTGCCAATGGGCGTCGCCACGACAAAAAGCGAGCCTGCAGTGGAATTCAAAGGACCTGGAGCAGTCAAAACGCACACCTCGATGGTTGGGAAAAGTCGCATTGTAGCGCGTAGACGCCTTGATACTATGCCGCCGAAGTCGATGTACCTCCAACCGCCGATAGCCGTTTGCAGCACTTGCACGACCTAAATCAACGGTTTCACGCCAGTAACATCGCGCCTGGGCCAGTGCTTGGGTACAATTCCACGCTAATTTGATCGGTATCAGGAACACTTACATGATCGCTTGCCTGCGGCTGCTCTCCGCCCTCTGCCTCGCTGCCTTGCTGGCCGCGTGTGCCAGCTCGCCCTCGTCCAGCCTTGGCGACCTTCCACGGACCCCGGACGCCAGTATCGAGCAACTGCTCGAACAGGCCACTACCGCCGATACGCCAGAAAAGGCCGCCTTGCTGCGCCTGAGTGCGGCTGATATGGCCTACAAGCAGAACAACCCTGCTCGCTCGGCGCAGATCCTGGCGCAGGTGCCCTTGAATGCACTCAAGCCGGCGCCGCAGGTGTTTGCCAGTACCCTGGCCGCCGAACTGGCCATGGCGCGCAATCAGCCAAAGGCTGCCTTGACCGCACTGAACCATCCGAGCTTGCAAAACCTCAAGGACCTGCCGGCGGAACAGCAGATCCGCACCGGCACCGTGCACGCTCGCGCGTATGAAGCTGACGGCCAGACCCTCGCCGCCGCCCGCGAGCGCGTGGCCATGGCCCCGCTGCTGACCGGCGACGCGGCCACCAGCAACCACGAAGCCATCTGGACACTGATCGCCGCCCTGCCGGCCGAGCAGCTGCAAGCCAGCGGCAACCCGGTACTTGATGGCTGGATCACCCTGGCCCAGGCCGTCAAGGGCGCCGGCACGCTTGAGCAACAACAGGCCGCCATCGACACCTGGCGCGCGCAGAACCCGGGTCACCCGGCTGCCGTCCAATTGCCGACGCCGCTGACCAAGCTCAAGGAACTGGCCAGCCAGCCCCTGAACAAGATCGCCCTGCTGCTGCCTCAAGACGGCGCGCTGGCTTCCGTCGGCAAGGCCTTGCGTGAAGGTTTCATGGCCGCGCACTACCAGGCGGAACAAGCCGGGCAGAAGCCGCCGGTCATCGAGTTTTATGACAGTTCGCGCCTGAACTCCATGGACGAGTTCTACGCAAAGGCCCAGGCCGCTGGCGTGCAAATGGTCGTCGGCCCGCTGGAGAAGCCGCTGGTCAAACAGCTCAGCACGCGCCCCCAGTTGCCGATCCCGACCCTGGCCCTGAACTACAGCGAGACCGATCAAGGCCCACCGCAATTGTTCCAGTTCGGCCTGGCCGCTGAGGACGAAGCCCGCGAAGTATCGCGCCGCGCCCGTGCCGATGGCCTGCACCGCGCTGCCGCCATGGTGCCGCGTGGTGAATGGGGTGAGCGTGTGTACAAGGCTTTCCGCCAGGATTGGGAAGCCAACGGCGGCACCGTGGTAGGTGTCGAGTACGTCGACCAGCCCGTCGCCCTGGCCCAGCAAATTGCCGACCTGTTTCAACTGCGTAAAAGCGAAGGTCGCGCCAAGAGCCTGCAAAACACGGTCGGCACCGACGTAGCGGCACAGCCGTCGCGGCGCCAGGATATCGAGTTCATTTTCCTGGCTGTTACGCCGCAACTGGCCCAGCAGATCAAGCCGACCCTGAACTTCCAATACGCAGGTGACGTACAGGTTTACGCGACCTCCCACGTATTCAGCGCGAGCGGTGACAAGAACCAGTATCTGGACATGACCAACGTGATGTTCTGCGAAACCCCTTGGCTGCTCAACACCACCGACCCGCTGCGCAACCAGGTTGCCGCGCAATGGCCGCAAGCCAATGGCAGCCTCGGCCGCCTGTACGCGATGGGCGTCGACGCCTACCGCCTGGCGCCACGCCTGGGCCAGCTCAAGGCCCTGCCGGACACTCGGGTTGATGGCCTTTCGGGCAGCCTGGGGATCAGCGCCAACCAGCGCGTCGATCGCCAGTTGCCATGGGCCAAGTTTGTCGGCGGTGATATCCAACGCCTGCCGGACACCCCGCGCTGATGCCCGAGCGGTCCAGCGCACAAAGCGGCAAGGATGCCGAACTTCACGCTCTGAAATACTTGCAACAACAGGGTCTGCGCCTTCTGGCGCAGAACTGGTTGTGTAAACGCGGCGAGCTTGATCTGGTCATGCTTGACGGCGATACAGTAGTATTCGTCGAAGTCCGCTACAGAAAACACGCACAATGGGGTGGCGCGCTCGCCAGTATCGACGGGCGCAAGCGTCAGAAGCTGATACTCGCCGCGCAGTATTTCCTGCTCAAAGAGCATCGCTGGGCCGAGTCCCCCTGCCGTTTCGATGTGGTTGCCATAGAAAGCACACCGGCAGGCTTTGCTGATCTGAACTGGCTCAAAGATGCGTTCGACAGCTGATTCGCCGGGCATTTTCACCACACACTTTTGCTCTTTGCTTTGCGGGCTGCACATTCCTGTGCCAAACAGCCGCGCTACTTAAGGTCACACAGATGGACATGCAATCCCGAATTCGCCAGCTTTTCCAGGCCAGCATCGACACCAAGCAACAGGCGATGGACGTACTTGCACCGCACATCGAGCAAGCCAGTCAGGTCATGGTCAATGCCTTGCTCAACGAGGGCAAAATGCTTTCGTGCGGCAACGGCGGTTCGGCCGGCGATGCCCAGCACTTCTCGTCCGAGCTGCTCAACCGCTTCGAGCGCGAGCGCCCGAGCCTGCCGGCCATCGCCTTGACCACCGATTCGTCGACGCTCACCTCGATCGCCAACGACTACAGCTACAACGAAATCTTCTCCAAGCAGATCCGCGCCCTGGGCCAACCCGGCGATGTGTTGCTGGCGATTTCTACCAGCGGCAACTCGGCGAACATTATTCAAGCGATCCAGGCCGCACATGATCGCGAAATGATTGTCGTAGCATTGACCGGCCGCGACGGCGGCGGCATGGCCTCGCTGCTGCTGCCTGAGGACGTGGAGATTCGCGTCCCGGCCAATGTCACTGCACGTATTCAGGAAGTCCACCTGCTGGCGATCCACTGCCTGTGCGATCTGATCGACAGCCAACTGTTCGGGAGTGAAGAATGACCGTTAAACGTCTCAGCCTATTGGCTATTGCGCTGTGCCTCGGCATCAGCGGTTGCAGCACGGCCATCACCGCGACACGAGACACCCCCATTCAGGATGACAAGGGTACCCGCACCTTCGGCAGCAAGATTGATGACTCGCTGATCGAAACCAAAGTGGAAGTGAACGTCGCCAAGGCCGCCCCGGATCTGGGCAACGGTGCCTCGCGCATCGTCGTGACCAGCTTCAACGGTGTGGTGCTGCTCGCTGGCCAAACCCCGCGCGCCGACCTCAAGGCCCAGGCCGAACAGGCCGCCTCGGCCGTACAGCGGGTCAAGAAAGTACACAACGAATTGCAGGTGATGGACCCGATCACCCTGCTGGCCATCAGCAACGACGCCTTGCTGACCACCAAGATCAAGGCACAGATGCTGACCGATAACGCGATTCCCGGTTCGCGCATCAAAGTCGTTACCGACAACGGCATCGTTTACCTGATGGGCCTGCTGACCCAGGCAGAGGCAACCCGTGCATCCAACCTGGTGCAAGGCGTGTCGGGCGTGCAGAAAATCGTGAAGGTGTTCGAGTACATCGACTGATGTAACCGAAAGCCACAAAAAAGGGCGCCGTGCATTGACTGCACGGCGCCCTTTTTTATGCGCGGATGTTTACTGGTACTGCGAGTACGGGTTGCCCTGGAACTGGTTGTTCTGTTGCGGCGCCTGCTGTTGCTGGGCGTTTGGCTGGCCGTATTGCTGGCCGGGGATCGGGCCGAGGTTCACCTCTACGCGACGGTTCTGGGCACGGCCGTTGACGTCGGCATTGCTGGCAATCGGGTTATCCGGACCGGCACCACGGGCGCTCAGGTTGGCCGCGCTGACACCTTGGGAAGTCAGATAGTTGGCCACGCTCTGTGCGCGACGCTGCGACAGGTCCATGTTCAGCTGGCGGCTGCCGGTGCTGTCGGTGTAACCCACGATCTGGATGGTGTTCTGGTTGAACTGCTTGAGCGAGTTCGCCAGGTTGTTCAGCGGCTGGTAGAAGCTGCTGGAAATCGCGTCCGAGTTAGTCGCAAAGGTGATGTTGCCCGGCATGATCAGCTTGATCTGGTCGCCTTGGCGCTGAACCTCAACCCCGGTATTGGCCATGCTTTCGCGCAGTTTCTTTTCCTGCTGGTCGGCGTAGTAGCCATAGCCCGCAGCGCCGATACCGGCGATAGCACCACCGATCAACGCGCCCTTGCCACGGTTGTTATGGTCGATGGCGGCGCCTGCCAATGCACCCGCCAGGGCACCCAGGCCACCGTATTTGGCGGTTTTGCTGATACCGCCGGAGCCATTACTGGCCTGGCCCTGGCTGCTGCCGTCATACGGATTAGGCGAAGCACAGCCAGACAACAGGGCTACGGCAGTAGCGACAACAAGCAGACGACGCGAAGTGAACATGAGGGGAGCTCCTACTTTTGCATTCTGTGGTGCAAAGGACATTGGCAATAGACCTGTGCCGAGTTTGGAACGTGACAAACGGTAAAAATTCCGTGGCCGCGCGCTGGCCGATCACAAAACACTGGCCACCAGTCCTGTTACAGAAACCGTAGCAGACTGATCCTGAATGCGGCCTGAGTTTTTCCGTCACGCCTTTACAAACGGGTTCTCACGCATCTCGTCACCCAAAAGCGTATCCGGCCCGTGCCCTGTCACTACGGTCGCGCCTTCATCCAGGGTATACAGCCGCTGTTTGATCGAGCGCACGATAGTCGCCTGGTCCCCGCCCCACAAATCCGTACGCCCCACGCCCCGTCGAAACAACGTGTCGCCAGCAATCAGCAGCTTGGCATCGGCAAACCAGAAACTCATCGAGCCCGGCGTATGCCCCGGCGTATGCAAGGCCACCCCGCAACCGCAGGCCAATTCCTCATCGTGTTCCAGCCAGCGATCCGGCGACGGTACTGGCGTATACGGCACACGAAACATCTGACACTGCATCTCCAGGTTATCCCACAGAAACTGGTCCTCCTTGTGCAAGTGCAGGGTAGCGCCGGTCTTCTCTTTCAACTGGCCCGACGCCAGGAAGTGATCGAGATGAGCATGGGTATGAATGATGCTCACCACTTTCAGACCCATCGCGTCGAGGCGTGCGAGGATCAGCTCATGATTGCCGCCGGGATCGACCACGATGGCTTTTTTTGTGATGGGGTCGCCGATGATCGTGCAGTTGCACTGCAAGGGGCCGACGGGGAAGGTTTCGCGGATAAGTGTCGGCTTGGCGGCGCTCATGAACGGTCCTCTGGTGCAATTCAATGTGGTTTTTGATTGCATCATTAAAACAGACTGGGACTGTTTCGCAGATCAGCGCGAGCAGACGCGCGCTAACCAATCAACCTCAACTCCTGCGCCCGCGCCACCGCCTGGGTGCGCCGCTCCACGCCCAGCTTGCTGTTGATATGGCTCGCGTGAGTCTTGACCGTGTGCAGGGAGATGAACAGCCGGTTGCTGATTTCCTGGTTGGAGCAGCCTTGAGCGATAAGCTGCAGTACCGCCAGCTCACGGGCACTCAAGGTTTCGTGATTGGGTGCGGTTTCCACCACGGCGACCGCAGGCAGTTGCGCCAAAAGGCTCTGGTTCAGCAAGCCATGGGGATCTTTGCCAAGCTGCTCGCGCATCCAATCCGGGAAGTGCTCCAGCAGCCGCTGGAACGGCTGCAACGCGCCGCCCGCCCCCGCCTCAAGCGCCTGGGCCAGCACCGGCCGAGCCTTGGCTTCGTGGCCGCAGTCCAACAGTAACTGCGCCTGTTGGGTAAGGGCCATCAGGGCAATCATTTGGCGTCCGCTGTTTCGGGCCTGTTGCGCCAGCGCTTGGAGCCGCTCAAGAGCGGCATCGGGTTGATGGCGCGTGGCATCCAGGGCCGCCTGTTGCAACCCGATATGTTGCGGCAGGTGTGGATGAAATTCCGGCGCGGCGGCGGCCTGTTCGCCGTTGTAGGTTTGCCCCAGGCGGGTCAGCCAGGCGTCGGCCAGGTCGGTGCGGGCCTGGGCCAGCCATAACTCGCATTTGATCAGGGTGATCATTGCCAGGTAGTAGATCGGCGGCACGTCCCAGATGTGCATCAGGCGTTCGGCCTCGGCCAGCTCCGCGAATGCTTTGGGGAAGTCACTGCGCCGCCCCTCGAAGCTGGCGATCACGCAATGCCCGATCAGCACACTGATGTCACGGCAAGCACGGGCTTCGGCGAGGCCGGCGCGCAAGCGGACAAGGCCGGCTTCGGGCTGCAAGCGCACCAGCAGCAAGTAACCTTCGTAAAGCGACAAGCGCGCGCGCACCGCGTACAAGCGCTGCGGCGCCAGGCCATGCAGGCGTTGCAGGCCCTGGCGCACCTCATCCAGGGAACGCAGGATTTCCCCGCGCGCCTGCAATACCCGTGCACGGTCGTAATGGGCCAGAGCCTCGAACAACGGGTTGCCAACACGCTGCGCCAACTCCAGGGATTCGCGATTCAAGCCCCGGGCGCGCCACAGATCGCCATCCACGATGGCCAGGTTGGACAAGGTCGACAGGCACATCAGGCGTTGGCCGTAGCGCCGTTGCGGCAGGCTCTCCAAGGCCTCGCTGCAATAGCGTTGCGTCAGCCCTCTATCGCCGCGTCCGCGCGCGATGATCCCGCTCAGCGCCAGCCACTGGGCCAACATCGATTTTTGCGCAGTGGCTGACGGTGCCGGCAAAAAACGGCTGAGGTAACCTGACAGCTCCTCCGCCGCGTCCAACTGACAAGCCAGGCCCAAGGCCCAGCTATACAGCACGATCAAACGCGGCGTGCTGATCAGCAGGCTGTCGGGCAAGTCCATTTTCCAGCGCAGCAACATGCCGACATTTTGCTCGGCCAGCAGTTGCTCTTCGGACAGGTTTTGCACCAGGTTGGCGGCCACGTCCAGATGGCCGGCGCGCAAGGCCTGCTCCACCGCCTCATCGATCAAGCCCTGGGCATTGAACCAGCGACAGGCGCGCAGGTGCAGGCTGGCCGCCGGCAGCACATTGCTGCTGGCGCGCCGGGTGCGCAGCAGGTCGGAAAACAGATGGTGATAGCGAAACCATCGGCCCTGCTCGTCCAGCGGCACCAGGAAAACCTGGTGCGATTGCAGGTAACGCAGGATCTCGGCGCTGTCATGAGCTTCACGTACGGCGTCGCACAGCTCACTGCAAAAACGGTCCTGGGGCGCGGTGTCGTACAAAAACGCCTGGACTTCCACCGGCAGGCAGTCGATGACTTCTTCAAGCAGGTAATCGCGGATCAGCCCTTCCCCACCGTGCAGGCTCTGCGGCAAGGCGCTTTCATTGCCCGCTTCGGACGCGGCCAGCAACCAGAAGCGCAGGCCGGCGACCCAGCCTTCGCTGCGCCGGATCAGGTTGTCGAGCGCCTCGCCACGCAGGGAACTGCTGTGACGGTCCAGTACAGCCAGGGATTCGGCATGGGTCAGGCGCAGGTCCTGTTCGTGCAGTTCAAGCAAATGCCGCGACAGGCGCAAGCGCGCCAGGTGCCAATCGGGGCGCTGGCGGCTGGTGACCAGCACCACCAGCCCATCAGGCAAATGATTGAGGAAAAACTGCAGGCAGCGATCCAGCACCGGTCCCTGGGCCAGATGGTAGTCATCCAGCACCAGCAGCAGCGGCGCGCGGGCGGACAGGTACAGGGTCAGCTCATCGAGCAGGCCGTCGAGCCATTCTTCAAAGGCGAAAGGCTGGTGACGCTGGCGCATTTTCAGCAGGCCCAGGGATTGGGCGCCGAGCTGCGGGAAATACTGCTGTAAACCGTCGAGCAGGCGTTCGAGGAAACGCCCTGGGTCGTTGTCCCGCGGGCTCAAGCCCAGCCACAGGCTTTGCCAGTGAGCAGGCAGGCTTTGGCAGAATTCCACCGCCAACGAGCTCTTGCCGAACCCGGCCGGTGCGCTGACCAGCAACAGTCGCCCGTCCAGCCCGGCCGCCAGCCGTTCACACAGGCGCGGCCGCAGCACATAGCCGTCGGGCAGTGGTGGCCTGTAGAAGCGACCTTCCAGGGTCGGAATCACCGCGCTGGCAGGCCCTTGGATTCGAGACAGATCAGTCATCGCCGGGCTCTTGTAGAAGGCTGTTGTCGGCATTGCAGATGTCCGCAGACTAGCGGTAAAAGGCACACCTTTGTAGACCTTTGCAACAATTGACCGGAAAGAACTGCGACAAAAAATCTCCCCCGAAGCACAGCGCAAACAAAAGTGGGAGGGGGTTTACCCCCGATAGCGGTGGATCAGTCGATGATTGAGTGACTGATCCACCGCGATCGGGAGCAAGCCCCCTCCCACATTGTCGAGCTGGCGCTGTTTAGCGAACACCGTCCTGGCGCAGGGCCGCGGGGGTGAAGTCGCTGGTGGTGGCGGTGAAGCCGAAGTCATAGGCCTGCCTCTCTTCGTTCTTCATGCCCAGCGCCAGGTAGCGGCCGGATTGCAGGTCGTAGAGGGTTTCCAGGGCGTACCACGGCACTTGCTTGTCGTAGTAGTTCTCGGCATGGGCTTCGGCGACACGCCACAGTTGGCCACGACCGTCGTAGTGGTCGATCACCGCGGCTTGCCAGGTGTCTTCGTCGATAAAGAAGTCACGCTTGGCATAGATGTGGCGCTGGCCTTCCTTCAAGGTCGCGACCACGTGCCAGACACGGCGCAGCTCGTAGCGGGCCAGGTCCTGGTTGATATGGCCGGCCTTGATGATGTCGGCGTACTTGAGCTTCGGATCGTCGATCTTGTAGCTGTTGGAGGCGATGTAGATTTCCTTCTTGCCTTCCAGTTTCCAGTCGTAGCGATCCGGCGCGCCGTTGTACATGTCGAGGTTGTCGGAGGTGCGCAGGCCATCGGCGGCGGTCCCCGGCCCGTCATAGGACACTTGCGGCGCCCGGCGCACACGGCGCTGGCCGGCGTTGTAGACCCACGCCGAACGTGGCTCCTTCACTTGGTCGAGGGTTTCGTGCACCAGCAGCACGCCACCGGCCAGACGCGCCGGCGCGGTCACTTGCTGCTTGAAGTAGAACAACACGTTGCCCGGGTTTTTCGGGTCGAAGTCCTTCATCTTGTCGCGGAATACGAACTGGTCCTTGAAATACACCAGGCTGAACGAGCCGTTGGTTTGCGGCGTGGCCTGGGTCACCAGGCGGGTCACGCTGCCGCCGCGATAACGGGTGATGTGGTTCCAGATCACCTCCACGCCGCTTTTCGGAATCGGGAACGGCACTGCAGTCTCGAAGTTTTCCAGGCCGTTGCCGCCGGACACCAGGTTGGTGGTGGTGGCGTTCTTCTTGATGGAGGCGAACACATCAGCCGGCACGGTAGCGCCGCGATGGGTCGGGTAGACCGGCATCTTGAAGGTCTCCGGGTAACGCTTGAACATCGCGTATTGCCCCGGCGCCAGCTTGTCTTTGTATTGCTCCACGTTCGCTGCGGTGATGGTGAACTGCGGTTGCTCGCTGGCATACGGGTTGGCCAGGAAACCACGGGCATCCACCGCGCCGGCGTTGGTGGGCAGCGGCGACCATTTAGGGATGGTGCCGGCCGCATTACCGGCCATTTCGGCGCCCATCGGGGTCAGGGTGGTACCCAGCTTGGCCGCTTCATCCGCCGAGACCGCCGCCATGACGTTGGTCGCCAGGATCGACAGCCCAAGCACACCTACGTGCAACAGACTTTTAGTTATTTTCATGTTCTGGTTCTTCCTGAAATACATTCGCTTAGAAGTTCACGCCGACGCTGAGAGCGACGAAATCGCGGTCATCCACAGTGCTGAAATCACCCCCGAAGAAGTTGGTGTAGTTCAAGCTGGCGGTGTAGGTGTTCTGGTATTCGGCATCCAGACCAAGGCTGACGGCTTTGCGGCCTTCTTCGAAGTTGCCGCCAGGGCCCGGCGAGTAACCTTTCACATCGTGGGACCAGGCCACGCTGGGTTTCAGGTTGACGCCGGCGAAGACATCCGGGTATTCCCAGATTGCACGCCCGCGATAGCCCCAGGAGGTGGCTGTGGTGAAACCATCGTTGTTACAGTTCTTGGCGACGTTGCTGGCATCCGCCCCTGGGCCCGCACCACCGATGGTGCTCGGGTTGAGGATTTGCGAACAGGTATTGCGACCACCCGTCGGCAACAAAGCACCAGGGCCGAACACCGGATCACGCCCGTAACGAACATCAGACTTGCTCTCAAGACCACCGACATGGGTGACACCCAGCTCACCCACCAGGGTCAAGCGACTGGCGCCCATGACCTGATCAAAAAAGTGCGTCAGGGTGGTCTGGAACTGAGTGATTTCCTTCCGACGATAGCCATTCAAGTCCTGGCCAGGCGTGCCACTTAACAGCGAGGCATTACCCAGGCCAAACGCTGGCGGAAGGTTGCGTACACCGGCGTACAGAATGTCGGTGGTATTCAGTTGCACTGGAGCATTTGGCCGGTAGCTCACTTCACCGCTCCAGGCCGTACCGGTAGGCAGCGTGGTAGAGAAGCTCAACCCATAAAGACGAATGTCTTCGGGATATTCAACGAAGTATTTTGAGTTGCCTGCGATGAAAACCGGCGCCAACTGGCCAAAGGCAGGTGCCGCGGCATACGCAGAGGCAGGGGCAGACGTGGCACTGAAAATCGGTGCCCGGCTGTGATAATTCATGAAATAGGCACCGAACTCAGTATCGAGCGGCTCGAAGTTGTAGTGCATCGCGACGCCAAACTGCCCGCTGTCGCGCGCATCCCGGTCACCGCCGCGACGCACCAGGGTGCCCTCTTCGTTGACGTCCATACCACGTGCATCGAACGCCGCCAACGCGCCTCGCCCCGCCGCGGTGGCCGCGATGGTGGAACGCTTGGCAAGCAGACGCAGGTTGTCGTTGCAACCATCGGAAATCACGTCCGGCTGCGAAAAGAACGTACCGCAGTTATCGGTAACCGTCTGGTCCCATTCCAACTGGTAGAACGCTTCGGCGGACAAGTTATCGGTCAACGTCTGCGACACATAGAACATGTTGACCGGAATCAGGCCTTCTTTGATTTCGGCACCGGGACGACGGAATGCAGACACGTCGATCGGGTTGACGGAGTTGATACCGCCGCCGATAAAAGTACTCTCACCCCAGCTCACGACTTGCTTACCTAACCGCACGGAGCCCGGCTGATCGGCAATGGCGTAGTTGTGATAGACAAATGCATCAAGGATCTGCCCGCCGGAGGATTTGGCGCCTTCCTTACGGTTACTGTCGCTGATGTCCTTGAACTCGCGGCTCTCGTCCTTGAGTTCGAAGTCATACCAGTACTTGCCCCGGACAAACACACCGGTATCGCCGTATTTCAGTTCAAGGTCATGGATCCCCTTGAAGATCTTCGAGAATGTTTCACCACGCTTGAAGTTAAGGTGGCCGTCATCGGAAGTCTGGGACAAGCCTGCCCCGCCGTTGTTTACGCCGATCAGATCCTTATTGGGCTTGGCAGTACCCCAGCTCGCACCCACGGAAAGAGACGAGTCAAAACTCCCTTCGATTTCACCGATATTGAAACTGACGCCGAATGCGGGCCCGGCGAGCGTAGAGGCGAGACTGACGGCCAGGGGCAGTTTTGCCCGGCGCCAGAACTGGTTTACTGAGGTCATCGACGCTACTCCATGTGCATTATTGTTATGGCAGTGAGTTTTTTCTGTGATGCGTGTAACGGCCGGAATACAACGATTCCAATGCCGCTCGGCAGCCGAGCCCCCATGGCTCGTAGCGGAACATCCGTGAAAAACTCTGGGTGGGACTATAGCCAGCAGGGGGTACCGCTTGATCCCTCTAAAGTGTGATTTGCATCACCAACCCGTCTGCCACAGCCCTTTCGCCATGTCGGCGAGGACCGACGCGGCAAGGATGGCTGAAATTTGGCAAATCACAAGTGAAGCCGCGAGATAGAGCATTGCCGCGCCTTTCGGGCGCGGCCGATCAGCTCAGAGGGTGGAGAGGAATGTGCTGTTGTTGGCTTGCCACTCAATGATGTCGATGCGGATACGTTTTTTGTCGAGTTTTCCTACACTGGTCTTGGGAATTTCCGTAACAACCGCGATCTGGCTTGGAATCGCCCACTTGCTCAAATGGCCCAACTCCACAAACGGCTTGAGATGCTCCTTGAGCTCGCGGGCCCCTATCACATGGCCATCATGGACCACCAGCAACGCAAACGGGCGCTCGCCCCACTGCGGGTCGGCGATGCCCACCACCGCTACTTCGCGTACCGCCGGGTGACGGCTGACCAAGTCTTCGAGGGCCAGGGAGGAGATCCACTCGCCGCCGGTCTTGATCACATCCTTGATGCGGTCGCGGATGTCGATCACGCCAAAGGCATCCAGGGTCGCCACATCGCCGGTGTGCATCCAGCCACCGGCCCACAGTTCAGCGCCCTTTTGCGGCTCGTTGAAATAACCTTCGCTGAGCCACGGCGCACGCAGCACCAGTTCACCCTGGGACTCGCCATCGGAGGGCAGGAAGTTACCCTCGCTGTCGACAATCGCCGCGTCCACCAAAGGCCCCGGCACACCGGCCTTGATCCGATACGTGGTGCGCTCGTCCTCGCTGCCGGCCATCAGTTCGTCGTTGAGGTGAGCACAGGACACCAGCGGCCCGGTCTCGGACATGCCGTACGCCGCGGTCAGCTGAATCCCACGTGCCTTGGACGCTTCGTACAGCGAACGATTGAGGGCGCTGCCGCCAATGACGATTTTCCAGCCGGCGAAATCCACGCCTTGGGCGGCCTTGGCGTTGAGCAGCATTTGCAGGATGGTCGGCACACAGTGCGAGAAGGTGACCTTCTCCTTGCGCCACAGCGCCACCAGGTACTCAGGGTCGTAGCGGCCGGGGTAGACCTGCTTCAAGCCCAGCATGGTCGCCACATACGGCAGGCCCCAGGCGTGCACATGGAACATCGGGGTGATCGGCATGTACACGTCGTTGGTGCCGAGCAGGCGCACGCTGTCGATGCTGCCCATGATGGTCGCCACGCCGATGGTGTGCAGCACCAGTTGCCGGTGGGTGAAATACACGCCCTTGGGGTTGCCGGTGGTGCCAGTGGTGTAGAAGGTGGTGGCGACGGAGTGCTCGTCGAAGTCCTGGAAGTCGTACTTCGGGCTGGCGGCGGCCAGCAGGGTTTCATACTCACCGACCAGGTCAGGCAGCTCGGCGGTCTTGGCCTCGGCGTCGGTCAGCAGCAAGGTCTTTTTCACCGTGGTGAGTTGCCCGGCGATGGCCTGGTAGAGCCCCACGAACTCGCTATTGACCAGCACAAAGCGGTCCTCGGCGTGGTTCATGGTGTAGAGAATCTGTTCCGGCGACAGGCGCACGTTGATGGTATGGATCACGGCGCCAATCATCGGGATGGCGAACATGCATTCCAGGTAGCGGTGGCTGTCCCAATCCATCACCGCCACCGTGTCACCGGCCTTGACCCCCGCCTCGGTCAATACGTTGGCCAGACGGGCGACGCGCTCGATCAGGGTCGGGTAGGTGTAACGCAGCTGGTCGCGGTAGACGATTTCACGGGTCTTCTCGTAACGGGTCCCGGACATCAACAGGCGTTTGATCAACAGCGGGTATTGGTACGCACCTTCGGCGGGCGGGATAACACGGGTCTGCAACATACGAATCCCTTTTTATGACTGCACAGTCTTGGCTTGAAGCACTGCACTGTAGAGACCTTATGTGTCAGCTAAATCAGCCAAAGGAATGATTTGCCGACCCCGTGAATGCTAGCTTTGCGCCAGCATTCGGCCTATTTCATGCTGGTAAACGCCAGCTTCACACCGATGGCAATCAACACTGCGCCCATGGTGCGGTCGAACCAATGACCCATGCGCGCAAAGCCAGCACGCACGCGCTGTTGGCTGAACAGCATGGCCACCAGGCAGAACCACAACGCCGTCGCCACGGCGAGGTACACGCCGTAACCGGCCTGGATCGCCAGCGGCGTGTGCGGGTTGATCACCACCGTGAACAACGACAGGAAGAACAGCGTGGCCTTGGGGTTCAAGCCATTGGTCACGAAACCTGCGGTAAACGCGCCGCGCGGAGTGCGCTCGCCGGCTTCGCGGTGCAACTCGCCCTCGGCGACAGGCTTGGCCGGCTGCGCGCGCAGGGCCTTGAAGCCGATGTACAGCAAGTACGCGGCCGCCGCCCACTTCAACGCGTTGAACAGCACAATCGATTGCGACACGATCAAGCCGATACCCAGCAGCGAGTAGCCCACATGCAGGAAAATCGCCGAGCCCACACCCAGCGCGGTCCACGTCCCCGCGCGGCGACCATGGGTAACACTTTCGCGCACCACTACGGCGAAATCCGGGCCGGGGCTGGCCACCGCCAGCAAGTGAATCAAGGCTACGGTCAAAAACTCGGCGGCGTACATGCTCACTCCATTAAGTAACTGATTATTTCATCTGATAGGCTCGGCAGATTACGCCTTCGAACCCAGTCGCAAAAGGTACAGTTGATGACGAACAATCGCCGCGCCGTCTTCCTTGATCACCCATCCCTTGACCTGGGGGACCTCGACCTCAGCGAGCTGCGCAACAGCTTCAGCGATCTCCAGTTGTTCTCCGATACCACGCCGCAGAATGTGGTGGAACGCGTGCAAGGCGCCGATGTAGTCATCAGCAATAAAATCGCGCTCAATACTGAAACCCTCGAAGCGTGCCCCGAGCTCAAGCTGATCCTCGTGTCGGCCACCGGTACCAACAACGTCGACCTCGCCGCCGCCCGCGCCCATGGCATCACCGTGAGCAACTGCCAGGGCTACGGCACGCCGTCGGTGGCGCAGCACACGATCATGCTGCTGCTCAACCTGGCGACGCGCTTGAAGGACTATCAGCGCGATGTGACGGCCGGCAAATGGCAGGAGGCCAAGCAGTTCTGCCTGCTGGACCACCCGATTGTCGAGCTGGAGGGCAAAACCCTGGGCCTGCTCGGCCATGGCGAACTCGGCGGCGCCGTGGCGCGCCTGGCCGAAGCCTTCGGCATGCGCGTGCTGCTG